>JAURFH010000134.1 GCA_030834415.1 Verrucomicrobiota bacterium | reverse complement strand
GCGGTTCTTCATCATCAGACTCCTGATGTATACGACGGCGTTGTTAGTCAAAACAAACGGCGTCACAAACAAGGACATGGCACCCCACCAGCCGAAAAAGAGAGTGATCAACGTGTATTGCCAGAAAACATTCGATATACATTGTTTGCACATCTGTCCGGTGGCTGACTTGTGGAAGAACAAGATGATCGCGCCGATATGACGGTTGATGCCGGCGCTAATGGTCGGCTTGGTCTTGTTGCAATGGTCGCAAACCCCTGATGGAGGTCCGCAGCGCAATGCGATCATGCACTGGACGCAGATGCTAACGCTTAGGACGCATAAGAAAAGTCCGCCAAGCAGTATTCCCCAAGGCAAGGTATCATGCCTGGAACCTGTGACCATGGACAGTGTGCCCACAAGGAAAACCAAGGCAAAAAACATAGCAGCTAAGGCCACAATATTGAGAAGCCACTTATTATGTGTGCGTTTTACAGGTTTAGGTTCCTCTGGTTCCAATTCTTCCAAGGTGTCGCGAAGCTGTTCTTGTCGAGCCGAGACCCTAAGGGTGTTGCTTGTGATGGACATTCCTGGGATTGAGCTGATCGGCGCCCAATCGGCGGCCCCTTCATACCAAGCGAGGTCAGCAGCTTGAAGCGCGCCGGAATCTAGGTGGGCTTTGAGGTCATCTACGGAATAGGGACCGGTCTGTTGT
Source organism: Verrucomicrobiota bacterium (assembly GCA_030834415.1). Lineage (GTDB taxonomy): Bacteria > Verrucomicrobiota > Verrucomicrobiia > Limisphaerales > JAEYXS01 > JAEYXS01. Next base: position 11,404 of record JAURFH010000134.1, on the reverse strand, counting down.
CCATCGCGATGGATATAGATTTGCATAAGTGGTTAAATCCGCCTTGGCTAACTAATGAGAAATATTCTTCTATAGTGGCTTTTACAGGTCAAGCCCGGTTGCTGTGGGGAGTCGAAGCTGTGTATGCCCAAGAAAGAATCGGGAGCCAACGATATGTTCGCGCTACGGCTGACTTCCCCTTCGGAATCAGGGGGCACTGAATGAGCTTGGTTTAGCTCTTTGTTGGTGGCGGAACGAAATCTTTGTTGCTGAAGATGGAGCTGAGCACGACTTCTTTGGTTTTCCAAAGAAGGGTCATGGTCATGGCGAGCGGCAACAAAGCGAGTAGCAGCAACCAGGCGCGGCGAGTGGCGTAGAGAATGTCCAGCAGCCGGATGATGATGGCGGGAAGTTCGTTGACTGAGGCCAGGGTCTGATAGAGAGCCACGGCGGCCAGCAATCCAGCAATCAAGCCGAGGTTCATCTGGGTGAAGACTCGGGTCTCAGCACGTAGCATCTCATCGGGCAGCATGGCGGTGAGGCGTTGCAGGAGGAAATTCAGGGAGATGAGGAACAGCAGGCTGGACAGGGCCATCACGAAGACGACTTGGGTAAAGAAAGCGATGTTGGGAAATTGATTCCACCAGTAGATAAAAGGTGACAGGCCCAAATTGATAAGGGCAAAGAGTCTGGTGCGATCCAAGGCATCCCGCCATACCCGCTCTTGTCTTTGGAAATGGCTGAGCTCACTCAAGCCGTAGTAGAGCATGCCCGTGAGAATTACAGGCGGTAACATCCCGAGGGGGCGCAGCCATTCACTGACGGCACTTTGGACGCAAGTGATGAGCGTCAGCGGCAAACCCCAGAATAGGGCAGAGAGGCCCCGAAGCAGCCTTCGCAGGGAAGGCATCAGTTCTGGGTTTGGTCCAGCGGGCTCAGACATGCTGGAGCTAGAATGATAGATATGTGTATTCGCGCAAGCCGCGTTCGTAATCATCCAGCAGGCGCATACCCTCGGAAGGCTTCAGCCGATCACCCTTGATGGCGTCGTCCACTTGGGCTTTGACTTGGCGGATGAGGTCGCGTTCGTCGTATTGGACTGCCGCGAGGCATTGGACAATCGTGTTGCCCTCGATGACTTCCTCGACGTAGTAGCCACAAGGTTCATCGGGATCGAGGAACACATGGACTTCATTGACACGACCAAAGAGGTTGTGCAGATCGCCCATGATGTCTTGATAAGCACCCATGAGGAAGAAACCGATATGGTAGGGCTCATTGCCGTTCCCATTTTGCTTCAAAGAATGCAGGGGCAGGGTGTCACGGACATCACGCAGGTCGATGAACTTGTTGATCTGGCCGTCGGAATCACAAGTGATATCCACCAAGGTGCCTTCCCGGTCCGGTTTTTCGTTCAACCGGCTGATGGGCATGATGGGGAACAACTGGCCGAGTGCCCAGTGGTCCAACAGGGATTGGAACACGGAGAAATTGCAGAGATACTGATCGCCGAGGCTGTCTTCCAATTTGCGGATTTCCTCGGGGATGTAGGCTTGGCCGCGGAAGGAATCCACGACTGCCTGGCTGATATCCCAGTAGAGGTTTTCGATCTTTGCTTTGTCGGGCAATTCCATGACGCCAAGGGTAAACATCTGGTGGGCGTCTTCCTTACGTTCCAAGGCATCGTGATAAGCCTCGAGCTTGTTTAGCTTGGGCAGATTTTGACGGATATCGAGCAGCTCTTTGACGAGCGAATGCTCGTTATCACCGAAGGGCAAATGGGCACCTTTCTGGATCTTGGCGATGGAGCCGAACACTTCCACAACGAGCACGCTATGATGGGCCACGATGGCGCGGCCGCTCTCGCTGACGATGTCCGGATGCGGCACCTTCTCGGCATCACAGATGTTGCCGATGTAGTAAACGATGTCGTTGGTGTATTCTTGCAGGGAATAATTCGTGGAGCTGTCGAAAGCTGAACGGCTGCCATCGTAGTCCACACCCAAGCCGCCGCCGACGTCAACGAATTGGATGGGGAAACCCATCTTGTGAAGCTTGGCGTAAAAGCGGCTGGCTTCCTGCACGGCTTTCTTCACGGTCAAGATGTCAGGCACTTGGGAGCCGATGTGGAAGTGCAACAACTTAAAGCATTGCGTGAGATTCTCGGCTTTTAATAGAGCCGCTGCTTCCAGCATCTCCGAAGTGCTCAAACCGAACTTGGCATTTTCGCCGCCGCTCTCAGCCCATTTACCTGCACCCTTGCTCAAGAGGCGGGCGCGGATGCCGACCATGGGCTCAACGCCGACCTGCTTGGAGACCGTAATGATCTGTTTCAGCTCCTCGAGCTTCTCCACGACCATGATGACCTTCTTCCCGAGCTTGATGCCCATGAGGGCCATCTTGATGAAGCCGGGGTCTTTGTAGCCGTTACAAATGATGAGGCCGCCCATCTGGTTCTGCAGGGCGAGTCCGGCATAGAGTTCCGGTTTGCTGCCGACTTCGAGACCAAAATTGAACTGTTTGCCGGCGTCGAGGATCTCTTCCACGACCTCGCGGAGCTGGTTCACCTTGATGGGGAAAACGCCGCGATACTGGCCTTGATAGTTGAACTCGGCGATGGAGTTGCGGAAGGCGGTGTTGATCGACTGGACACGGTGGCGGAGAATGTCCTGAAAACGGATGAGCAGGGGGAACTTGAGCCCGCGCGCCTTGGCTTCTTCCAGCACGTCGGTGACATCTACGGCGGCACCGGCGTCCTGCAGGGGGCGTACCGAGACGTTGCCCTGTTCGTTGATGTCAAAATACTTCGCGCCCCAACGGTCAACGTTGTAGAGAGTGCGTGCGTCCTGGACGCTCCAAGGACTGGCTCCGGCCTGCTGATTGCTCATTTCTTCGCGTTGCAAATTCGAGCGCACTATAAGGAGTGCTGGCGAGAATTCAATAGGGTGAGGGAAATAAATATGCAGGGCTCAAAAACGTAACAGGCGATTGTGTCAGTAAGGTTACGGGATTTGCCCTCGACAAAGTTTGGTGCGAGGCGATATTTTTAACGCAAATAAGCTGTACAAAGGAGTTGATCACAGGCTGTGTTCAACAAAGCAGTCAGACGTAATTTGTGATGAAAACAAGAGCTTTTTCTTTCTCGTGGTTGCTAACATCCGTCCTGTCTTTGGCATTTTTTGTCAATCAAGCCACAGCGGCTGACGAATGGTTGGCCCGTGCCAGTGCGACTGGTATCCCCGGACGTGCCGTCCATACGGCAGTCTGGACTGGCGAGGAGATGCTGGTTTGGGGTGGTGAGGGCTCTGGAGTTTCCTATGATTCAGGGGCCCGGTTTCTGGCCAAGAGCAACCTCTGGACAGTGATGTCCACCGTGAACGCACCGGAGCACCGGTCTGGACATACGGCGGTGTGGACCGGAACGGAAATGATTCTCTGGGGCGGCTACAACGGTGCCTTGCTTAACACAGGAGGTCGCTATAACCCAAAACAGACACTTGGACACCAACATCAACAGTAGGTGCGCCTTCTGCGCGGGTAGCTTCGCTGGTGTTGTGGACGGGGACGGAAGTCATTGTGTGGTCGGGGACAGGCACAGGGACGACGGTTTTTGGTGACGGAGCGCTTTATAACCCTGCCACAGACAGTTGGCGGCCGATGAGTCAAACTGGTGCTCCATCCGGGCGTGGTGGCGTTTGTGCCGTTTGGACTGGGACTGAAATGATTGTTTGGGGCGGAAACGACAATACCAATACATTTGGTGATGGAGCTGTCTACAATCCCCAAACTGACACTTGGCGGCCGATTTCGTCAATCAATGCGCCTAGCCCACGAACATGGATCATCGCGCCAGTTTGGACCGGTACAGAAATGATAGTATGGGGCGGAGCTACGAGAGACTTAACAACTACTTTTGCTGACGGGGCGAGGTATAACCCGACAACCGACACATGGACTTCTGTTTCCAGTGTGGGGGCACCAACCGGAAGGAACCGTTCTGCTATGGCATGGACGGGCAAGGAGATAGTGGTTTTTGGTGGTGCCACCGGCAAGTTATCCAACACTTACATCAAGTCTGGTGGACGTTACAATCCGGTCAGTGACACATGGTCTGCGATGCCGATCGTAGGGGCGCCCAGTGCTCGAATTCATCACTCTGCCGTATGGACTGGGGCAAGTGTCCTGTTTTATGGCGGATACACCGGCAGCGGACATGGCTCTGATTGCACAAGCTATTCTCCTGAATTCGGTTTCGAGACGATCACGGCTAATTGGTTGGCAGAATACTTCGGCAGTGACTACCGACATAATCCAGCTGCTTTGGAGGGTGCGGATCCAGATGATGATGGATTTACGAACTTGTCGGAGTTCCAAGGGGACAGTGACCCAACCAGTGCAGAGTCGATCCCCGCGGTTGGCGAATGGTTGCAAAGGGCGGATAATGCAGTGATGCCTGCACGTTCTGTTTATGCTTCTGCGTGGACGGGTAAGGAACTCCTGGTTTGGGGAGGCGAAAGTTTAGGAGTTTCCCACAGCGATGGGGCCCGCTTCTCGCCGCATGATAACCAATGGGTCCGCATGACTGACGTGAATAGCCCCGTGAACCGTTCGCAGCATGCGAGTGTGTGGACCGGTACGGAGTTCATGGTCTGGGGCGGTTACAACGGGACGCAATTGAACAGCGGTGGCCTCTACAATCCGCAAACGGATACTTGGCAGGCAACATCACTTGACGGGGCGCCATCACCTCGCAGCCATTCAGCGCTGGTTTGGACCGGCTCGGAGGTGGTCGTCTGGGGCGGCGTCAATCTGGGAGAAAATTACAGTGATGGAGCCATCTATGATCCCCATACGGATACTTGGCGGAGTATGTCTTCGGTCGGTGCCCCTGAAGCACGCGCGCTTCCGGCACATGTTTGGACGGGCACGGAGATGATTGTCTGGGGCGGCACTGGAGCTGGTGGCGCATTGGGGGATGGAGCTGCTTACAATCCCACGACTGACACTTGGCGTGCCATCTCGGCGGAGAATGCGCCTGGGCCTCGCACCTGGATGTATCAAAGCGTCTGGACGGGCACGGAGATGATTGTCTGGGGTGGCGCGAAAGCTGACCTGAGCCAGTCATATAATGACGGCGCCCGCTACAATCCAACCACCGACACTTGGACGCCGATGTCCATGAACAACGTGCCCCTCGCACGTAACCGGAATGCGATGGCTTGGACGGGTAAAGAGCTGTTCGTTTTCGGTGGTGCCTATAATGACACCGTCTACCTGAATGACGGCGGAAGATACAATCCTCTGACTGACAAATGGTCGCCCGTTTCTGATGTGGGCGGGCCTTCGCCGCGGATTCACATCCATGCTGTTTGGACGGGTGCGAGTATGTTAGTTTATGGCGGATACACTGGCAGCCAACACAGTCCCCAACTGTTCAGTTATTCGCCTTACGATATCGGAGGTCTGCCCGGTTCGTGGTTAGTGGAGCATTTTGGTGCGCATTATCGGCACGATCCAGCTTCTTTGCCCGGAGCAGATCCGGATGATGATGGCAGCACAAATTTGAAGGAATACACGTCTGGCACAGCGCCCTTAAATCCGCTCTCAGGTTTCGCCTCAGCTATCCAAATGACGCCTACGATCACTTGGCGGAGTGTGCCCGGCGTGAGTTATCGTATCCTGCGTAAAGCCTCCATGAATGCGCCTGAATGGGAAGTTATCGCCAGTTCTGTATTGGCTACCGAAACGGTCAGCATGTATCTGGATTTCACTTCTACTGCCAATAACGGCTTTTACCTGGTTGAGCCGTTGGATACCCCTTAAAAGTGAAATCCTGTTGCGCGAAATTGCTTTGCGCGCAGGCGCGGGCATGGCATGCAGGTGGGCGTTATGCAAAGCGTGGAACTGCTCAAGCTGGTGGCTTATTGCGATAAACTGCTCGATACAGCCAACGTGGAGGATTATCCCGGGGCGGTGAACGGACTGCAGGTGCAGAACCGGGGGCAAGTCACCAAGATCGCCGCCGCCGTGGATGGCAGCCTGGCGACGGTGAAGAAAGCCATCGCATCCAAAGCCGATTTGCTGATCGTTCATCACGGGCTTTTCTGGTCGCCTTCGCATCCATGGACGGGAAAACGCTACGAGTTGCTATGCCAGTTGCTGGAGAACAATGTCGCGGTCTATAGTTCTCATCTGCCGCTTGATCTGCATCCCAAGCTGGGAAATAACGCACAGCTTTGCGCCGCCTTGGGATTGAAAGGCTTAAAACCTTTCTTCTTGGAGAAGAAGCAATATCTGGGGTTCAAGGCTGCAGCCAAAATCAGCCTTAATGATTTGGATAAACGTCTGCAAAATGCCGTTGGTGGTAAGACGACCAAGCTGGCGTGCGGTCCCAAGGTTTGCCGCAATATCGGTCTGGTGACAGGTGGTGCGGGAGCCGAACTCAAGAAAGCTGCAAAAGAGGGCGTGGATACCTTCATCACCGGGGAAGGACCACACTGGTCGTTTCCGTTGGCGGAGGAATTAGGTGTGAATGTGCTCTATGGCGGGCATTATGCCACCGAGACATTTGGGGTTAAGGCGCTTTCAGCGCATCTTTCCAAGAAGTATCGTGTGCCGTGGACGTTCCTCGATCATCCCTCCGGCCTTTGATCACTTGAGCTTGGTGGCGACAAGGAAGGCATTGAACATGCCCCAGCGCCAAGGGCCGAGATTCAGGCCGAATTCTACTGGAGCCGCGACATAACGGTCAGTGCAAGAGACGCTCTCCACGCGACAACCAGCACGCTCCAAGAAGAAGCTCATCTCTAGGGGGTTTGTGGCGATGATGGCGTCATCGTCCGGCTGAAAGGCTTCACGTTTGATCGGTTCCATGCGGTCAAAGCGGACTTTATCCGGTGTCTCTCGGATTTGGCGGCGCTTTTCTTGAAGCCGTTGCCAGTTGCTCCATTTTTGGCCGATGCCGCGCATCTTGGGGTGGTAATCGCGAAAACCGAGCACCCGGAAGAAATTGGGACTGGAGAGAACGATTTTGCCACCTGGCTTCACCACTCGCACCAGTTCAGGAATGAACAGTTCTGGTTCCTCGACATGCTCGAGTACATTCAGTGCCCCTGCAGAATCGAAGAAGCCGTCGGAGAAGGGCAGTTTGCGGCCATCGTAGAGCTGGCAGCGTGGGCTGAATTTCACGGCGCGTTGGATGTTCGGTTCAGAGACATCCACGCCATGGGCCTCGTAACCGGCGGTTTGCAAGCGGTTCACCACTTGGCCAACACCGCAGCCTACGTCCAATGCCTTGCCACCGGAAACGGACGGTTTCAAAGTGTCCGCATACTTGGCGTAGAAACCATTGTCCCAGCCGGAGAGGAACTCAGCGTAAGCCTCATTTTGCCGGTATGAGTCCTGATGTGAGGGTGATTCAGACATCACTTCTTGGCGGCTGGAGCTTCAGGCTTGGAGACAGTGACCGGTTGTTTCTTTTCCCGCAACGGCCACCAGACAAGCAAAACTAAGGAGGCGGCCATGGAGGCAAAGGTGATCTTCAGATACTTGGCCGTGGGTTCGAATTTGAACACGACCTCCTTATCGCCCGGCTTGAGCTGCACGGCGCGCATGAGGTAGTTGGCGCGCAGGAGCGGACGTTCAGCTCCATCCACATAAACATGCCAGTTGGGGCTGTGCCGGTCATTCAGCAACAGCACTGCGTCTTGCACCACTTCCACCTTCATGCTGACGCTGCGCTCTTGGATGTTCACCTCGCTGACACTGTTAGTGCCGTCATTCGTTGGCGGAACTGGTTCGGAGATGGTTTCCGCGATCAGCACTTTCGCTGCAGGATCGAAATCAGCAGCAAAGAGCATCGGCAAGGCGGCTTCGTTTTCAACCAAGGCACCGGCATTCGTGTAGGTGATGCTGTTGCTGAGTCCACTGGTCCAATTGGTGAAGATCACGGCGCGAGGGAGAGCCCCAGCGAATTCGAAAACTGCCATGGGACCGTTCGGTGTGGCCACAGTGGTGACATCATTTGGTCCGATGTTTCCCGTGGCACCTGGCTTGGCGGCCAACTGGAATTTCTCCCGTATGCTGAAGCGGTTTCGGTTGCCGTCCAATTGCCCGTTCAGACTCATCAGGTAACCTTCCTGTCCCAGGATGAAGCGGGTGCTGGTCAGTTCCCAGAGACGCGGGATCTTATATGAATCCCGACCGTCTGGGCTGCTCGGGCGGCAGTGCATGAAGTAGTTCGCTTCCAATTGCGGCGGACGGGGCATCTGAGAGATATCCAGCGACTCGATACCGTAGTATTGGAAATGCTGTTGCAACCAGTTGTTGAACACGCCTCCCAGATGCATGCTTTCCTGGGTGAGCAGATACTGCCGGGAGAGTGGGGCGAGTTCCGCGGCATTCCGCCAGTAAGGTGTCTGGCTTTTCAGAAAGTCGATGATGTGGTTAGACTGGTAGCGATAGGTGTAATCGTAAAAGTTGACCCAAGGAGCGTTGGCCCGGGTCATGTCCACGGCAAGGATGCCAAGCAGTATCCCGGTGGCCACTTTGGGTTTAAGCCAGCCGCTCAAGCCACCCCAGATCACCAGTAGCGAGCTCGCGAGAAAGGCGAAGACGATGAAGACTTCCTTGATGCTGTAATCGGACAATTGCTGGGCGGATTCCGCGCTGAAGCGGGCGGATTTGGTCAGGTAGCCGATCACCTCGGTAGCAGAGGATGTGTAGATCATGGCGGCGAGACCAAAAGCGCCCAATAGTGCGAGCCCGCCGTACATCAGTTTCCGGGAGTGGGCATCAGCGTGCTTTTTAAAGGCGGTCATCGCTTCACTCCAACTCTTTTTCGCGGTGTTCTCTCCGTTTGCGAACCAGGCGCGGACCAAGTTATTCAATCCATAGCCGAATAGTATCAGCACCGAAATGTGGAGCGGATTGGTGAACTTGATCGGGTTACGGATGGTGGAGAAATAGGGCAGGGCGTAGACAAATTTGTAGAAGGGCGCAAAGCGTCCAAAGGCAAGAAGCAGAGAAATGAAGCCTGCTAGGGCGCAAAACCAGATGATGTATTTGTGCTCTCCAGACAGCTCTTTGCCGTCTTTGCGCAAACTTTGGCCGAGCGCCCAAGCCGCGAGCAAGATCACAAGGAAGCCGACGTATTCACCTGAGCCGGAATAGCGGGCGTAAGGTGCGCCATCGGGCGCGCCGACCGTGCCCCAGTAATCTTTCGGACTGGGATTTTGCGGGTCAGTCATGCGATAGCCGAACAAGCCGGGGATGACCAAGCGCAAGGATTCCACCTTGGGCAAGCTCCATAGGGTGGCGCCCATCCAACGTTGCTCTTTCTCTTTCTCTGTTTGGGCCATGCCCGCGACACCTTTGACCTGCGTGCCGATGAGGTTCATGACGGTATGGGCAGAGAGCAAAAAGGCGCAGATGGCGATGACGGCTACTTGCATTGTGCCCTTGCCGGCTCGTTTACCCATCGGCTCACCTGGCTTGCTGATGGCAAAGGCAAAAGCGAAGGCAGCGACGTAGATGCTGTAGATGGCACCCGTATCGAAGGCGCTCATGATGTTGAAGCCGATGGCGGCTCCGGCCAGCACCAGCTTGGACCAATGTGGACGTTCCCGATAGCTGAACAAAGCGGCGAGAGAGAGCAGAATCATGCCGCGGGCGATGGGCCAAGTGCCAAGGCCCCAGCAGGCGTTGGAAAAAGCGTTGGTGTTATAGGCGGCCGCCAGTGCCCCGGCAAAGCAGACGAGAGGATGGAATTTCAGTGTGCGGAACAATACCCAGCCCGCAAAGCCCAAAAAGAAGAGGGAGAAAGCGGGGAAGGTCTTGCAGAAAAGTTCGGTGCCGGTGAGGGCATAATAGAGGTTGCCCAATTCCGGTTGGCCGCTGGGTTGCTCGATACCCACCCAGTTCAGGTTTTCCCAATATCCCGTCAGGCCGGTGAGGGCTGAGTTCTCACGGGCTTTGATCATCCCATAAGGCGCGTCATTATTGAAATGGACCATGTTCGGGCCCATCCCCTCGTGAAAAGAGATGCCCAGCAAAACAAGGAGGCCGACCATGGCCAAGGCCAGATACGTCCAAGTCTTGTTGCCGGTCTCTGATTGTGAACTTTTATTTACGGCCATATTTACTGCCTTATTTGGGTGCCAGAGGATTAAGGAATATGGAGCGCGGGCCAATCATAAACTTTTTGTCCGGTTTGGGCATGGCTCCATACCCAATAGACACTTACAGCCTGAAATATGTATGAGTCCGGCGTGTTTTCCTAAAGAGAGCTTTCTTGTTCATCGTTTTCATGCCATGGGAATGTCACTTGGAGCGGCTGGACTTGGCTGGCGGCTGATGCCATCCTTTAAACCAATGCTACCCTGCCAGTCAAAGATTGATCTGCCTACCCGGCGCGAGTTTTTGGCGGCGCTTTTTACCGGCATGGCCTGTTGCCGGTTGGGGCAAGAGACTTGGGCTCAGCCGATGACTGGACTGATGAGCCCGGCGACTGATGGGAAGCTGAGCCTGAAACTTGCGGACTTTCCGGTCTTGGCCTCAGAGGGAGGTTCCATCGGGCTGATGTATGGCACGGATTTTCCGGTGCTGATCAGTCGGTTGGCTGAGGAGTTTGTGGCGCTCCGGGGAGAGTGCCCGCATGCCAGCGGTACGGTGATCCCGCTCAATGGCAGTTTCTTTTGCACCAATCACGGTTCGGTTTTTGACACGGAGGGGATCGCGTTTTCCGGGCCGGCCGTAGGAACGCAGCTCCCGCAGTATACTCTGACGCATCATGAGGCCAGTGGTTTGTTGGAAGTCACCGTGCCGAACATGGCCCATTCGATCACTGTGGTGGCCTTATCTGGCGCTGACCGATTGGCGCTGACCTTTCAGTCCATCTCTGGGGCCAAGCATGAGGTGAGGTTTCGGGCGCAGTTGACTGGGGCAGAGAGCGTGGTCTCTTTTGCGAGCACGCCGACTGGCTCATTGAATGTCACTGAATTGAGTGGCGATGGCACCAGTAAGACTGTCTATGTATCTCGTTCGGGACAGGGCGGTTTCTTCTTGGTGAATGCCAAAGTGACGCAGTTGTAGTTCGGCGAGCTTTGGGCTTGGTTCCGGGCGCGTTTCGTTTTTCCCTATCTCCCGTGACTACTTTGATCCTGGCCACGCGCAACAAGCACAAGACGGAAGAGATCCAGCAGATACTCGGGACTGGTTTCCGTTGTATGTCTCTCATTGAATTTCCGGATGCGCCACCTATCGAGGAGAATGCGACCTCTTTTGGTGGGAACGCCACCTTGAAATCGGTCGGACTGGCACGGTGGCTAATGGAATCGGCTGGTAAACCGGCAGGCATCGACCAAGAGGCTTATGTGCTGGCGGATGACAGTGGGTTGGAGGTGGATGCCTTGAACGGAGCCCCCGG
>JAURFH010000133.1 GCA_030834415.1 Verrucomicrobiota bacterium | reverse complement strand
CCCCTTTTACCGTCTGCCTGAAGTGCTGAAGGAGATGCCCGAATTGCAATCACCCAAGGTCACCTCGCTTCATCCGGCTGATATCATCCGCTGCCTGCGCCTGAAAGTCTGGGATGTGCAAGCCCAGCAGATGGTGCCGCTGCCTCAGAAATAGAAACACCTTCATGAACGGCATGAGGGTAAGTAAAACGCCAACTGTAACCCTGATATAAACATGCCCTTCACCGCTGCCCAGATCGCAGAACAAGTCCGTGGCGAACTCATCGGCGATGCCGCCGTCCAGATAACCGGTTTCGCCGCTGCCAATCAGGTCCGTCCCGGCGATCTTACCTTCGCCGATCAAGAAGCCTACTTCGCCGTCGCGGAAGCCAGTGCAGCTGCCGCCATCTTGGTTCCTGAGGGATTCAACTCCACGCAAAAGACCCTCATCCGCGTCAAGAATCCCCGGGTCGCTGTCGCCCGGTTGCTGCCTCTGTTCTTTCCGCCTGACCAGCACTCCGCCGGCGTTCATCCGAGTGCCGTCATTGACGCCTCCGCATCCGTGGACCCCACCGCGCACATCGGCCCCAATTGTGTCATCGGTGCCCGTGTGAAAGTCGGTGCCCGTTCAGTCCTCATGGGCGGGAACCACATCGGGCATGACGCTACGCTGGGCGATGACTGCCTGCTTCACCCGAACGTTGTCGTCTATCACCGCTGTCAGTTAGGTAACCGCGTCGCCATCCATGCCAGCACCGTCATCGGCTCGGATGGTTACGGTTATGTCTTGGATGAAGGCCGCCACCGCAAGATTCTCCAGATCGGCAACGTCATCATCCATGACGATGTCGAGATCGGCGCGAATGCCGCCATCGATCGCGGCGCGCTCGGCTCCACCGTCATCGGCCAGGGTACCAAGATCGACAACCTCGTCCATGTGGCGCACAATGTCAGCATCGGCCGGCACTGCATCATCACCGGGCAAGTCGGCTTCGCCGGCAGCACCAAGATGGGAGATTATTGCGTGGTCGCCGCGCAATCCGGTATCGCCGATCACCTCACCATCGGTAATCAAGCCACCATCGGCGCCAAGAGTGGCGTGATGCGTGATATTCCCGATGGCGGCAAAGTGCTGGGCATCCCGGCCATGCCGGACAAGGTGGCCAAGCGCCAGATCATCGCCAGCCAGCAACTCCCGGACATCATCCGCCGCATGCGCGACTTGGAGAAGCAACTGGAAGCGCTGAAAGCGCAAGTGGGACAATGACCCGACCGTGGTTGTGGCCTCAGCGGTCCGCCGCCGAAGCATCTGCCGGTTCAAATCTTATCGGAGTTCACTGAGGTCTAAAGGCTCCGCCAAGAGTGCCCACAACTCACTGCGCCACCAAAGTCGCCTGAAAGAAGCGGCTCCCGCTGAAGCCCGGCAACGTCACTTGGAAATTCTGCTCCGGCGTGGTCGTCTGGATAGCCACCCCGGTTTCCTCCGTCCATGGCCCCGTGATGCTTGTCGCCGTCAATATCTTCAACCCGCCCGAGGCCGCATGTGAGAAACTGACATCGAACTTCTTGCTGGGTGAAGCCACCAAGGAACTGATCGTCACCGTCGGGGTGCCCACACTGTGCACCTCCAGCACATTGCTGCCCGGGTAATTCCGGTTCACCACCGATGGTTTGAGGAACACCAGAAAGGTCGTCCCTGTTGTCGTTGCCGTGAAAGGGAATTGAGCGGCATTGCTCACCAAGTCACTACCCACTGTCGCCCCGGTATCCGTCCCCGTCAGGCTGATATCATCGAACGACCAACCGGCAAAATATTCGATATTACTGTAGTAACTCCCTGTATCACGGAAGACATAGGTATAGGCAAACCGCAACCTGGTCTCCACCCTCGGCAGGCTGCCCAGATCAACGGATTGCAGTTGATACGGAGAATTCTGACTGGAGCTTCCCCCGGTCTGCGTCCAGACATCGTTCCATGTCTGCCCGCCATCTTGGGAAACTTGCACCACCGGAATCTGATTTGTCGTCGCCAAGCCCAAACGCGATTGAAAGGTCAGCCTCGCCCCCGGCTTGGGTATAAAAACCGTCTTCAATTCAAGCGTTTGCAATCCGGGCGGTGCAGGATGTGCCAGATGAAATACCGAGCTACGCGTCACGACATTGTCCGCTCCAGTCACCGAATATCCCCCACTGGTATTGGCGGTGAAGTTGTCCAGCCCACTATCTGCATTATCCGTGAATGTCAGCGGCGTCAATGCCACCACCTGCCATGAGTAGTCCGTGATACCGATGGGCGTGGTGAAACCATAATTCATGTTGAACCCGTTCACCGGATTCGCCGGCCCGGTCAATGTCGGCGGTTGATAGACCGGCACCCAGTCCACCTTAAAATTCAATCCCCCGGAGACAGTGATGTTCGTTGTGAAACTGCCACCATTGGCCGCCGAGAATGTGACCGTATAGTTACCATCGCCCGGCAACGGGATCGTGTAACCACCACTGCCCGCCGTGACTGCAAAAAAGTCCACCCCTGTGACCTCGACCTGAACCCCGCCCAAGCCCTCACCCAGATCATAGAACTCATTGCTGTTCAGGTCATGATAGACCACTCCGGTCAGAAACGGTTTATCTTCGGCAGTGCGTCCAAAATCCTGCGTCACCAGTTGCGGCCCCACAGAACCGTTCACCCCGTCATACACCCCGATGCCGACTTCGCGTAGATCTCCCCGATGGATATTCACCCGATGCCCGCGCCCATCCTGCATACCGTCCGCATCATTACCCCAGTCGATCTGGAATCCGGCATGTCCATAGAGCGTGTTTTCCGAAAATGAAAAGATGTTCTCCGCCGCAGAAGCAGGGTTATACCCCGCGTTCTGCAACCGCGTGAGGAGATCCGGTTCTCCGATCGAAGTGATCTGATGCTGTTGCACCTGATTCGTGAACATCAAGGCACTATGCAATCGGGCGGCAGCGATCATCGGAGCACTGAACGCCAGCGGCTGGGCCGGAGCGATGACACTGAACTCGTTGACCATGAGCGCGATATTCACGTTGAAGAAATCGATGGCCGAAACCACATCCGGGTCCGTCAACTCCGAGAGCCAGACACCTTCCTGCGGCGGATTTGCCCGCGCCCGGTTGATCAGTTCCAGGTATAGCTGCTCATCATCAGTCGGTTGCCCGATGGAATAAAGAGTAGGCCCGACCGCCAGACCACGTGTGGGCTTCACTGTGTTCAGGTTGGTGATACTGAGCGGATTCGGCCCAGGTGCCCGGGGCGTCTTCGATTCCGCCGCCGCTCCATCCCAGACAACCACAAAGGACAAACACATCAAAAAAACGAAGATACGACTCATGGCAAAGACTGGATATGACTGGATTGATTGACTTGGCGCGTTATCAGCTCTGACGGCAAAACCATAGTATCCCCATAATCCGCCCGCAAGCCGCTTCAAGATGCTTTTAGCATTGTCCTTGCCACCTCATACCTGAGAATACAGGTCGCACATGACGCAAACGTCTGCCAATGACCCAACTCCCGCCAACGATCCCCCGTTGGTGACGCTGCTGGATCGTCTGGTCAAAGCCTTGAGGGACTGGCGTAACCCCGATGGAGCCATCCAAAAGCTTCTGAAATGGACCCGCCGTGGCCTCATGGCGCTAAATCTGGCCTATGCGTCGATCCTCTGCCTGGTGCTGGCATTGATGGAATGGCGGGCTGAGTCACATTGGTTTCTCAGCTTTGCCGTCTATGTCCCCCCGCAGATGTGGCTCCTGCCCATCTTGGCCTTGGGACCGTTGACGCTTCTTATCCAGCCTCGCTGGTGCCTGCTCCATCTCGGTTGCATGATCTTGGTCTTGATCGTTTACATGGGGCCGCAGTTTCACGGGCAGAAATCCCCCCAAGGCCCCAGCTTCAAGCTCATCACCAACAATCGGGGACAGGACGGCAAGTTTAGCCCCACCGATTTCGTCGCCGCTGAAAAACCGGACGTGGTCATCTACCAAGATGCCGGGCGTGGACCGCAATATGCCAAGGCTTACCCCGATCTGAACGTGCAGGCGGTGAACGAATTCACCCTGATCACCCGCTTCCCCATCAAATCGATCGAACTGCTGCCCCAGCGTGGACTAAATCAGCGGCCCGTGGCCATGCGCTGTGTGGTGGATTGGGAAGGGCGCGACCTCGTCATCTATAGCGTACATCTCACCTCGCCCCGCGAAGAGCTGGAACCGATGAGCAAAGGTGGTTTCCTCGCCGCTGCGTTTGGCGGTAAAGGCGGCTACGGTGAAAAGCTAAGGAACGAAACTCAGGCTTTTTGGGAGCATCAGCAAAAGATGGCGAATGAGATCGCCGCGCTGGCAAAAAAGGAGACCTCTCCCACCATCATCGCTGGCGATTTCAATGTCCCCAATCATGGCCGCATCTATCATCTCTATCGCGGCCAGTTCACCGATGCATTTGAGACCGCTGGTCGCGGCTATGGCCTGACCTTCCCCGGATTCACCCGCAATCCGCTCACTTTTTTCGGCCCTTGGCTGCGACTCGATCAGATCTTCTCCAACAATCAGTTGCGGCCCATCGCCAGCAAAGCAGAACCAGGCCGCCGCTCACAGCATCGCTGCATGGTGGCCACGTTCGAGTTGTCAGTGAAATAACGGCTACATGATCCGGTCCAGCAACGGCGCTTCATCCACGAAGCGTCGGAAGTTTTCCAGAAAATGGCCCACGATAGTCTCCGGCTCTCCCTGATGACCACCCGCCACGTGCGGAGTGATGTGACAATTCGGCAGGCTCAATAGCGGATGTCCCAGCGGCAAAGGCTCCGGCTCGGTGACATCCAGCCACGCTGCGGATAATTGCCCGGATTGCAACGCCTCTGCCAGATCGTCCTGATTCACCGTCGTGCCCCGCCCGATGTTGTAGAAAACAGCGCCCGGCTTCATCTGCTTCAGCCGTTCAGCGGCGATGAAATTATCGGAATCCGCATTCGCCGGCAGGATATTGATCACATGATCTGCCTGCGCCAGTGCTTCCGGCAACTCTGCCGCTGAGACCACCGGCACTCCTTCATCGCCGCGCGCCTTGCGCCGATACGCCACCACCTTCATGTGAAAGGGCTTCAACATCTCCAGCAAACGTATGGCGATACCGCCAAAGCCCAGGATGACCACACGCTGATGCATCAAGAGCGGTGAACTATGACGCAACTGAAGCCACTCTGGCGCACTGTTCGGGTGACGGGCTTTCAAGGATTCCGGCAACTGCCGCGCCTGCGCCAGCATGAAGGCGAACACATGTTCCGCGCACGCCTCCGCATAGACCGTGGTGCTGTTCGTGATGGCGATATCGTGCTTGGCCACATAAGCCCGGAACTCTGCCGTGTCATAGCGGGTGAACCCCGCGCTCGATATATGCGCCCAGCGCAGCTTCTTCGATTGATAGATATTCTCTAAAGCTGGCTGGCCGAACGCGATATCCGCTTCCATGAAAGACGGATCGGGACCCGACTTGGCCAGTGGTGAATTCACCATCTCAGCCGGAAAGATGAGTTCATGCGGAGCCACGCCCTCACGCAACATCTTCAAAGGGGTCTTGCCCAAAAACGTATCGCAAAAAATCTTCAAGTTCTTCATGAGTGCCACCACAGCAGTTCGCGCGTCACGCCCGCAGTATCACCCATCCACAGGAATTCACAAACGCCATGTTGTGGTAAAGATGGCGCACCACTCTTAATCCATTGCCTGCCTTGCCCGCTTCACGTATCAAGGGCGCTATCAAATTATCCACCCATGAGTGCTGAACAACGCATCCAAGAACTGAAACTCGAACTGCCGCCCGTCCCCAAGCCTGGTGGCGTCTATAAACCGGTCGTCATCACCGGCAACCTCGCCTACGTCTCCGGTCACGGGCCTTTGTGCAACGATGGCTCGCTGATCAAAGGCAAGGTAGGAATTGATCTTGATCTCGCCGCTGCCCAACTCGCCGCGCGCCAAACTGGTCTCGCCATCCTCGCCACCTTGCGGAATGAACTCGGTTCACTCGACCGCATCAAGCGCGTCATCAAAACGCTCGGCATGGTGAACGCCACCCCCGATTTCCCCGACCACCCCAAGGTCATCAACGGCTACAGCGAACTCTACGCCGAGATCTGGGGGCCAGATAACGGAGTTGGTGCCCGTAGTGCCGTGGGTATGGGTTCCCTGCCCGGCAATATCGCCGTGGAGATCGAGGTCATCTTTGAACTGAACAGTTAAGCCATGCCCAACGACTGGTTCATCGTGGAGAACGTAGCGGAGATCGCTTCACCGTCTCTGCTCGTGTATCCGGCCCGCAGCAAGGCGAATCTGGACAAGGTGCTCGCGATGACCGGTGGTCCTGCCCGGTTACGACCACACATCAAGACCCACAAGCTTGCCGAAATGGTGCAGATGCATGTGGCCGCTGGAGTCACCCGCTGCAAAGCCGCCACCATCGCCGAGGCGGAACTCGCCGCCAGCAACGGCATGACGGATGTATTGCTCTCCTATCAGCCTGTCGGCCCCAACATTTCTCGCCTGCTGGAACTCATCCGCCGCTTCCCGCAAACCACGTTCCGCACCATCATCGATGATTGCAGCGCGTTGAAAAATCTCTCCGCTGCCGCCACTCAGGCGGACCTGAAGATACCAGTGCTCTTGGACATCGACTGCGGCATGCACCGCACCGGCGTAACACCAGATGACCGCGCGGCGGTTTTGTATCGTGAGTTGGTGAAATCACCCGGCATCATCGCCGATGGTTTGCATGTGTATGATGGTCACCTGCACATCGAGGACTTGGCGGAACGTCGACGCGCTTGCGATGAAGGCATGGCTCCCGTGCTGGTTCTGTTCGAGCGCCTGCAAGGCGATGGCTTGCCTGTGCCCCGCATTGTCGCTGGTGGCACGCCTACGTTTCCCATTCACGCCAAATATCCCGCCCGCGAGTGCAGCCCAGGCACCTATGTGTTTTGGGATTTCGGTTACGGCAATCGTTTCAAGGACTTGGATTTCCAACTCGCGGCGATGTTGCTCACTCGCGTCATCAGCAAGCCCGGCGAGAACCGGCTCTGCCTCGACCTCGGCCATAAAGCGGTCGCTGCAGAGAATCCACATCCGCGCGTCTTCTTCCCGCAATTGCCCGATGCCGTGGCCATCAGCCAGAGCGAAGAACATCTGGTGATTGAGACTCCCCGGGCAGGCGAGTTCTCCGTTGGTGATTGCCTCTATGGTGTGCCCCGCCATATCTGCCCCACCGTGGCACTGCATGGCTACGTCGTAGTGGTGGAGAATGGGCGGGCCGTGAACCGCTGGCCCGTGCGCGGACGCGAACGCAAGCTGACGATTTGATACCGCCATTTTTCTTTCAATCTTAGGATAGTTTCAAACTACCTTTGTGCACACATGCAATGCGTGCAATATGCACGATTCCCATCAATACAACCGTGCACTTCACAATCATGATAAATAGCACAATTATTTCATCTTCAATTATTTACAGATTTAATACGCGTAATGGAAGGATGGCATATACCATGCACTGTTAAGTTGTATGAAACATATGAACACCAAGAAATTTATCCTGAGCCTGATTCTCTTAAGCATCACCGTTTGCAGCACCATGGCTGCCAGCCGTTCCGAGTTGGACGATCGTATTCGCAAACTGACCTACAAATTTGAGGAGATGCAGTCCAAGCCGGACAAAGCCATCCCCGCCAAGATTCTGGCCAATGCCAAAGGCATTTTGCTGCTCGACCGTACGAAAGCGGGATTCATCTTCGGCTTCCAAGGCGGAGCGGGTGTCGCCATGGTGCGTGATGTGAAGACCGGCGAATGGGGTGCGCCCGCATTCTACAATGCGAATGAAGGCAGCATCGGCTTCCAGATCGGTGGCCAACAGACCTTCATGGTGATGCTGCTCATGAACACCAATGCCGTGCGCTCCCTGGTGTCTGATGCAGGTGAAGCCGGTGGCGAAGCCGAAGGCACAGCGGGTGATTCCAGCACGAACGCCGGTGAAACCTATCGCGAGGATGACCAGGCGGTGCTCGTCTACTCGGACACCAAAGGTCTCTATGGTGGCGCCGTGATCAAGGGTGGCGCCGTCTCTCCTAACGAGAAAGACAACATGAGATACTACGGTGAATACCTCATCGTGGAAGAGATCCTCTTCAAGAAAAAGGTAGAGCCGACCGAGATGTCCAAGGCGCTCGCCGAGCGGATCGAAAAATACGCGAAAGAGAAGAAGGAATAAGAGCAGTAATTAATAGATTACGAAACGGCGGCCTCATCGGGCCGCCGTTTTCTTGTCTCGCGTTAGCGAGAATTAGATTCATAGGCACGGGTTTTCAACCCGTGCTATTGGCAATAAACCAGATTGCGTCACGTAGTGACGCCAGATTCTCTTCAAAGGATTCCACCGTCACTACGCGACGCAAAACATCATTGATAACTACAGCGGCTTGGAAAGCCGCTGCTAAGAATCTTTCGTGCCTGACGGCACGGGACCAATCACTTGACGCATAAGTGGCGCTGCTCCTTTAGCCCAACACAGAATTCCGGATGACCGAGTAAACATCTGTTGCTTTCAAATCTTCCGCTGAAGACTTCATCGTGCCTATCACCACCGGCCAGTCCTTTTTCGATTTCGGACGGCAACCGTGTGAGCCTTTCACCAGACTGGTATCCAGCGGTATCACATCCATCAGCATGCGGAAGCCCAGTTTCTTTTGCAGGAGACGCCAGAGTATCTTGAGCTTCGCCGCCGGAATCTTTGGATCGAGGAAAAGCTCCACCGGGTCGTAACCAGGCTTGCGATGGATATCCACCGTGCGGGCAAAGTCCGGCGCCTTCGCATCATCCAACCAATAGTAGTAAGAGAACCACGCATCTTCCTGCGACACGGCGATCAGATCACCCGCCCGCGAATGGTTGATACCAAGCTCACTCTTCCCTGCCGCATCCAGCACTTGCGCAATGCCATCCTGTTTCTCCAGCATAGACTGAACAGCCTTCATAAGCGAAGGATCATTCACGTAGATATGCGCCACCTGATGATCCGCCACTGCAAACACCTTGCTCGCACCAGCGTCGAGCAATTCCAAGCCCAGTTCCTCCTTCACCGTCAACCACCCTTGCTCGCGGAAAAGGCGGTTGAGATGGATGGCTTTGTTCACCCGCGTGATGCCGTATTCGGAAACTATCAGGGGCTGTATCTGTCGCGCTTCATAGAATTCGATCAACTCACCCACGATGGTATCGATCTCGCGCAAGTCGCGCGCGATACGCGGATCATCGGGCCCAATGCGCTGAAGGTTGTAATCTAGATGCGGCAGGTAAACGAGGCTGAGCGTGGGCTGATATTTCTTTTCCGTCCATTTGGCGGATTCCGCGATCCAGCGGGAGACACAGTCAGCCTTGCCCTGGGGTGAATCCAAACCCGCAGCTGGCCCCCAGAAACCCGCAAAAGGAAACTCACCTAACTCCTGTTTGATCTCCGTGCGGATGGAATACGGCCAGGTATAGATGTCGAAAAACTTGCGGCCATCGGCGGGATACATGGGGCGCGGCGTGATGGAGTAATCCACGCTCGCATACATGTTATACCACCAGAAAAGTTTCGCGCAGGTGAAGCCGGGGATCTCCGCTCGCAGAGAGTCCCATATCTTCGGTGCCTGTACAACGTGGTTCGATTGCTTCCAGAACTGCACCTCAGACAGCTCGCGGTTATACCAGCCATTCGCCACGATGCCATGCTCGTGCGGAGTCTTGCCCGTCACATAATCCGTCTGCGCCGTGCAAGTCACCGCCGGAAATGCCGGAGTGACATGCCGCAAGGAAGTCTTCTGCCGGAAGGCGTTCAGCTTGGGCGTGTGTTCGCCCAGAAGGCCTTCCGTCAAACCGACGACATTGATGACGGCTGTGCGGGTCATGAAACGAAAGCTTGTGCGAAAAGCTGGAGCACCTAAAGGAGAAACTAAAAAACGCCGACCCTGAAGTCGGCGTTTGTATCAAAGGTTTCTCAGTCTGCGCTTAGCTGGCCTTCCGGCGTCCAGTCAGCGGCACCACAAGTTGTTCACGCAATGCCAGCCGCTCCTGCAATTCATTGATGGAGGCCACAATCTTCGCCTGATCCATCTCATGCGTCTCAAAGCCTTCACCGATGCCGCGCAACAAGGTGATCGTCAACTGGCCACCAA
This sequence comes from Verrucomicrobiota bacterium, assembly GCA_030834415.1. Lineage (GTDB taxonomy): Bacteria > Verrucomicrobiota > Verrucomicrobiia > Limisphaerales > JAEYXS01 > JAEYXS01. The sequence goes on along the minus strand of JAURFH010000133.1, from coordinate 1,981 downwards.
GATGTTCGCGGAATTCTTCGAGGCCGTTGAGCACCACAAGATTGCCTTCTTCATCGGCCAGCAATAATTCCTTGGCGAAAAGTTCGAAACCAAGCTTCTCCAGCAAAACCAGAATCCGCTCGCAAGATTGCGCATCGATGTAGCCCATGCGCCGCGCATACACCGTGTCCAAAGCGATACCGACCGCCACCGCTTCACCATGGCGGATACGGTAATCTGACACCTGTTCCAGTTTATGCGCTGCCCAGTGCCCGAAATCCAATGGACGCGCCGAACCATACTCAAACGCATCGCCGCTGGTGGCGATGTGATTCAGATGCAGCTCCGCACTGCGATAGATGAGCCGCTGCATGGCGTCGCCATCAAAGCGGGCCAACGCCGCCGCATCCTGCTCGATGCGCTCGAAAAATTCACGGTCACGGATCAGCGCCACCTTCACCGCTTCCACATACCCGCCGCGCTTGTCACGTTCCGGCAAGGAAGCGAGCAGCGAGAAATCATTGATAACCGCGTAAGGCGGGCAGAAGGTGCCGATGAAATTCTTTTTACCAAAGGCGTTGATACCGTTCTTCACACCCACACCGGAATCATCCTGGCTCAACGTCGTGGTAGGCACGCGCACATGCCGGACTCCCCGATGCGCCGTGGCCGCCGCCAAACCGACGACGTCCAGAATTGCCCCACCGCCGATGGCGATGAGGTAGGAGTGACGGTCGATATGATGCCGGTCCAGATGGGAATGGATCTCGGAGACGTGGAAGTAGGAGTTCTTCACGCGCTCGCCGCCCTCGAGAATCATGGGGGCACAGACCAGCTTGAGCCGATCGGCATTCGCGCGGAAGTAAGCCTCGATACGGCTCAGAAAATCGGGTTGCGCCTTGGCGAGGGATTCATCCACGACCACAAAAGCCTTGTGGACCTTCTGCGGTTCGGCTTCGGCCAAGGTATCCCGCAGCGTCGTGTTCCCCAAATCGAAGACATGCTGCGTGAAATGGACGCGGCAACGCCAGCTAACGGTGACTGTGCGCTCTATGATGGACATGTTTTTCAAGCTTACTGTTCTGACGCCCGCAGGCCAGATTTTATTGAAACCATTGTTTGGGCATTTTTCACCGGGGGAACGTTCAATAAAGCGTCAGTTTTTTAATTTCTTGGGGCGTTTAGGACTCTTTTTGCGGGTTTTCGTGACCGCCCTTAAGGCAGCCTGCCAGCCTTTTTCCGCCCAAACCGCCAGTTCCTGCGGGTCATCCATGGCCGTTACAGGCGGATGATAGTAGGCCATCACCACCCGGTTTTCGCCATAAGTGAAGGGCGCCAACCCAGCTGCTTCGAATTCCGGACGGCTAGTTTCGTCTACCTTAATGTAGAACGTATCATAAGCGATCAATGCAAACATCCGGTCATCCCGATAGATGCCAAATCCGCCAAACATGCCGCGCGCCGAGACTGGCGCCCAAGACGCCAGCGAGTCGATGATGTGCTGCACGAATTCATTCCGTTTGGCCATGCGCCCGACGGTCGGCGCACAAGCGTCAGGCGTCAAGCCGGGCACTGTTCGTGCCGATGACGCTTGCCTTTGCCAACCGCCCTTCGTATCTACGTTGCGCGTGATTTCTTTCCCCCGATACCGCTGGTGGACAGCCTTGCTGCTGATGCTCTCTCTGGCCATCCCGGCATTCAGCGCCACGTATCAACCCGTCGAGCTTAAGCCGCCAGCCGTCCAACGCGAGTTCCGCGGACTCTGGATTGCCGCAGTCGCAAATATCGACTGGCCTTCACAAAAAGGTCTGTCCTCCGCAGATCAGCAAAAGGAACTGCGCGACCTGCTGGACCTCGCAGTGAAGATGAATCTCAACGCCATCATTCTCCAGATGCGTCCTGCCGGTGATGCGCTCTACGCCTCCAAGCTGGAGCCCTGGTCCGAGTATCTCACCGGCCAGATGGGCAAGCCGCCGGAGCCCTACTACGATCCTTTAGATTT
>JAURFH010000132.1 GCA_030834415.1 Verrucomicrobiota bacterium | reverse complement strand
CGGCTACGTGGGTGGGGCGCCGAACAAGATCAACCTCTACGTGGGCAAGACGCCGGTGAAGTTCAATATCCCGGAGGCTGAAGCCGTGGAGCGTTTGGTGGATTTGATCCGCGAGCACGGCAAGTGGGTGGAGCCGCAGTTGGAAGAAGCTACGGTGAACTAAAAGGTCATCGTGGGGCTGCTGCAATCCATCTTCGGCTACAAAGACCCAGCGCAGCAATGGCCGGTGGTGGGTGGGCAGAAGCTGATCTTCGATTGCGATAAAAACACGCTCAATGGCGTGGCCTTGCATTCACCATGGGCGGACTTGGAGTCTTTCGGACCACCGGAGTTGAAGCGTCGTCGGGCGGAGGATTCTCTGGTCTATCATTCTCGCGGTTTCAGCGCGGATCTCTATCAGGGGAACATCAGCAGTTACAGTTTTGTCTGGGATGATTATCTGCGCCAAGGCTTCCAACCGTTCCAAGGCTTGTTCCTGCATCGGGGCAATGAACTGTTGCTGAACGCTGACACTAAGGAGAGGGAGATCGAGTCCCAGTTCGCCGAACCGTACTGGCGCGATAAAGGCAAGGACGAGGTCATCCTGTTCTATGAACTGGAGGGCGTCGAATGGCAGTTCGAGCTGGACCTGCAAGGCCGCCTCAAGACGTTTTTGGTGCTAGGATATCCAGTGCTGGCTGATGAATTTCAGCGCGAGGCGTATAAGGTGACCAAGCCTTGGCCTACGTGGGGTTGAGTTAAATTGGGGATAAAAAAGCCGCACCTTAAGTGCGGCCTTTCTTGTTTTAAGATTTCGCGATGTCTCGACTAAGCCGCTGCCGTCTGGCTCGCGGAGATATTTGCGAGGCCTTCATAGCCACTCCGCAGGATACGCTCGGTGGTGGTCCAGTCGATGCAGGCATCGGTGATGGAGACGCCATACTTCAGGTCAGCCGGGTTCTTCAGCGATTGGTTGCCTTCGCTCAGGAAGCTCTCGAGCATCACGCCGGTGATGTATTGGTTTCCGGCGGCGCGCTGGGAGATGACGCTGTTCCAGACTTCCTCCTGCTTGGCGTGTTGCTTGCCGGAGTTGGCATGGCTGCAATCCACCATCAGGTGCGGCGGCAATTTGGCCTTATTCAGGGCGGCCACTGCTTCCGTGATGCTCTCGGCATCGTAGTTGGTGCGGACACGGCCACCGCGCAACACGACGTGACCATCGGGATTGCCGGTGGTGGAGATGATGCTGGTGAAGCCATCCGGATCGATGCCGAGGAAACTGTGTTCGCTGCGGGCCGCGGTCATGGCGTCGATGGCGGTTTGCAGGCTGCCATCCGTGCCGTTCTTGAAGCCGACCGGCATGGAGAGGCCGCTGGCCATCTCACGATGCGTCTGGGACTCTGTGGTGCGCGCGCCGATCGCCGCCCAACTGATGAGCTCGGCGAGGTATTGCGGCACGATGGGGTCGAGGAACTCCGTTGCGGCGGGCAATCCCAGTTCGTTGATCTGGAGCAGCAGCTTGCGGCCGGTCTTCAAACCCGTCTCGATGTCGTAAGTGCCGTTCAGGTGCGGGTCATTGATAAGCCCCTTCCAGCCGATGGTGGTGCGCGGTTTCTCGAAATAGACGCGCATCACGATGCACAAGCGGTCATTCAACTCATCACGGAGCTTCAAGAGCTTGGCCGCGTAATCTAGGGCGGCCTCGGGATCGTGGATGGAGCAGGGGCCGACGATGAGCAGCAGGCGTGAATCCTCGCCCCGCAAGATGGCGCGGACGGCATCACGACCACTGACAACGGTCTGCTCGGCACGTTCGCTGAACGGCAGCTCGGCCTTCAACTCGTTGGGCGAGAGCAGACGTTTGGTTTCCTGAACGTGCAGATTATTGATTGGCTGCATGAGACTAGATAAGACCCGGAACGACGGTTACTTCCACGACGGATTTTCCGGCAGGCAGTCATCGAACTCTTTGACCAGAGCGGCTTCGTACTCACCAGCGTAGGTGCCGGCGAAGAAGCGGTTGAGCGCTTCATTGTGCAGACGTTCCCAAGAGGCTTCTTCCTTGCCTGGATTGATGGGGAAGAAGAGCGCGCCGTTTTTCTTGGCGGCGTTGAAATCACCGGGAGCATCACCGATCATGAGAATCTTGTCGGCGGCGTACTTGTCCTTCGCGGCAAACTTGATGTGCTCCGTCTTGGTGCCCATCTCCTGGCCGGCGATGATCTTCACAAATTTCTCGATGCCGTGTTCACCCCACTCGCGTTGGAGGGCGTCCACCGGCGTCTGGCTGATGCACATGGCGTCAGCCTGCTCATTGATCTTGGCGAGGCACTCGCGGACGAGCGGGAAGGGCGGCACTCCGTGGACGATGTCCAGCACGGTGTCGTTCACGGCGTCGGACCAGACTTTGACCTGGTCGAGGCCGCGATTGCCGTTCTTCACCTCAGCGGCGAGGGTGGCGTTGCCGAGCTTGGTCTCACGAGCGATCCACTCGTCGAGCGCGGCGGTGTCTGGGACTTTCACGCCACGGGCGATGACCTGCGGACGTTCGCGGAGCAGGTTCAGGGCGCGGACGAGGGCCGGGAAGCGGTTGGCGCCACGGGTCTTGGAGTAAAGGTTCACAAACGCCCAGGTCTCGCGGGCGTATTTGCTGACCGCCTGCAGGTGAAAATGCTTGATGAACATGGGGGCAAAGCACTCCTGGTGCTTGATCTCCATGCTGTCAAAGATGCAGCCGTCAGAATCGATGCCGACGAAGAATTCCTTCGAAGGCTTAAAATCGCGCAATATTTGTGCCGGATCGCTCATAAATAGAGGGGAAGATAGGAGGGTAAACCGGGCCTGGAGTCAAATATGTTTTCAGGGCAAAATGTGAGTGATTTGGCCCGGAATGACCAATTACTAAGCACGAATGACCGAGGAATGCCATATGACCATAAAACACATCGAGTCATTGAGACTTGGTCATTCCTTAGTCATTCAGATTTGGACATTGGGCATGGGCAGGCTTAGCCTGCCCCTATGCCGACGAATGTATTGGGCGGGGAGCTGGAGTGTTGCTGCAATGACCCGAAAACCGGGTTTTACCGGGATGGATATTGCCGTACGGGTGCTCAAGACCAGGGCCTGCATGTGGTGTGCGCGGTGATGACGGAGGAGTTTTTGCAATATTCCTACATGCGGGGGAACGACCTGATCACGCCCCGGCCTGAGTATGACTTTCCAGGGCTAAAGCCGGGTGACCGCTGGTGCCTGTGTGTCCAGCGTTGGGCGGAAGCTTTGGTGGCTGGATTCGCACCGCAAGTGGTCCTCGCGGCGACGCAGATGTCGGCGTTGGAGTGGGTGGACTTGGAGGATTTGAAGAAGCATGCGGTGGGGGAGATTGATTAGCCTCGGATTTACACAGATTAAGCACGGAGGAGAGGAGTGGTTGACGGTGACCAAACAACAACGGCTACGATGATGGACGGTAAGGGAGTCGAGGCGTCGAGCCGCCTCGGAGGAAAGCTGCGGCAAGCCTCAGCACTCCATAGCTGAGAGTGGTTCGTTTTCTTGCGTTTAGATCGGCTCAACGGGAAGCCGTAAATATCTATTGATTTTGACGGAAAACGGATAGATTGAACATGTGGATACTGGAACTTTGGCGGACAGTCCGTTTGCGGTGGTGACGTTTATCGCAGCCCCGGCGTTGCTCACGAATGCGACGAGCTTGCTGGCGATGAGCACGGTGAACCGTATGCTGCGCACGCGAGACCGGATGCAGGAACTGTTCGCAGAGTCGGAGAAGGGTGGTTTGTCCAAAGAGGAGAGTGAGCGGTTGCTCTTTCAAGTGAACCGGGTGGAGAAGCAGGCGGTGCTGTTGCTCAGGTCCATGCATGCCATCTATGTGGCACTGGGCGCGTTTGCGGCGGCGACTTTGGTCACCTTGCTGGGAGCCAGTCTGGCGCATTATCTGGCGGCGTTCTGGTTCAGCTTTCTTGGTGGTATCGGTTTATTGCTTGGGTTTGTCGGGTTGGGAGGCTTGGTGTTAGGGAGTTTTGACCTGTTCCAAGCGACCCAGTTGTCATTGCAGAACATCCGGCTGGAGGCTGAATTGATCCGCAAGAAACAGGGTGTGGGAGTAACCGCAGAATAAGCTGAAAACTCGGAGAGGCTGGTAGTGATTCCAAGGTGTAAACCGTGTTTGAGGCGAACTGCCTATCAATTTTCCCCGTAGCCAGAACAAGAACTGTCGCAAGAATGGGCAAGGCCAGGCGTTGTATTTGGGCTGAAGATATGGCAGAAAGACGGAAATCGGTTGGAAGTGCCTTGAGATGTGGCATTTTGGACGATTGCGAGTCATAATGGCAGACTCTTTGCTGGTTCTTATTTATGCCGACTGAAGGCTTTACACCTTTTGATGATTACGGTTCCGACTCCTCGATAAGAGGGTTGGTAGCCGGGCAGAAGGTATTGAACCGCTACACGTTGAAGAGGGTCTTGGGCCGGGGTGGCATGGGGGTGGTCTGGCTGGTGCATGATGAGCAACTGGAGCGTGACATCGCGTTCAAGTTCCTGCCGGACATCGTGTACCATGACAAGGCGGCGGTGGAGAGCCTCAAGCGCGAGACCCGGCGCAGCCTGGAGCTGACCCACCCGAACATCGTCCGCATCTATGACTTCGCGCAGGATGAGCATTGCGCCGGTATCTCGATGGAGTATGTGGCGGGAGATACGCTATCCAATCTGCGGGTCTGCCAGCCGACGCATGTTTTCGAAGTCTCCGATCTGGCCGTTTGGGTGAAGCAACTTTGTCTGGCTATCGATTACGCCCATCGCGAAGCGCGGGTGGCGCATCGCGATCTGAAGCCGGCGAACCTGATGCTCAACAACAAGGGCGTACTGAAGATCGCGGATTTCGGCATTTCCCGAAGCATCAGTGACAACATGACCCGGGTATCCTCGGCAGTGCACGGGGCAAGTGGGACACTGGTTTATATGAGCCCGCAGCAGGCCTTGGGTGAGGCGGCTTCGGCGCAGGATGATATCTATTCTCTCGGGGCGACCCTTTTCGAACTCCTGACGAGCAAACCACCGTTTTTCACGGGCGAGATCATGACACAAGTGCGGGAGAAGATCCCGCCGACGATGGCCGAGAGGCGCAAGCAGCTTGGCATCATGGGCAAGCCAATCCCGCCGGAATGGGAGGAGACGATCGCTGCCTGCTTGGCGAAAGATCCGGCGAAACGTCCGCAGGGTGCGATGGAGGTTCTGCAACGTCTGGGGCTGGCGGATACGGCCGGGTAGGAAGCCGCCGGTTTAACGACGACGAAGGCGGGGGATACCGTTACGCTGGCGCCTCCGCCGACGGAAAAAGCAGAGACGCATCCGACGGAGCCCGTCTCCATGATGCAACTGGATGGGCCATCCCAGACGACGACCAAGCCGGCCCAGCCGCAGATGGAATTCACCATCGACGAGAAGGGAATACGACCGGTCGGGGCTATGCATGAACCGCTGGTCCCAGAGACGACGAAACCGCAGCGGGTGGCGCGGCGCACCGCTTTGGCGATGGTGGCGGTGCTGCTGATATTGGTGGTGGGATTTGCCTGGTGGGTGAGCACGCAGGGGCAGCGTTTGCAATCTGGCATGGGCGGAATTGAAGTCAGTGCGCTGCCAGAAGGTGCGACTCTGAAATTGACGAATGGCCAGATTTTGACCGGACCGGGTCGCATCATGAACCTGGCTCCCGGAATGTATGAGGCGGTGATCGAGAAGCCGGACCATGAACCGCAAAAAGTGAATTTGGAAGTGCTGGAGGGCAGGTTTGCTGCGTTGTCACCGGTGACCTTGACGGCTTATACCGGTCGCGTGGTGTTACAGAGTGATCCGCCAGGGGCACGATTCAGCATCGGAGGGAAACCCGTGGTGCCGGGAGCAGATGGTGCCTTGATGGCGGATTTGTCACCCGGGATCCATGAGATCACGGCGGAGTACGCCAAGTGGCCACCCATCCGCCGACAGGTGACGATAACCCGCGATGGGGAATTGACAGAGCTGTTCGAGTTTTATCCCGGCACGGTCGAGATCACGAGTGAACCGTCGGGTGCGAAAGTGATCACGGGCAATAAAGAGATCGGCACGACGCCATTGACGCTGACGAATGTGCCGCCGGGTGGAGTGCTGTATGTGCTTTCCAAGGATGATTTCAATCAGGAGACCGTGAAGGGCGAGGTGCGCGGCAAGCAGGTGCTGAAGCTGGAGCGGACCTTGACGAAAGAGCGCGGCACCCTGTTGGTGAGCAGCCCGATGGCGGGAGTGAGCATCTGGGTGGACGGACGTTCCTTGGGAGAACTGGGTTCCACGATGAAAATGGAAACCAATGTATCTCCGGGACGGCATGAAGTGACGGCTATCTTGAACGGTTGGCCGAAACAAGAGCGCACGGTGGACATCCTGAAGGATAAAGTCAGTGCCCTGACGTTCGATTTCTCACCTGCGGCGGTCTCGGTCACCAGTGATCCGCCCGGAGCGACGATCATATTGCGGGGAGCAACGGTGGGGACGACGCCGTTTACCCTCAAAGAAGTCCGGCCTGGATCGTTGAACCTGTTGTTGCAGATGGAAGGTTTTGATCCGGTGACGCTGGAAACCAATGTGCTTTCGGGCGAGACCTTGGCATTGAATGCGGTGCTGCCGCGGATGAGCCGTCCGTTCAAGATCAAGACCACGCCGGCGGATGCCCGGTTATCGGTAGATGGCATCATGCTTTCGAACTGGCCGCCCCGTTTCGCTGTGGGCTCGCATGTTTTGCGGATCGAGAAGGATGGCTATGAAGCTCGTGAGTTGGAGGTGGAGATCAAGCCGACGGGGCTGAACGATTTTGGCGAATTTGTGTTGGAGCGAACCGCAGGGGAATTACAGGTGCTGACAACCCCGGCGACGGCGACCTTCGAGGTTTATGTAAATGGTGTCGCGAAGCGTGCGAAATCTGCGGAGCGTCTGGAAGGCATCCCGACGGGCAAGCACCGGGTGTTGGTCAAGGCGGAAGGGTACGATCCGCAGTACGTGGATGTGGAGATATTGAAAAACCAGACGACCATCAGCGACATGGTGGTGCTGAACCGCAGCAAAGGAACGATGCGCATCCTGACCACACCGGAAGGCGCTGGATACAGTCTGATCGGGCCGGATCAAGTGATGCGTCGTGGCAAGACGCCAGCCGATGAACTGCAATTACCAACGGGAACGTATCAAGTGACTTTCACGATGGCCGGATTTGAAACGACCAACCGCACCGTCGAGGTGCACAGCCAAGTATCTGTGGCGGCCGAGGTGTCATTACAGCGCAGTCAGGCACCCTTGCGTATCACGGCAAATCAGACGGGCGGAACTTACAAATTGAGCGGGCCTGACGGTTTTTATCGGGAAGGCACTTTGCCTTTGCAGACGGCCGCCTTGCCTACGGGCAGCTACAAGCTGGAGGTAGAGAAGGAAGGCTACGATCTGGTGAAACAGGAGTTCGAGTTGAAGAAAGGTGAGAACCAACCGGTGAATGTTGAGTTGGTGCGGAGCAAGGGCTCGTTGTTGGCAAATGACGTTCCGGTGGAGGCGAGTTCCGAATTGCGCGGAAACGGATTTAGCAAACCGGTCACATCCGGCAACTTGCTGGCTGATGTGCCGACGGGAGAATACCAACTGGTGTCGCGCTACAAACAGTGGAGCGTGACAAACAAGGTCAATGTTCTCAGCGGGCAGACCGCGAAGCTGAGCGTGGCTTTGCCTTTCGGCACCGTGCAGATCGATTCAGTGCCAGCAGGAGCCATGGTTATGCGTGGGGGTGAGGCGCTGGGCGAGACGCCGCTGACCTTGAAAGAACAACCTTTGGGGACGGCAAAGTTCCAACTGCGCCTGCCACGGCATCGTTTCCTTGATGTCTCAGCATCGGTTCAGCCGCAGAAGACGGTGACAGTGAAGCGGAACTTGGAAATCTATGCCGGACCACAGCCGGGCATGACGATGTGGACGAACAGTCTGGGGATGCGTTTTGTGCCGGTGGGCAAGGTGTGGGTGTGCGTGTGGGAAACGCGCTTGCAGGATTTTCAGGCGTTTTATGATGCCACGCGTCATAACGCCGGACCGGCCTGGCGTGATCCGGGTTTTAAGCAATCAGCTTCCGAGCCGGTTGTGGAGGTGGGTTGGAATGACGCGATGGCGTTTTGCCAGTGGCTGACCGGAAAAGAGGCACAGGAAAAAATGCTGGAGATGGCGACATACCGTTTGCCCACGCAGACGGAATGGTTGCAGGCACTGAATGAGGGCTATGATGCCGGTCCCTACTTGTGGGGCAAGGTTTGGCCGTTACCCAGCAATTTGGCGAACCTCGCGGACAATGTCTCCTATGACCATCATCTGTTCACGGCACCGGCGGGCAGTTATCGCCCGGCGAAGAACGGCATCTATGATCTGGTGGGGAATGTTTGGGAATGGTGTCAGGATGGGAGCGGTCAGCAACGGGCGGTGCTGGGAGAATCTTGGCTGCAATATCCGGGCAGTGATTTTTCAACCGGTTTTCAACGCAGCCTGACGCCGGAAGGCCGGGGGCAGGATATCGGTTTCCGGATCGTGCTGGTCCCATCCCCGGTGAATTGAGCGGGCCCGGAGTCAGAGTTTGGGCTGGAACTCGCGGGCGGCTTTTTCGGCGGCGCGAATATCGTCTTTGTTCAGGTGGTAAATCTCAATGACGGTATCGCGACTGTTGCGGGCCTTCTCGTCTTCCTGAGCTGCGGCGAGGATGTACCAAGTGAGGGCTTTGACGTAATTGCGATCCGTTCCCCAGCCAAGTTTGTGGCAATCACCGGCCATGCGTTGCGCTTCAGGCAAGCCGCGTTCGGCCGCCTTGGAGAGGTAGTAAAAGGCCAGCTTGCGATCGTAGAAGGCACCCTTGTCATCGAAGAACAACTGACCGACGCGCAGTTGGGCAGCAGGCACTTCCTGGTCAGCGGCCTTGCGATACCACATTTGGGCGAGTTCCAGATTGGCTCGGCGGAGCCCCAATTTATTCTCGTAACAGTAGCCGAGGCGATATTGCGCTTCCGGGTGACCCAGTTCCGCGGCTTTTTCGTAATAATCAAAAGCCTTGTCCGCATCGGGTTTACCGCTGCGGGTGAGCTGGGGATGACCGGCGGCGTAGAAGGAACCTAATGTGAAGTAAGATTGCGCATCTTTGCTCCGGTCCAATTCTTTGAAGTAGGTTTTCCAACCGGATTCCGTGGTCGGCAGAGCAGCAGCCTCGGTACCGTGGGCAGAGCTGAGCGGGCCAGCTGCCAAGGCAGCGGCCAAACCCAATACACTGAAAAGGCGTCCGGACATCTGCGCGGAGGTTAGAGGGGAGTCGGGTTGCGCTCAATGGCAAATCACAGAAGTCTTCCGTGGTGAAGACTGAAACATTTTCGCAGGCAAGCATTTATCCATGTAACATTTTCACTGGAGCCTGCCCTTGTGCGTTGACTTGGCGGATGGGACGGGCAAAACAGAGGGCCGTTGGTGCGGCCATGAAGGCCAGCCGCGAAAAATCGGATGCTAAGACCGCAAATGACACCAGCTCCCGGTGAACGCCTCGTGCGTTTCGTGGGTGACCGTGTCCGTTTTCGTATCGAGGCTCCTGCGACCGGTGGGAACTGGCTGGCGCGTTTGCGTACCAACCTGGGCCGCGCCCGGCAACTGCGGGCGGAGATCGTGGCGGCGCATTTTCGTCCCTTGCCTTTGGCGGGTGCTTCTTGGCGGGATATCCCGATGCAGCGCGTGGGTGATGCCTGGGAATTGGAACTGCCACTCACGGAAGTCGGCTACTTCAAGTCCAAGGCGTATCTCATCGATGAAAAAGGATATCAGCATTGGCCGGAAGGTTCCGATTTCGGTCTGAATATCCAGCCCGATTGGTGTCGCACGGGGAACACGATCTATTGTGCCTATCCGCGCATGTTCGGTCCCAGCAAGACGCTGGCGAAGACGATTGATGAAGCGCAGGAGGCGGAGTGGAAGAAGCTGGATGCACAGGGCTACACGCTGATCCCGCCGTCAGGCAAGTTTCGTGATCTGGTGGCGGAGTTGCCGCATATCTTCGATACGCTCGGTTGTCGCATCCTGCATCTGCTGCCGGTCAATCCGACCCCGACGACCTATGCGCGGTTTGGACGGTATGGCAGTCCCTATGCGTGTGAGGACATGACGGCGATCGATCCGGCGCTGGTGGTCTTCGACAAGCATACCACGGGCGTGGACCAATTTTGCGAGCTGACCTCGGCGGTGCATGCGCGGGGCGGGCGAGTCTTCCTCGATATCGTCTTGAACCACACGGGATGGGGTTCGTGGTTGCAGGAGAATCATCCGGAATGGTTCGTGCGGAAACCAGATGGCGAGTTCGAGAGTCCCGGCGCTTGGGGTGTCACCTGGGAAGATCTGGTGGAGCTGGACCAACGGTTCCCCGAATTGTGGGAGCATCTCGCGGAAGCGTTGCTCACGTGGTGCCGTCGGGGAGTGGATGGTTTCCGTTGTGATGCGGGTTACAAGATACCGATGCCTGTTTGGCAATACATCACGGCGCGGGTGCATCAGGAATTTCCGAACACGGTATTCCTGCTCGAAGGGCTTGGCGGTGGCTGGGATGACACGGCGAATCTCTTGAACGACGGCGGGATGCAGTGGGCGTATTCCGAGCTGTTCCAAAATTTTGATGCAACGCAAGTCGCCGGATATCTGGATCACAGCCTCAGACAAAGCGAGCGGGTGGGGCTGTTGTTCCATTACAGCGAGACGCACGATAACAACCGGCTGGCAGATACGAGTGCGGAGTGGTCGCGGCATCGCAACCGCCTTTGTGCGCTGACGAGCGTGAGCGGCGGGTTCGGTTTTACTTGCGGGGTGGAGTGGCTGGCGGCGGAGAAATTCAATGTGCATTCCAGCCGCGGGATGAACTGGGGCAGCGGACCGAATCTCATCGGGGAACTCAGTTCGCTGAATCATCTGCTCGCGGATCATCCATGTTTTTTTGACAGCGCCAAATTGACGCGGCTATCGCCACCCGGTTCTCCGGTCTATGCGTTGCAGCGGGATTCCATTGACGGGAAAGATTCCGTCTTGGTGCTGGCCAATCCGGATATGAAGGCCGCGCACAGCATTGAGCTGGGCGGACTCAAGTTTCTGGGTGAGATGCCGATGGAATTGACGGAACGCGAGCCAGCGCAGGTCGAAGGGATGGGCGACGGGCGTTGGCGCTTCGAGCTCGCTCCGGGAGCGGTGCATTGTCTTGCGGTCGAGACATTGCCACGCGGATTAGGCGGGCCCAGCTACCGGCATAAGCGGGCGCAGGCAGCATTGGCGCTCACCGCCTTGTCGCAGGTGCTGGAGGAAGAAGAGATCGGCCCGGCTGATTGGCAGGAACTGGCGGCGTTCTTCACCGCTGACCCAGCACGGATGTTGACGGCGGCGGCTCATGTGGAACCGGCAGCAGCGACGAAAGATCTGCTCGCGGCTTTACGGGCGACTCCAGTGGCTGAACTTTATTCCCCGGTAGTCAAGTGGACGACGCAGAATGTGGCGCGGGTAACCATCGTGCCGCCGCATCATTGGTTGCTGGTGGAGGAGACACATCCGTTCCGCGCCTGGTTGCGAAATGGCAGTCAGCGTCGGATCGGGTTCCAGAACAGCATCCGGTTGGATGGACATCACATCGCCTTGTTCCGTATCGATGAAGCGTTGGGCGATACCGTGCTGAAGCTGGAGCGGTTCGGCCCTACGCCGGATACGGTAGAAGCTGCGGTGCGATGTGTGGGCAAGGGGCCGGCTTTGCGGCAGCCGTTGAGTATCCAAGGCGGACAGACTTTGCCGAATGGGATCAACGCACCGATCGTATTACTGACGAACGGGCGCGGGGCGATGACGCGCATGTGTGTGGATTTGGGCAAGGTGAAGTCCAAGTACGATTGTGTATTGGGTGCCAGCCTGCATGCGGAGATACCGGTGGACCGGCACGTGATACTGAAGCGCATGCGTTTGTGGGTGAACGCCGACGGATTCATCACGCCGTTGGATGCGAGCACGCTCTTGAGTTTTGAAGCGGGACCACCGGCACACTGGCGTTTTCTTTGCAATGCCGGTGATGGCCGCGCGGTGGAAGTGCACTTGGTGGTGGACATGTTGGAGACACGGAATGCGGTGGTGTTGCGTTTGCA
>JAURFH010000131.1 GCA_030834415.1 Verrucomicrobiota bacterium | reverse complement strand
AGATATGTCAATGCCGGTGGCGATCACGTATTCCACTTCTCCTTTGCCATCCCGCAAAATCGTGTTCGACCACGCGATAAGGTGGTCTTCGCCATCAGCCGCACGCCAGTGGTTTTCATGCACGCTAAATTACTGACCCTGCGCCAAGCGATTGAATGTGTCTCTCGTTGAGGGTATTTCCTCCACGCGGCGGATCAATTGCCAGACCGGTTGACCGATCATCTCTCGAGCTGAGTAACCAGTGATACGCTCACAGGCCCGATTAAAACGTATGATGATGCCATTCTTATCCAGTACGACCACCAAGGCGCCGGTAGTTTCGACGATGGCGGAGAGGAATTGGTGTTCTCGTTTCAATGCAGCTTCGACGGAGGCAAGTTTCTCGGCCTGCTCAAGTTGCTTTGTGGCCCGGCTGAGTGCGGCAGGCAGACGGGTGTTGAAATCGGCGTCTTTGACCACGTAGTCCAGTGCGCCGCGTTTCATCATCTCCACGGCGATGCGTTCATCACCCTCGCCAGTCATGACTAAAAAGGGTGGCGCGTTGTGGGTGGTATCTTGCCGGATGGTCTCGATGATCTCCCAGCCCTGCATGTCCGGGAGGTTGTGGTCAGTCAATACAATCGAAGTTTCGCGCTTTTTTAGCCAATCGATGGCTTCTTGGCCGGTGATCGCGATCGCGGTCTTAAAGCCGTTGCGGCGCAAGAGCAGGTCCACAACCTCAACCACCGCTTGGTTGTCTTCGACAATCAAGACTGGCAAGGGTGGTTTGAATGTTTGGTTGTTCATGTGTTCTCGTTGTCAGGCGCGCAAAGGACATAATCCCCCCTCAAAAAAAACAGCATGGCGGGCTTTCGCTGCCATGCGTTTTCTGTTCCCACTTTGATCCACCTCCCGGCGTCCGGACGACTCTGATCCGGGAAAATCGTTTGCCTAGATGGTGGGCAGGTGCTCGCGGTATTGGGTGGGCGATTGCCCGACGATGCGTTTGAACACCCGGTTGAAATGTGTCAGCGACTGGAAGCCGACTTCATAGGCGATCTCACTCACGCGCAGATTGAGGTTCAGGAGGAGGTTCTTGGCCTTCTCGATGCGCACGCGGGAGACGTAATCGGTGAAGTTCAGTCCGCTGTATTTCTTGAAAATCTTGCAGAAGTAGAAAGTGCTCGTATTCACGGCCTTGGCCACCTTGCCCAAGGTGATGTCCTCGGTCTGATGCTCGTGGATGAATTCCTTGGCCTTGCGGATGACCGGCGGCTCGGAGCTCATCTGCTGGAGGGCGATCTGGTTGCAGACCATGGAAAGATGCTCGGCGAAGATGCGCAGCAAGCCCAACACGGCTTCGTATTGCTTGGGCGGAACGACTTTGCTGGCAAAGTAAGCTTCCCGAAGCTCGGTTTGATCGAATGTCAGGTTCCAGTTCTTGATCTGATCAGAAGCACGGCCGAACTGTGCCTCAGATGGTTTGCGCTGCAGAATCTGGCCGGTCTGGAGGAAACCGATGATCTGGTCGCCCAGTTTGACGGGAACAGCGCTATCACTCAAACCCAGCGCACAAGTCACCGTGGCAGAACCTTCGCAGGCTTTGTCCGCCAGTTCCTGTTGCGTCTGGAGGCAGGCGGCGCAAGAACGGCTCTTGCCGGCCATCATGGCGCAAAATTCATTTTCGTTGCGGTGCCGATACAGGGGCAGTTGCCAGGAGTTGACCGGTTGCAGGGTCATGGCCAGACCGGTGGCGTCGGAGAAGGCACGCTCGTAATCCAGATAGACCTGTGATTGCTGCAGGGCCTCGATGAGCGACTTATGCTGGGTCTCGCTCAGGGGGAGGGCGGCTGGAGCAGTGGTGGTGGCCAAGTGCCTGACAGGCAGGGCGGTTTGACCAGAGGTTTCGCGTAAACCATTGTGTTCAGTTGTAGCAGTCACGATGGCAATTTAAGGATTGGGTTTATTTTAAACAATTGGGCCTAGTCCTGATTTGTCCTATGGCATCCCCTAGGGGGTGCTAAGGGTTTCCCTTAGAGGCCAACAAAAGTTCACCTGATGTTCAGGTGGTTTTATTTGGGGAATATCAGAAAACTGGGTTAATTGGCTCAAAATCGTCTCTTTTCTCAAAGGTTTGTATAAAGGTAAAACAGATGCCGCTATTCCAAGGTTATTTTCAGGTCAATTATTGTGTGCACGTATATTGTGTTATGACCGGGTGACACTGGCTGGCTATTGGTTCTTTGACTTGGACTTAAGGAGTTCCTGCCGGGTCTTTTGGAGCCGTCCTATGACAATTTTTGATACGCGCTTGAGCAGTTCATATCCCAGTGCCGGATCTTGCTCGCATTGCTCCCGCAGGCGGGTGCCATAAAAGAATATCGCTTCGATGGGTGTGCTGGCCACGGCGGAAAAGTTCCAGTAGTAGGGCGGGAAGAGCCAAGACCACCCCAACACATCACCCGCCTTGAGCACTTGCACATCCGTATGCTCATGTGGGGTGGTTTCGGCCGTGAGCACCACTTCGCCTGACTCAATCAGATAAAAGCGATTTGCGACTTCACCTTCTGTGAAAATCTTATCCCCAGCGGCGAAAGAGGTCGGCATCGCACACTCCGTCAGCATGGCCAAGTGCGCTTCGCTCAAGTCCTTGAAGAAGGGATGAGCCCGTAGGTGGTTGGCCAAATTTTGCGTTTCAGCGTTCATGGTGCGGGTCTCAATATTTGCTATTACGAAATTATTGTCTGCTTGGATGGCTCTTCACGCTTTACCGAGTTTGGGCAAGGTTAACCTTATTTTGCTCTATCGGGACAAATAAAAATCGCCCCGGAACACTGGGTTCGCGGGGCGATCTGAAAATATGTCAGTTTCGCTTACTGCGGTGCCGTCGGTGTCGCGCCCGGGAAGAGCGATTCTCCAGGGGCCGTTGGCGTGGCTCCGGGGAAGAGAGATTCGCCAGGCGCGGTCGGGGTAGCACCGGGGAACAGGGACTCGCCCGGGGCGGTCGGGGTTGCGCCCGGGAACGCTGCCGGTTCAGCCGGAGCGGCGGGAGTCACATTCGTGGTCAGCGTCGGTGCCGGCGGTTTCACTGCGGGAGCCGTGGCGGCCGCTTGATCCAGCGCCTTCTCGAAGTTCGCCTTGCCGGAGTTCTTCTCGTTCGTCATCAGGATGGAGAGCAGCAGGCTCACCACCAGGAAAATGCCCGTCGAATAGCGCGTGGCCATCGTCAAGACGTTACCCGAGCCGGCGCCCATGATGCTGTCCGTCATGCCGCCGCCGAAGGCTGAACCCACGCCCGCATCCTTCTTCGGCAACTGGATCAACACCAGCAAACCCAGGAACAAGCCGGTCAATACCAGCACTACCGTCAATAATCCGATCAAAAAGCTCATATTGTTTTTCTTCCGTTAAATTGAATTCTTCACCAGATCCGTGAATCCGCGCAACTCCAATGAGGCACCGCCCACGAGGGCGCCGTCCACATCGGGCTTGCTCAAGATTTCCCGGACATTATTCGGTTTTACACTACCACCATACTGTATCCGCACCTTCTTTGCCACCCCTTCGTCATAGAGGGCGGCCAGTTCCTTGCGGATGAAAGCGTGCACTTCCTGCGCCTGCTCGGCTGTGGCCGTCTTGCCAGTGCCGATCGCCCAGACCGGCTCATACGCGATGATCACTTCTTCCATCTGCGCCTTGGAGATGCCCTCCAAGCTGCCACGGATCTGCGTGCTGACCACGTGTTCCGTCTGGCCGGCTTCGCGTTCAGCGAGGAGCTCGCCCACGCAGATGATCGGCTTGATGGAGGCAGCCAGTGCGGCCAGCGCCTTCTTGGCGATCAATTCGTTCGATTCCTTCTGGTACATCCGGCGCTCCGAATGGCCCAAAATCACATAACGCACGGAAAACTCCTTCAACATCCCCGTCGCGATCTCACCCGTGTAAGCGCCCCCGATGTGCTCGCTCATGTTCTGCGCGCCCAAACGGATGTTGCTGTCCACAATGACCTTCGAGACCTCGCTCAAGGCGGTGAACGGCGGGCAGACCACTACGTCTACTTCCTTCACCCCGGCCAGGTCACGCTTCAGCCCCTGGACCAGGTCCAGCGCCTCGGCGACCGTCTTGTTCATCTTCCAGTTGCCCGCGATGATCAATTTGCGTTCTTTTTCCATGTGCGTGTCTCTCTTCGTTAGAAATTACTTGTTGCTCAAAGCCGCCACACCCGGCAGTTCCGCGCCCTCGAGGAATTCGAGGCTCGCCCCACCGCCCGTGCTCATAAAGGTCACCTTGTCACCGAGGCCGGCTTTGTTCAGCGCCTTCACGCTGTCGCCACCGCCGATGATCGTCTTCGCGCCGTTCTTCTCCGTGGCTTCCACCACGGCCAGAGCGACGGCATTCGTGCCTTCCGCGAAACGCTTGTCCTCGAACATGCCCATCGGCCCGTTCCAGAGCACCGTCTTCGCACCCTTCACCACCTCGGCATAACGCGCCGCCGTGGCCGGACCGATATCGAAACCTTCTTCATTCGCCGGGATGTCCGCCGCCGTGTTCACCTGCGGATTCACGAACTCGAACACCGGCTTGCCCTTCTTGTTCAACTTGCCCGTGTCCTGCGGCGTCGCCACGATGTTATCCGTGGGCAACAGGAACTTCACCCCGCGATCCGCCGCTTTCGCCAACGCGCGCACGGCAACGGTAGTCGCATCCTTCTCCACCAGCGATTTGCCCGTCTGATAACCCATCGCGAGCTTGAAGGTATAAGCCATCGCGCCGCCGATCAAAATCGTGTCCGCCTTCTCCAGCAGACGGTCGATCACCTTGATCTTATCTGACACCTTTGCGCCACCCAAGATCACCACGAACGGGCTCGCCGGA
Organism: Verrucomicrobiota bacterium; assembly: GCA_030834415.1. GTDB lineage: Bacteria > Verrucomicrobiota > Verrucomicrobiia > Limisphaerales > JAEYXS01 > JAEYXS01. The sequence continues at coordinate 7,358 of JAURFH010000131.1, read as the reverse complement.
CTCTCCAGCTCATCACCCAAAAACTTCAACTCGCGCTCCATCAGAAGGCCGGCCGCAGCCTGGCCACCGCGTTTGGCGATGACCGCTGCGATGCCCGCTGTGGAAGCATGCGCGCGATGCGCCGCACCGAAAGCGTCATTCACATAGATATCGGCGTTCGCTGCCAATTTCTCGGCAAAAGCGGCGTCATTCGCCTCTTCCTCGTTGTAGTAACGCACGTTCTCCAGCACCAAGATGTCGCCTTCCTTCATCGCCCCCACCGTCTGCGCCACCTTGTCCCCGATGCAATCATCCACGAACGCCACCGGACGGCCCAGCATGTCCGCCAGCTTCGTGGCTACCGGACGCAGGGACATGGACGGCTCACGCTGCCCCTTCGGGCGACCGAGATGCGCGGCCAAGATGATCTTCGCCCCGCCTTTGACCAGCAGGTCCAGCGTCGGCAACGTTTCCTTGATGCGCGTGGTATCATTGATGACCATCTGGCCATCCTTTTCCTCCATCGGCACATTGTAATCCACCCGGACAAACACCCGCTTGCCGTGCACATTCAGATCATTGACCGTCAATTTAGCCATAAATTACCTTAACAAAATAGGTCGGGCAGAATAGCGAAAGCATTTTCCCAGTCAAAGCCCGATTTCGTGACATTTTCGCACCTGCTTGTCCGGGAGGGACCGCGTGTCGCGGTCCCAAACCAAGTCTTTGGACTGCGGAGGCTCGTCTCCACTCCCCCCAGGCTTGTTCCCTTTCTAGCTTCTTCATTTTTCATTCTTAATTCTACTTTTATGCCCCATCATAGAGAGGGGGGTAGGACAACCGCTGTCCATGGTCCCCTTTTCTGAAAAATAATTTAATCCGGCATAACTCACTGAAAGAGAGAAGGTTGCATTAAGAATCAGCTCCTAAAATCGAAAACACCCCAAAATAATTCCCAGAAAACAACCCAAATAACTGCGCCCCCCTTCGGAGCGTGGGCCGCCTGCCCCGTGCCAGAGGTCGGGGTCCCGCCCACAGCAACCCCCGAAAACCAGCCGCCATCGTGATTCATCAACTTGCCCAAGATATTTTCCTACACACCCAAATTCCCCCTCTTCTGTTCCCCAATTCGTGTCTTCTCATCTCGGCTATCGGCCATTGCCAATTGGCTATCCCGCCCAACTCTCAATCGTGATCACTCAACCCACATTCCCGCCCCAGCGGGGCACCTGAAGCCCTTCCCGTTTGACGAAACTCAGCCCGTGCGCTTACCTTCTCAAAAAAACCAAGGACAGTCCCGTGGCAGACCCATGACCTGATCGTTTTCAAATCACCCACTGCCAAACCAGCTCTTATGAAATCTATCTTATCTCCTCGTGGCCTCTTGACTGGCTTGCTGTTGCTGTTCGCCTCCGGTCATCTTCAGGCGGGCATTCGCCCCTCGTTCAGGCTGGAGGCAACCACATGGCGGGCCACGGATATCGTTGTCGTAACCGAAGGCGACGTGATCGATGGAAACCTAAATGTGGTGGAGACTTGGAAAGGAACCCTCTCACCCGGCGACGCAGTATCCATCAAGGAACTCGGCGAATTCGCCACCACAGAGAGCCGCACTGTAAAACCGCCCTGGAGTTTTAAGCCGGAAAAGGAGCCGCCACCGGTCATCGTTTCTGGAAAAAAGATGGTGCTTTTCCTCCGGCGAAGTTTGACGTCGCCTCCCGATGGAACAAACAAACCAGTTTGGGAACCGGCTTCACCCTTTAAGGACATGAACACATCCGTCGTTTGGGTTGAAGGTCAGGCCGCCTATTCTTTTCAGCAATTGATGAATCCGGGACCAAGCGAACTCACCGTCCTTAACCAGCCTGAAGCTCGGATCAAGGAGATCGTGGGCGGGCTTGTACATGTGCAAAAGACGCTCGATGAAGTCGCTGCCATTCCAGATGCCGCCAAACGGGCGCAGCAAGTGGCCCACCTGATCGAGTCAGACGGCAGCTTTGCCCGCAGTGAGGCCCTGCACATCCTCGCCGGTTGCCAAACCCATGCCGTTCCTTACCTGCGTCAAATGCTGGTGAAAAGTTCAAAACCCCATCTGACTGAAGAGCTGATTTCCGCGTTGGCGGCTGCAGGCGGCCCGGCCTTGGGCGGAGAATTCACCCGCATGTTGGAAGCGGAGCTGGTCTATTGGAAAGCCAAAGCCCCCTCCTTGCCTGTGGGTTGGTGGAATAACTTGAACTTGGGCCAAGCCGAGCTCGCAGAGCTCCGGAATCGTTATGGCAAAACACTGCGTATCCTTTACGGCTTGCAACAAATGAAATCCAAGGAATCAGAAAGTGCTGTCCGGCAGTTTCGCGACTATTGGCGATCATTACCACAACTGGAAGATAAGTCCGGCCTGACTCAGATGAGCCAGGCTTGCGATGGCCTGCTCAAAGCGTTGTCATCCGTGCAGCCGTCAAACTAATCGAGGCGCCCCATTGACGCCGCTGCCCCCAGCCCCAGCGGGGCGGATGAACTCCCTTCCCGTTTGACGCTAACCTGCCTGCGTATTAGCTTCAGGATGAATCAAGGTCAGCCCGTCGGGTCCGTCAGTCTCTCTCTGAAAAGGCACAAAGTGAAAACCATCTTAGACCCCATGGCCCTGTTCTACATCTTTGTGCTCTTTGCGCTTTTCATCTTGGGACCAATAGTAGGCTTGGTTTGGGGTGTCGTCCGATTTAGGAAAAGCGCAACGGGCATTCGTAAAGTATTATGGGGAACCGGCGTTTGTAGCGCATCCATCTACCTTGGCTATCTGTACTGGTTAGTCTCTCCGGCACTTCCTTGGCATAGCGGGATTGTAGTCCAAGGCACCTCGCCAAAGGGGGCGGAGTATTGTGTTGTGCAGTCTTATTACAACGTGGTCGAAGGCTATCGAGTTAGCTTCTACATTCGTGATACAGGTGGCGTCTGGCATCAAAGCATAATGGATTTTGAAACCTCAGCATGGCGCTCAGCCAAAGTGGATTTCAGCGATGCTCTCGCGGCGGTAAGCCGCGACGGCGTGCTTTATAGAGAGATTCCCCTGCCCGCGAAGCCCGTCGATTGGGCGGCTATCAAACCAGATGAACGCAACAACTATTGCCCCTCAAACTTCACAGTCGCAGAAGTAGTTCAGTCTCATCACCGACCTTAATCGGGGTAGCTGAACTCCCATTCCGTTTGACGACTCATGCGATCTACACGCTTTCATCCCTCCGGGATGAATCGGGAGGAGCGCGGCTTTTAAGCCGCTTCAACATCCGCAAGCCGGACCGTGTAAAAAATGCGATGACAATTGATATCTAAGCTCCCTCTTCTTGGATGCCGTTCAATACTGCTCTTGCTGTGTTAATTCAAACCTTCAAGCGGTCCCGCATGCGCGACCGCGCCCCCTTTTGTCCGCAACCGCTTGCCACCGCAGGTGTTCAATCCTCATCATCAGAACTATGCGAATCTTAACCCTTAGCCTGCTGCTTGCCGTCGCCTTGCCCGTCTTGGCCCAAGAGAAAGCTGCCCCTGCCAAAGGTGAACCCCGCATTACCGGCCGCAAGATCTACCTGAACGAAGATGACAAACCCGCCTTTCCCGTGCCGCCTGACGGCTTCGATAAAAAGCGCGCGGACATCCCCCACGGCAAATTGGAAATGATCGAGTATGACTCGAAGACCGTGGGCACGAAGCGCAAGCTGAACGTTTACACGCCGCCCGGCTACACGAAGGAGAAGAAGTATCCCGTGCTCTACCTGCTGCACGGCATCGGCGGGGATGAAACAGAATGGGAACGCTTCGCCGCGCCGGATATCCTGCTGGATAACCTCATCGCCGACGGCAAAGCCCAGCCCATGATAATCGTGATGCCCAATGGCCGTGCGCAGAAGAACGATCGCGCGGAAGGCAACGTCTTCGCCGCCGCCCCTGCCTTCACTGCGTTCGAGCGCGATTTGCTGGATGACGTCATCCCCTTCATCGAGGCCCGCTACAGCGTGAACCCCGATCGCGAACATCGCGCCCTCGCCGGTCTCTCCATGGGCGGTGGGCAATCGTTGAACTTCGGCCTCGGCCACCTCGACAAGTTCGCGTGGGTCGGCGGCTTCTCCTCCGCCCCGAACACCAAGAAGCCAGCCGAACTCCTGCCCAATCCGGCGGCTGCGACCAAACAATTAAAACTCCTCTGGCTCTCCTGCGGCAATCAAGATGGCCTCATCAACATCAGCCAGGGTGTGCACGCCTATCTGAAAGAGAACAAAGTCCCGCACATCTGGCATGTGGCCACCCACGGCCACGATGCGCCCGAGTGGAAACAGGCGCTCTACTATTTCGTGCAGCAAGTGTTCAAAGACAAATGATGTGCCGCGAAGTCGCTGCACTCCTTCCTGAGCGGCTCTTTCACTTCATCGGGTAACGAAACGGAACCGCCGGCAGACCGGCAGCATTAACCAAGTTGCAATCTGGATATGCCGCCCAAGCATAACGCACCGCGATTGGCTTCGAAACTTTTGGCGAAGACACCCGCAAGGTGTTGCCTTCAATGGTGGCTTCAGCAGGTTGAAATACCCCGTCGTCACCCGCGATCACAAATCCGGTAACGGCCCCGCCCACTTTGGCCGCCAGCCCGTCCGCATGCGTAAAACTCACCACCGCAGTGGGACCTTCAAATTTCACCGCTGAAAATACCGGACCCGAATATTCCCGCTTTTGGCCATACTCCTTGGCCAACGCTACCAGCGCCAGCCTACGTCCGACATCCTGCTTGTTTTTGGGATGGATTTGTTGTGCCTCGCCGATATCGATCGCCACCGCCAGACCGCTCTTGGGCAGGGTAGTGGCAGCAATGGCCTGACTTTCCCGCAAGACCGACCACACGCTGACTCGCCAAGGGTCGCTGGCTGGAGAATCGCCGCGCTTGGCGAAGCCGGCCAACTGCACGATGTAGAACGGAAACTCCTGGCCGAAATCTTCCCGCCAGCCTTTGACCATTGTCGGAAGCAGGCGACGATAGGCTTCTGCCCGAACCATGTCCCTCGCATTGTTCTCACCCTGATACCAAATGGCGCCGCGCACCGCATAGGGCGCCAAAGGAGCGATCATGCCATTGTAGAGTCCACCCGGCAGGCTTTTGTCGACAGCAGCTTTATTATCTCGGTCGCCCGGCTGCTTTTCTACCTCCACCTTGGCATCCGCCAGAGATTTGAATTCCTTAGACTTCTTCATCGAAGCCTGGCTCGTCCATGATTCGGCCGCAGTGCTGCCCAAGGACGACTGAACCAATCCGATCGGCACATTCAGCTTCGTGTGCAATTCACGACCAAAGAAGTAACCGACCGCACAAAAATTCCGCGCGGTGACGGGAGTGCATGTACTCCATTCGCCGCCGCATAGAGTCTGAGGCGTTTCCGCGGACGCGGTGGCTACATGAAAAAAACGGATCTGCGGATACTTCGCCGCCTGCGCCTCCACATCTCCATTTGCTGCATTGCGCACGGGAACCACCATGTTGGATTGCCCCGTGCAGAGCCACACATCACCGATGAGAACGTCAGTGAGTTTCAATGTCTTGTTCGTAAGCTTGGACTGCACCACCAGCTCTTGCGGAGCCGCGTTAGCCTTCATGGGCTTGAGCTTCACCACCCACTTGCCCTCGGCATTGGCTCTGCCTGTGACGCGTTGCCCGGCGAACTCGACGCTGATCTCCTCATTCGGATCAGCCCATCCCCAAATCGGAACCTCGGCCTCGCGTTGCAACACGGAGTGGTCCTTGAACAAGCTGGCCAGTTGCAATTCAGCCGCAACCAACTGAACTGGCAGGAGCAGCAATATGGCCAGCAAGATGCCTTGGAGAAGTTTGCTTGGTTTCATTAGCTTAATGCTTATCAGCCCATTCATATTCTTAAAAGTGGATAAGCACAGGTGGCTTTCTGAATTTTTATAGCAACGAACAGCAAACTCAGTCGGAATGTTAGCCGGTGCTTTAGCTGTAACATCATGCTTGGCTAGAGCTTCAACAGGACGTTACTTTCATAGCCATCCACCTTTGCCATGAACACTGATTCATCTAACGCCGTCACTCGCCGTCGATTCCTCCAGACCGCAAGCGGTTTCTCCGTCGCCCTGATGGCCGGTCTGCCGCAACGCGCCTTGGCTGCTCCTACTGCAAAGATCATTGAGACAAAGGTCATCAGCCAGCAGCCGGAGTATTATCATGGCTGGCCGACCATCGCGCGACGGGCGAATGGCGAGCTTTGGGTCACTTGGTCCGGTGGGCGTGAATCTCACGTCTGTCCTTTCGGCCAGGTGCATGCGATGACGTCACGCGATGAAGGCGCGACGTGGACTTGGCCCCGCGTCTTGCTCGACAGCGCTATCGATGATCGCGATTCCGGAGTGCTCGAAACCGCCAAGGGCACGCTCATCGTCACCACGTTCACCTCGCTCGCCTACGAACCCTATCTGAAGAAGGCGAGCTCGTTCGCTGAACTGACCGCGAAAGGCTGGGTCACCAAGGGCATGACGCCGGAGCAGTTCGCCCGCTGGAAGGCGGCCCATGCCCGCTTGAGCGATGAAGAACGCAGCTCCGACCTCGGCGAATGGCTCATCCGCTCCACTGATGGCGGCAAGACCTGGTCTTCGCGCCTGCCCACCATGGTGAACAGTCCGCACGGTCCCATTCAATTGCGCGATGGCCGTCTGCTCTATGCCGGCAAACAATTGTGGACCGGTGATAAAAAGATCGGCGTGTGCGAATCCTTGGATGACGGCCTGACCTGGCGCTGGCTCGCCGTGATCCCCACTCGCAAGGACGATGACGTGATACGTGGTTACCACGAGCTTCACGCTGTTGAAGCAGCAGACGGAACTTTGATCGCACAGATCCGTAATCAGGGCAAAAACCTGAACTCTGGTGAGACCCTGCAATCCGAGTCCCGCGACGGCGGCAAAACTTGGAGTGAGCCGCACCCCATCGGTGTCTGGGGATTGCCCTCGCATCTGCTCAAGCTGCGCGATGGTCGCCTGCTCATGACCTATGGTTACCGCCGCGCCCCCTATGGCAATCAAGCCCGCCTCAGCACGGATAACGGCCAGACCTGGAGCGAACCGATGACCATCTCCGGCGATGGTAAAGGTGGCGACCTCGGCTACCCCAGCACCGTGGAACTGGCCGATGGCTCGCTGCTCACCGTCTGGTACGAGAGCATGAAAGAACCGAAGTTGGCGGTGCTGCGACAGGCGCGTTGGACCTTGACCGCGTAAGTCGCGGATTCGCGGCAACGCAATGTTCCCATTGCTTTTCCCGGCCGCCCGTCATTAGGCTTTTCCCATGTCCACACTGTTGCGCCTAGGCATCGTTGCCTGTCTGTTTA
>JAURFH010000130.1 GCA_030834415.1 Verrucomicrobiota bacterium | reverse complement strand
CACAACCAAGCCGATCTTTCTCGGTGGGGGGCGATCGATGAAACAACCGAAGACGCCGTGCGGATTGAAGACGGATGGCGAGCGCGCGCGATTGGTGCGGCGGCGGTATCGCGAGTTGCGTAATAGCCGGGGTGAATGGGAGGCGTTGCCCTCATTCAAGATGTGTCCGGTGGGAGAAATCCAGATCGCCGGCATCGAGTTGCAAGATGGGCAGCCAGTGCCGCATCTGCGGTCAGTGCTGACCGAAGCAGCAGCCTTGGAAAAGGTTGGTCCGGGACAACTCTGCGTCATCGGGGAACAGGATGGTCAGAAAACCTATGGTCGTGCCGTGGGGGTGGCCGATCTGTTGAATGGTGAACGCGTGCTACTGGCGAAGTGGGTGCGGCGATTGACGGTCTGGAATGCGCGGCAGGTTTCCTTGGCGGCCTGGCAGGAGCAGGTGGAGCCTTTACTTGCGGAGAAGTTGGCCCAGCAAGGCACGCCGGTGGTGAAGTTCGAGCGGATGGAGCACCGGGTGATGGCACACGTGAGCATCGCCGGACTGACGATGTCGGTGCCGGTGGATCAGCATGGCGTGCCGCTGTGGAACCCGACCACCCGTGACATCCTGCCGCCTGAGTGCAGCATGTGTGAACTGGTGGAGACATGCCGCGAATTACCCACGGTTACAGGTACGGCTTTGCTTTGGCGAAGGTTGGGACTGGTGGAAGCAGACGGCGCACCCACCCGTCGTGGACGGGTGGTGAGCTTTTTCCAGCACGGGGATGGACTGGCTATCGCAGCGGCGCTGGAAGATGAGACGTATCCATTGGAGGAATTGATCTACGACATCGCGAACCTCGATGCCGGGTTCCGCTTTTGCAATGAGGAGAGCCGCTGGGGTGGTCGTCTCGCGCTGGCCTGTCATGAAAAATACAGTTACCAGAGCATCACGGGTTATCTGGAGAACGGGTTGCCCCTGAAGTATGGTTCGGGAGCGGAATTGGTTGTGGCGGCGGTACACCGGAATCCGGCTAACAAAACATCCTGGCTCACGGAGCATCTGGGCGTGGGTGATATCGACCGGGTAATCATCGAATGGCGCAGTCTGTTAAGACAAATCGCGCACTCGCCCAAGTTGGAGTGGGGTCGTTACACTGAGTTTCAACGCATGGCCAAAGCCATCTTGAACGAAACGGAATCACCCACACTGACCGACCTGCCGCCACTCGAATACGCGCAGATGAAACGGGTAGAGCACCGATTGAGTTTTCGGCGGTAGCAGCTTTTTCGAAGTCAATAATTCTCGATGTTCCCCAAGGTCAGCCAGCCGTTAAAATCTTGGTCTTGGGTCGTATTGGCAAAGCGCAGAGGGGAGCCGCTTTTCAACGGGTTCACTACATGGAGAAGCAGGCGGGCATTCTTCAAGCGGCGAGGGAAATTATCCAACGTGGCTGTGTAGGTAATGGCTCCTTCCCCGGGGATGATGCGGGTGATGTTCCAATCGACCGGCCAGGTTTGTTTCAGTTTCTCGTCATGCCACAGGCCGACTTCAACTTGCCAAGGGTAGTAGAACGGGGCGACGGCGGTGTTGGTGACGGTCACGCTGAGGTGGAGTTGTTGCGGGCGGGTTTCCCGTTTCCAGTTCGCCTCGGAGACGTAGAGTCGTAGCCCGTCTTGGGTGCGAGGTCTTCCAAATCTAACAACAGATTCAGTGGAGTGTTGCGGCGATCATCACGGGTTCGCACCCAAGAGATATGGTCGCGTTGGATCAGGCGCAGTAAATAATCTTGAGTGACAAGCTGGGGTGGAAGCTGTTTGACCCGTTCCGGTGTGTCGAAGTCGGGATGTAGACGTGCACCTATGGGGTTGCTCTGCCAGCGGAACAAAGTTTCCAGACCGGCAGTGGTCTGTTTTTTATGGAGTGAATCGGGGGTTTTCCAAAATGCAAACCAGTCGTCATGATAACCGAAGTCAATTTCGGCCAGGTCCTTATCCGGCCAGCGCATGAGCACTTTGGTTTTTTTGAAATAAGTTTGGTACGATTTCAATACCTCACGCTTCAACTCCACGGGGACGGAAGTCTCTGGCCAACTCCTGACGTTGATGTTCCACCATTCGCCCCAGGTGCCGATGAGGCCGACTTCGACGAAACCGAGGCGCGGATCGCCATCGTATCTTTCGCCGAAGGCACTGATGAAAGAGGTGATGGCTGAACGAGTTTCGGAATTGGTGTAGACCGGGACGATGCCCCCTTTGGGATAGCCAATATAATAACCCTTGTCATCCACCTTGAAAGTGGCACCGGAGATGTTGGTCAAGTAGCCCGGTAGGACTGGATAAGTGGACCAGACATCCATAACCGGACGAATAATCATCTGCTTTCCCGTCGCGCTGGCACGGTTCAACCTGGATTCAAGATGCTCCCAGTTGAATTCATTCGGGCCCGTCATCACGTGGCGGAGATATAGGTATTCCCAAGTGATGGAAGTTTTACCCTGAGCACGTCGCTCCAAACCTTTAAGCGGTACGGTGTTCGTTTGAGGGGTATATTGGAGAGAAGCGCCATGTATGTCTGGCGGGCCAAAAATTGCCATCAGACAAATGCCTAGGACCACCGCTAAACGACAGCGGTGGTCCGATGCCAACTCCACCTCCTCGACTTCTTCGGGCATGCGAGAATGGACGAGGCGGATTTGAGAAATATTCAAAACATGAAATGAAATTATATAATTTCATTTCGTATGCCCGGAATCCGAGGCGGAGCGTTTTTAAGTGGAGACGCCGAAGTGGCCGCGGCTGACTTGGAAGTCGATGTTGTTCTGCTGCCAGGCGGTCACGATGTGATGGCCTTCCGCGGTGCGGAGGAGCAGGTCGAAAATGCGACGGGCATGTCCCGTAGCTGTGTCTTGAGGCATCATCAAATCTACATCTTTGACTGGCAGTTCGGTGCTGTCGGTGATCTGCAAGACGGGGATCAGCGGATGGCCTTGCAGGATGCGGTCATGCGTGAAGGCGAGGATGAGTTCGACGCCGCAAGCGCCCAAGCCGGTGGCGGTTTCCACCCAATGATCGGAGGGGCATTGCATCACGTGCAGGCCCGGTTGCGTGAATCTTTGGGCGTAGGCGAGTGTGGGTTCCAGAGTTGCACCCAAGTGTTTTGCGAACGTTTCGTCTGTGAATAGGGAAGCATTCTGCGCGATCACAACGGTGGCACCGTGTTGAATCAGATGACGGATAATCAAGGCGAACGCAGTGGCACTTGCTGAGGTGAGCGGGCCTACGCTGCCGAGGCCGATGCGCAGATTCGCAATGCTGGCCGACTGGCGCCGGGTGGTGTGGCTCGCAGCCTGTTGTGAGAACCAGTCGCGCACACGTTGAGTAACAGATTCGATGCCGCCATCGAGTTGGATGCTCGCCCAACCAAACTTGCCGAGGTCAGCTCCGGTAGCACCCAGATACTGCCGCATCGTGTCGTTATGCGTTTTCTCGCAGCCATGTTCCAGCAAGAGTGCCTGACTCACACTGGGATGCAGGAGATAACCGGCCATCGTGCGTTCCAAAATATCAATGGCTTCGCCCGAGACGCCGCAGCCTTCGGTGTGTTGGAGGGTGACGAATCGTGGGGCATTGGCCGAAGTGAGGTTTGCATCATGGCTCAACTGCTCGGTGATGAGCCGCGCGACTTGGCCAGCGCAGAGGCTGGTGGGCTGGATAAGGCGTACGCTGTCCGTGGCGAGGTGCGAACCGACAGGCAGAGCGGCAAACGTCGTGGGCAGATTTAGTTCTTTGAGTTCAGCGGAACCAGCGGATGTCAGCGCAATCGGTTTACCGGGTAACAGGGGCGTCAGTTCGTGCGTGGGCACTTTAGGCTGCTCCGTCTGTTGCCATTCGCGCCAGAGCTGCACTTGGGCGTGACCAGCGCGTTCACCCGCAGTGCGTTCACCTGAAGCGACGCCCAGGGTTTGATCGAATGCTTCATCACCCAATGCTTCAAAGGACTCGCCATCTATGTAACGTCCGGCGTTGATGTCCATCTCGTTCGAGAGCAGACGAAAGCGGTTGCTGTTCGTCATGATCTTGATGGTAGGGACGAAGGGGAAATTCGTGATGGAGCCGTTGCCGGTGACAAAGAGGACCAGATTGCAACCGCTGGCGACCTGACCGGCGATGCTTTCCAGATCATTGCCGGGGCTGTCCATGAAATAGAATCCCGGCGAAGTCATGGGCTCGGCATAAGCGATGATCTCATCCAGGCGCAGGGAAGGATCTTTCTTGCGTCCCGCACCGATGGATTTGATGGCGATGTTGTAGAGGCCGCGATAGAGGTTGCCACCACTAGGATTCGTCTGCGAACTCGCACCGTGCCAGTGCACGCGCTCTTCGAATCGGTCGATGGTGGTCAGGAACTTCTCCGCCGTGGCGAGGTCTTTCACATTCGCCAACACATAGGGTTCGGCCCCCACGAGTTCATCCGTTTCAGCTAGATTGCCGGAGCCACCGTGACGGATGGCTTCTTTCACGATCCAACCGGCGATGGGATTGCCGGAAACACCAGAGAAGGCATCCGAGCCACCACATTGCAGCGAGAGTCGCAGATGGCGGATAGGTTGAGGTGTACGCTCCAGTTTTTCTACTTCAGGAATCCACGCCCGAACCATCTCCGCGCAACGGCGCAGCTCAAACTCGATGCTGCCGATGAGGGTGTGGAATTGATGGGGAACATCAGCGAGCGGGTAATGGTTCTCCAACGCCCAAGCCTCCAGTGCGCGATTGTTCACTGGTTCCGTGCCGTAATCCACGGCAAGCACCGCGGCGACGTTGCAGTGCGTCAGGAAGCCCGAGAGAGTGCGCAGGATGAGGTCGTAATTGCTGGGGCGATGATTGCCACCGCCTTCGGTATGGGCGACGGCCACGATGCCATCAATGTTGTGGCAGCCAGCGAGGTCGGGCTTGAGGCGTTCCTCGAGTGCGCGCACGAAACTGGCGGTGCGGGAACTGGTGCCGAGCAAGATGATGTAATTGCGCGTGCCAACTCCGCGATTCCCCGGGCGAGCGTAGCCCATGAAAGTGCGTGGTTCGGAAACGAGTGAGACTTGTTCGCCGGGGGTGAACTTGGCTTTGTCCAGTTGATAGGGCTCGAAATGGTCGCGGAAATTCGGTGCCGTTGGCAGCGGGAAATCGAGGCGACGCGATTTCAGCGCGGTCAGCATCATCTCGTTGCAGAGATAATCACCTGGTTTCAAAGGCTTGGTGGCAAAGCCGAAGGGCAATCCCCAGGAGAGCAACTTGTCGCGCACGGCGATGGGCGCGATGGCGAAGCGGTGGCCTTCCAATACGGTTTGCGTGATGGTCAGCGGCTGGCCTTGGAAGTCGATCACGGTGCCAGCGTCGAGGCGTTGCGAGGCGATGGCGACGTTATCACCGGGAGCAGGCAGGCGACCGGCGAGATGAAATGGCAAAGCGTTGTTCATGAACAGCCCAGCCGCCAAGGCGGGCAGGGTCAGGGGAACTTGTAATGAAAGCCGTGAATTGTCGAGCGGTTAGGGGGAATAGAAAATGACGAATGCCGAAATCCCAATGACTAAGGAATGCAGCAATGCTCAAGGGAGAGCGGCGACCCTTACAAGCAGAGAGTGGCTATTGCTTCGCCAATTGTTTTTGGCCGATGCAGTAGAGTTTCGTGTTGGTGCGGATGAAGAGGTTGTTACCCGCCACCGCAATGACCGAACGGGTCATGTCATCGGTAGGGTCGCCCAAAGCAGCCGTGTGGAGAATCTCGCCGTTCTCGGCATTGAGGACAACCACCTCGGCCTTGAAGTTCATCACATAAACCTTGCCATCGGCCACGGTGGGTGACGATTCATACTTGGCGCGGCCGGGAAGTTGGGCGGTCCATTTGACTTCTCCCGATTTTGCTGCGACCCGGGAAACTTTCTTCGGCGCATCGCCCAAGACGTAGAAATCACCGTTCGCGAAGGCCGGTGTGGGCACGTCCGAACTGATGGCACCCGCGCGTTCGCTTTGCCAGGCGATGGCGGAATCCGGGAGCTTGCCTATACCGCCGAGCTTCACTGCGAACGCGGGTTCTTTCTTAGGCGCACAGACGAGGGCGATACCATCACCGAAGACAGGCGAGGGAACCAACCGCCAGTGAGTGATGCGGGCTTCATTCCAAGTGCCCCAGCTCCAAAGAATGTCGCCAGTCTTGGGGTCGTGGCCGGTGAGGTAATCACCACCGGCGATGAGCAGTTGTTTCTGGCCTTTGAACTCGACCGGGATGGGAGTGGAAAAAGCTTCTTTGGCTTCCAGCACCGCCTCGCAAGGGCGAACCTTGCGCCACATCTCCTTGCCGGTCATCGGCTCCAAGGCAAGCAGGTAAGAATCATTCGGGCCATCGGTGCGGCCTCGGCCATTCACGGGTACATCACGCTGGAGGACTTGCATGTAGAGCGTGTTCTCGAAGAGCACCGGACTGGTGGAAAAGGTCCAGAGGAAAGCGAATTGGCCGTAATCTTTTTGGATGTTGCGCTGCCAGAGTTTTTTGCCATCAAGATCGAAGGCGATGAGGTCGCCATTGCCATAGAAGAACACGACAATCTTGCCATCGGTGACCGGAGAGGGAGAGGCCTGATTGGAGCGGTTATCCTGTTGGATGCCGATGCCGACTTTTTGCTGCCAGATCTCTTTGCCAGTTTTGCGGTCCAGACAGATGGCAAGTAGATCGCGGGTGCGATTATCCAGCGAGGAGACGAAAACATTATCACCCCAGATGACCGGAGTAGAGGCACTGGGGCCAGGCAGATCGGCGGCCCAGAGCACGGACTCAGTTTTCGAGAAATTGGTGGGGAGGTTCTTAGCAGGGGATGAACCGTTGTAATCCGGGCCGCGCCAGTTGGGCCAGTTCGCGGCTTGCGCGGCAGTGAGCGTGAACAGGGAGAGCGCCAGCAGGGCGCGGCCAAAGGTGGCAAATCGGTTTTTACGCATGGCGGTGCAATTCATGGTCGCAACAAGGCTAATCGTGATTATGGGACGTAAAATAGCCTGAGGACATTCAGTTCGAGAAGGGGAAAATACAGCAGGATGAGTCCATTCATCCGGACACCATGAGGTTCAGTCCACCAACGACTAGAGACCGGCGTTATACTGATTGGAGAACAGGATGAAGATGAGCAAGCCGCTGCCGAAAACCAAGCCTAGGTAGCTGAAGGTTTTCAGCGCCTCGTAGCCGTCGTCCTCATTGCGTTCCGGGTCGTTGCGATAGCTGGCCAGACCATCTTGCTCGTAAGAGGGAAGGGACAGGCAGTGTTTGAAGTCTGACCAATCTTCAAAGAAATCTTTGAAGAACAATACTGCGACCAGCAGGGCGATGGCGATAGACAGGATAAGAATCATTGGTTCCGACAAACTATTGGCGACACGCTTTCTTGCTATGAGCTACCAGCTCAGCTCATTCACCCGGGAATATTTTCCGGAAGCGGATGGATTGGCGAGGGGAAAATTTTATCAAAACGTCTACTGCCTAAGGCAGGGCCACTCCGGAGAGTTTGATGGGAGCGGAGACGATGGATTTATCGGTGATCAGGTAGATTTTGGCCACCATACCTGCCGGGGCTTTGTCACGGAGATTTATATTGATGCTCTTACTGCCGGGAAAGTTGCTGGACATGCGTCCGTTGGTTTTGAGCGGCTCGCCATCGGGCGAACAGAACTCAATCGACCCGATCTTGCCCTTGGGATCACTGATGGTATAGGCGGCACGGTCGGCTGTCGGGGCTTTGAAGGTGATAGTCGCGCCGGTGGCTTTCAGACCGTCGTGAGCGAGCGGTTGATCGGCCACTTTGGCCACCTCAACGGTGAGAATGGAATTAGGGTCTTGGGAAGGGACGAGCAATTCCACGGTGGCGTCCACCGTGAGGCTTTTGGCGGAGCGATCCGGGTTTTCCAGTTCCAGTTTGAGTTGATACTCGTCGAATTCTTTCTTCTTTCCGTTGTTAAATCCGCCGAATGCCTTTTGTGGTTCGCTGAAGCGGCCATCATTGAACATGCTTTCTTTCTCAGGGATGGCTTTGCCGGAGTCATCCTTGGCCTTTTTGAGCACCACACGCACACCCTTGCAATTCGCCATCTCTGGTCCGGAGATTTTCAACTCCACATCCAGACCTTGGAAGAATTTACCGGTGGTGCGTTTGTCCGAGATGTCCCCCACGGTCACGTTGAGGGCGGCTTGAGCGAGGAGGGTGGAGGCGAGAAATAAAATGGTGATCAGTTTCATGGCGTTCTATCAGGGTTTTGACCAGTCCAAGTCCGAGGCGGATTTTCCTATATGACACCGAGATTGCAACGTTCAATTGCCCTTAATCTGCATAAATGTCGCTGGCGTTGACTTGGAGGGGGCGGGCTTTCTATGGTCGCAGGGAACAAACCGATTACGCATGTTGTTTTTTCAAGGATCAGCCGCCAATCCCATGCCCCGACAAAGGGTAGTGGTGACTGGAGTCGGCATGGTGACGGCGCTGGGGGCTGGCGCGGAGGTGAATGCGATGGGTTTTAAGGAGGGTCAGACATCATTTACACCGGTCACATTCTTCGATGTCTCTCGGCAACGGGTGAAGACCGCAGCCCAGGCGGAGATCCCGTTGAAGAGCCCGAGTGCGCGGCTCTCAAGCAAACAATGGCGCCGGATGGACCGGGCTTCGCGGTTGTTATTCATGGCGGCAGAGGAAGCGTGGGCTCAATCTGGTTGGAATGGTGGGGCGCGCCTGCCGATTGTGCTGGGGACAACGAGCGGGGGAATGAATTTTGGAGAGGCTTTTTACCGTCAAGCGATCGCTTCGCCGGAGAAGTCTTTCGGTCAAGCCACACGCGTGGTGCAGTATCAGGCGCAGCGGCAGGTGCTGGATGTGGCGGAGGCGTTGGGATTTTCCGGGCCGGTGACGTTGATTGCAAATGCGTGTGCCTCGGGCGGCAATGCCATCGGCCAGGCGTTTGAGATGATCCGGTATGGTGAGGTAGAGCGGGTGCTGACCGGCGGATATGATGGGTTGTGCCAGTTGGTGTTCGCGGGTTTCGATTCTTTGCAGGCGCTTTCCACGACGACTTGCCGACCATTCGATGCGCAACGGGATGGGCTGGCACTCGGCGAAGGCGCAGCGGTGTTGTCGTTGGAATCTTGGGAGTCCGCGCAAGCGCGGGGCGCAAACATTTTGGGTGAAGTGGTCGGCTATGGTGCAGCCACGGATGCGCATCACTTGACGCAACCACATCCGCTGGGGGATGCGGCATTGAAGTCGATGAATGAGGCGACACAAGTGGCGGGTATCGCGCCGGAGCAAGTCGGCTATATCAACGCGCATGGCACCGGCACGCCGATGAATGATGTGGCGGAAGCGCATGCCATAAGCCGTTGGGCAGGAGAACAGGCTGCGCAGATGCGTGTGAGTTCCACCAAGGCGAGCATCGGACATCTCTTAGGCGCGGCGGGTTCAGTGGAGGCGGTGATCTGTTTGCAGGCGTTGGCGGGGCAATGGTTGCCGCCTATGCGAGGCACACAGACGGCGGATGCGGCCTGTCAGTTCCAGTTAATGAGGGAACCCGCGACGGCGAGTTTTGAGTATGCGTTGAGCAATTCGTTCGGCTTTGGCGGTGCGAATGCGACACTCATCTTCCGGAGGTGGTCATGAGCCGTATCATCGCAGCAGGATGGGGAGCAGTTTCACCCGCTGGGTGGACAGCGGCAGATTTGGTAGCGGCGTTGCAAGCTGGCGAGCCATTGCCGGTAGATGAATCTGTGCGGGCGGGCACGACGAAGACTCTGCGCGCACGCAAGGTTCCGAAACCTGCGACACGTTCGGCATTTATCACCCACCCACGTTTTCGGCGGACGAGTCCGGTGAGCCAGTATGCGGTATCGGCGGCGCTGGGGGCATTGGTAGAGGACCGCGCTTTGGTGGAGCAGGGGACGTTAAGGTTGGGGGTGGTGTTTTGTGTGATGTCCGGTTGTGTGAATTATTCGCGGCGGTTTTATGATGAGGTGTTGCGCGATCCGGCGACGGCGAGTCCGTTGGTGTTTCCCGAAACGGTGTTCAATGCGCCCGCGAGTCATCTGGCGGCGTTGTTGGGGGCCACGGGGATCAATTACACGCTGGTGGGTGATCCGGGTATGTTTTTGCAGGGACTTGCGCAGGGAGCCCAGTGGATCAAGCGCGGGCAGGTGGATGCGTGCCTGGTGGTGAGCGCGGAGGAGGGGGAATGGATGACGGTGGAGGCCAGTGCGTTGTTCGAACCGAAAATGGTGGTGAGCGAAGGAGCTGGGGCGATCTATTTGAAAGGAGCGACAAGCGGAAAGGTGTCGCTCGAAGGTATCACGGACGCGTATTCCTTTAACGATTCGAATTCCAAGGCGACAGCGGCGGCACAGATGCAGATGGAATTGATGCAGGCCGGTGCGGTGGACTGGCTCTGCGACAGTTTGTCAGGTTGCGTGGCATCTGATAAGGCAGAGGCTGCGGCTTGGGCGAGCGCAATCGCGCCTAGGTGGTCGGCCAAGAAGATTTTGGGTGAAGCATTTGCGGCGACGAGCGCTTGGCAATGTGTGCTGGCGTGTGAACGCGTGGCGAGTCAAGCGGCCACGTCGGTTAATGTGAGTGTGGTAGGCTGCAACCAGCAGGCGATCGGCGCACGATGGAGCAAAGCATGAATAAACGGATCATCTTGGTGACGGGTGCAAACGGCGGCTTGGGCCGGGCGATCGCACGGGAATTTTTGACGCGCGATGCGAACGCGTTCGTGTGGCTGGGGGTGAACCGGCAACGCCAGCAAGCAGAAGAATTGGCGCAAGTCTCCAGCGGCCGGGCGGAGGTCATCTCATTGGATGTGACGTCGTCGGTTGCGTGGAAAGAGGCAGTACAAACCATTACCGACAAACACGGTCGCTTGGATGTGTTGGTTAACAATGCGGGTATGCATGAAGACGCTTTGCTCGCGACGATGACGGATGAGGCGTGGCAACGGGTGATCGCGACGAATCTGGAGGCGGTGTTCCTAGGGTGTCGAGCAGTAGTGCCGACGATGATGGGACAGCGCGGGGGGCGGATCGTGAACGTGGCTTCGTTGAGCGCACTGCTGGCACCGGCAGGGCAGGCGAATTACGCGGCGGCCAAGGCGGGGGTGGTGGCGATGAGCCAGTCATTGGCGAAAGAAGTGGCACGGGCTGGTATCACGGTGAACAGCGTGTGCCCGGGTTACATCGAGACCGAGGCATTGGCCGGCATGGATGCGGAAGCTAAGAAGGCAGCCGCCGCTAAGATACCGATGCGCAGACTGGGCAAACCGGAGGAAGTGGCGGCGGTGGTAAGCTTTTTGGCATCGGCGGAAGCCAGTTATGTGACGGGTGCGGTGCTGAAGGTGGATGGTGGAATCCTTTAGGGGGGAAACATCGAGTTCCAACTTCCTTCTGTGAAAGCGGGATGTATCAAAAGGGTTGATTTTGGGGCTGAGGTGACGTCTTTTGGCGGGGCGCAACATCGGGAATCACTGCATGGACACAAACACTGAGCTGAAACAGAAAATCAAACAGTTGATGGTGGAAAATCTGATGCTTCAGGTGACCGCCGAGGAGATCGGTGACGATCAGCCTCTTTTTGGTCCCGAGAGTCTGGGACTAGATTCCGTAGATGCCTTGCAGTTGGTAGTGGCACTGGACAAAAACTTCGGTCTTAAGATTCCCGACCAAGCAGCTGCCAAGAGCATTTTGGGCAGCGTCAGCAGCATGGCAACGGCGGTGGAAAAGCACCAAGCAGCCCAATAAAAAAGCCCCGTGGACCATCCACGAGGCTGTTTCTTTAGAGCGTCCGAGTTGATGCAATTACTTCCGGTAGGAAGCGGCTGATTTGTCGTACCACATCTGGGCTTCCTTGTAATCCTGCGGCACCCCTTTGCCATAGTAGTAAGCGTTCCCCAATTGATACTGGGCTTCAGGGTTCCCTTGTTGCGCCGCGGCGTGGATCTGTGTCAGGTCAGAGCTGCTGGGTCCGGTCTGGCAACCCACGACGACGAGCGACAAAGCAAACGCAACAACGAACAACTTCCACTTATTTTTAGTTTTACTCATAATTAGAATATTTTAAATTGTGTAAATCAGATTTAATTATACACATGGATTGGCTTTGTGAAAAGCCGGTTGTTGCAAAAAAGTGCGAGACCGGGCGGAAAAGCAGATTTGGGCAAACGTAAACTTGCAATCGCGAGGGGGGATAGGCGAACTACTGCAAAACCCAGAGCAAACACGATTTCATGGATATGGAGACATTAACGCGACGGAAATTTTTGCAACAAACCGCCACCGCCATCGCCGCGACCGCGGTCTTGCCAGCCAGTGCGCAGGCAGTATCCAATGGCAAAGTGAAACTGGGTTTTGACAACTTCTCTGTCCGGGCCGCTGGCTGGAAAGCCGGCAAACTGATCGAATACGCGGCGGAACAGAAAGTGGATAGCATCCTGTTCTCCGATCTGGATGTCTATGAGAGCCATGACGAGGCGTA
>JAURFH010000012.1 GCA_030834415.1 Verrucomicrobiota bacterium | reverse complement strand
TCAAGCGCTATTGCAAGGCGCAGGTGGAGTTCGATGTGGTCAGCAATCCCGAATTCCTACGCGAGGGTTTCGCGGTGGAAGATTTGATGAAGCCGGATCGCGTCGTGATCGGTGTCCGTTCCGAGCGTCCGGTGGCGGCCATGAAGGAGATCTATGAGCCCTTCAAGGCACCTATCATCGTGACGGATATCAATTCTGCGGAATTGATCAAGCACGCGGCGAATTCGTTCCTCGCGCTGAAGATATCTTACATCAACGCCGTCTCCATCATCTGTGAGAAGTCCGGTGCGAATGTGGAGGAAGTGGCAAACGGCATCGGCATGGACACGCGCATCGGGCGCAAGTTCCTCAACGCCTCGCTGGGCTTTGGCGGCAGTTGCTTCCCGAAAGACTTGAGTGCGTTCATCAAGATCGCGGAAGAGCTTGGCTACAAGTTCGACCTCCTGAAGGAAGTCCAGAACATCAATGCCAACCAGATGGAGCGTTTCATCCGGAAGATCACGGACACGCTCTGGGTCTTGCGCGACAAGCAGATCGGTGTGCTCGGATTGGCCTTCAAGCAAAACACGGATGACGTGCGGATGTCGCCGGCTATCGACCTCTGCCTGCGGCTGGCGAAGGAAGGGGCCAAGCTGCGGGTGCATGATCCCAAGGCGATGGAGAAGGCGAAATCACTACTGCCGGCTGACGTCACCTACGTGGATGACATGAACGCGGTGGCCGAAGGCTGCGACGCATTGGTGATAGCTACGGAATGGAACGAGTTCAAGCAGCTCGATCTGGAGCGCGCCAAGAAGGGGATGACGCATCCGATCATGTTCGACGGACGCAATCTTTTCGATGTAAAGGAAATGGAGCGTCTGGGCTTCGTTTATAAGAGCATCGGGCGGTAAGGCATCTCGCTATGAAGGTGATCGAAGTGGCGGCCGGGCTCGTGTTTCGGGACGGCCAGTTGCTTATCACCCAACGCCGTCCGCAAGACCACCTCGGCGGGCTCTGGGAATTCCCCGGCGGCAAACGTGAACCCGCGGAGACCTTCGAGCAGTGCCTTCGTCGCGAGCTTCAAGAAGAACTGGGTATCGAAGTGGCTGTGGGCCTTCTGATCGATGAGATTTCCCACACCTATCCCGAGAAATCCGTGCACCTGAAATTCTTCCGCTGCACACTCTTAGCCGGTGAACCACAGCCGATTGATTGCCATGCCTTGGCGTGGGTCACTCAGGCGCAATTGCGGGATTACGAGTTCCCCGCAGCAGACGTGCAGTTGCTGGAAATGCTGGAGCGGGATACCGCAGTCTGGCGGGAGTAGTTAGAATACCCGCGCCCAAATCAGTTTCAGATACTGACTCTCTGGGCAGTTCGACATCACGGGGTGATCGCCGCCAGCTTCCGTGCGATCGATGATCTGCAAGCGCTTGCCTTCGCGATGCGCCACCTTGGTGGCGATCTCCTCGAAGTGACCGAAGGAGAGCAGACCGGAACAGGAGCAGGTCACTAAAAGCCCGCCGGGCTTGGTGATGAGGATGCCGAGACGGTTCAAATCCTCATACTTGCGTTCCCCCTCAAACGCCTCTTCCCGGCTCAGGATGAACTTCGGCGGATCAAGGATCACCACATCCCATTGCTCGCCGTTGCGTTGCATCTGTCGTGCGTAAGAGTAGGCATCACAATGCACCCATTCCACGCGGGCATTGTTGATATTGGCGTTGCGCTTGGCTTGGGCGATGGCTTTTTCATCCAGATCCACGCCGGTCACTTCATCGGCACCGTTCAGCTTGGCGGAGATGGAGAAGCCGCCTGTGTAACTGCACAGGTCCAGCACGCGTTTGCCATTCACCATCTGCGCGAGCTTGCGGCGGTTTTCCCGCTGGTCGCAGAAGAAGCCGGTCTTGTGACCCTCGGCAAAATTCACCTCATACTTCACACCGTGCTCCAGGATGCGCACGGAGCGCACTTCATCCGTCTTGATGTCACGGGGCTTGATACGCTCCATCGAGGCGACCACTTCGTCGATCTCGATGACGATACGTTTGGTGCCCAGGCGCTCATGCAATATCGGCAACCAGTCCGGCAGTCGCTTGAAGATGCCGAGGCTATGGACCTCGATGCTCAGCACATCGTTGAACTTGTCGATGATCAAGCCGCTCAAGCCATCACCATCGGAGTGGATGACGCGGAAGGCATCGGTCTTTTCCGGCAGATTGAGGGTGTTCAGCCGCAGGTCGAGCGCCCGGTCCAGCAAGGTATTGAACAGCTCTTCGCCCAGCGGTTCCGGACCATGGTGAAAGACCCGGAGGGGAACACGGGCCTTGGGGTTGTAGAGGCCCATGCCGAAGGGCTTGCCTTCCTTGTCATAGACATGCACCAGCGCGCCGGGTTGGGCATCCTGCGAGACGCGCTTGATCATGGCCGTGAATATCTGGGGATGAAAACTGAAGTATTTCATCTGCACCCAGGGTTTCAGCCAGGTCTCACTGCCACCGGAATGTTCCGTGGCTACCGTTATCGTCTTCGCCATATCGGGGATAAAGTAACGAGGCTTGCCGTCCGGTGAAACGAAATTTACGAGGCATGTGGAAGGGGCGGCTTTCCTAAGCCCTCCGCCGATTGGTAAGGACCGGTTCCACCCGGTCCCAAACTCTTTTCGCAGCCGGTGCTCCAAATCCGAGCGGGATTCTGGAAAGTTCATCACCTGTATACACCCGATACTCGGCCAAATTCTCCGCTGGCAAACTGGGGCAAGTGGCGTAAACTCAATTCACAAGTGAAACCCTAGGCCCTGCTACCAAACATACTAGGCCAAACCGGAGTTTGGTCCAATATCTGTTAGGCGCACTCGCACACGCATGAGTAGTAACACCCAAATGCCGGAACGGAAAGACGGACGCCTCGACATGCTGCGTCACTTTGCAGCTCTCTTGAGTCGCTGGCGGGGTTCGCACGCCCAGATGGCTGAGCTCACCGATTCGCATCGGACCCTGCGGGTTGTTCTACGCCGGGAGGGACACAACGGCCATCTCTCGATTGCCTGTATTTACCCCCTGACCATTCACGCACCAGTGGAGTGGTCGGACGCCGAAATCACTATTGGGCTGCACGGCACTGAGGATTTCATCGTCACCGACACTCGGGCCGACGTTCGGATTGTCACTGGCAGCGTGGAGGTTTCAGAGCGTGTTTGACCATACGCTGCTGCTAACCCGGCTTGACGGGTTACCGAGTCTTTAACCCATGGACACCTCTTGGCCATTTCCAGACCCACCGAATCGCGCGATCATTACGCTTCGCTCCATCGTCGAGGGTGCACCAGTTCTTCGCGTGACGCATTGGCATGGTTGGCAGTTCACAGGACGAGACACTCCAGAGCTTCGAGACGCGGTTCCAGTCGGCTTGGCAGAGATGCTCGCACTTGATTCAACATTGGAGGAGGTTGCTGATTTGCCGGAGGGCTGGCAGGCTTCGCGGCGTCACATCGGAGACGCATGGATGAGAGCGCCACATGATCACACAACGGCTTAACAACGTACCCTACTTCGACAATTGCTTGTCTGGGCGACAGCTAGCCCTACCTTGCCGAAAATTCAGGTGCGAACTCGCCAGCCGCTCCTTGGCGTGCTTTTATTTTCGCACATGCGCAAGACAGTCATTTTTGTCACCGGCAGTGATACCGGGGTGGGCAAGACCGTGATCAGTGGTCTTTTGACACGTTTCTTAAAGGAAAGAGGCGTGGATGTCGGCGTATGCAAGCCCATCTGTTCCGGCGGCCGTGAGGATGCGGAGCATTTGCTGCGGGCGGCTGCGAACAAACAGACTTTGGATGAGGTGAACCCTTGGCATTTCGCCCAACCACTCTCACCGCTGGTGGCTGCCCGGTTGGAACGGAAGCACGTAAAACCAGCTGCTGTGTTGAAGCATATCGAGAAAGTCCGTGCTCGCTATGCCCTGCTGGTGTTGGAAGGGGCGGGGGGCTTGCTCAGTCCAATAGGTGAAGGCTTTGATTCGCGGACGTTGCTGACTGGTCTCAAAGCCAAACCGTTGATTGTCGTTGCAGACAGGTTGGGGGCGGTCAATCAGGCGCTGCTGGTGTTAGAAGCTTTGCCCAAGCGCTATCAGGCTGGCGCGCAGTTCATTCTTTCTGCGGTGGCGAAACCTGATGCCTCGACCCAGACAAATGCTCGTCTGCTGATGGAGCTGCGACCGGAAAATCCAGTGCATTGCCTGCCTCGCGTCAGCGCCAAGGAAACACCTCTGCTCGCCGATAAGCGCGCACCTGTTTACCGCGTATTTCATCGCCTGCTCGAAAAGTGGAATCTGGCTTGAACGTAGCCGTTGCCGATTCGTCACCGAACTACCACTTGTCAGGGATTACGAGCGGGGTATTGTCGCGTTATCTCGCATGAAGAACACACGACTCGTCGGGCACACCAGGCATCTGCTTTCGCTGGGGATGGGAATTTTACTCGGCTGCAACTTCGCTTCGCAAACGCTAAAAGCGGCCGAGGCTTTTGAGGTGGGACCGGACGATGTAGCCAAGCTGCCCAAGGGCAAAGAAGCGGACGGCATCATCGGGGATTTCGTGTTGCGAAACGACAAGGTGGAAGCCGTCATCTCGCATAACGCGCTATATCGCCGGGCCAACATGAGCACGTTTTACGGCGAAACGGGTATCACGCCCGGGTGCCTGTATGACCTGACCTTGCGCGGAGAGAACAACGACCAGATCGTCATCTTCACACCCTCTCAGCAGCAGGGCATGGTATCCTATGTGCGCGTGGCTAAGACCGGCCAGGGTGGGGTGGCGGCCATCGAGACGGTTACCACAGCCGCGAATAACAAGGGGCTGTTCAAGCGCCATGAGTATCGTTTGAAAGATGGCTGGCAGGGCGTGTTGGTCGTCACGACCTTTCGCAATGAGAGCACTCAAGTGGTTAAGGGAACGCCAGATGATCGCTGGACGAAGTTCGCGCGAAGCGGGACAGAACGAGGCATCGCTTGGGCCGATGCCGAAGATCCCTCGGACAAAGCTGGTTACTCTTACGCTTGGGTGAATGTGGATGGCCTCAGCGCCCCGCCCAAGCAGGTGGAGTTGCAGCCCGGGGAGGAGATTTCCTTTGCACGCTTCTTGGCGGTAGGTCATTCGCCTTTGGAAGCGATGGGTGTGGTGATGGCGCAGAAGGGGCCGGTGGGAACCTTGAGCGGAACCATCAAGGACGCCAACGGCAAGCCAGTGACCACCGGTAAAGTCGAAGTGGTGGTGGATGGCAAAGCGATCCCGGCGTATCCAGATGCCCAAGGTGCCTACAAGGTGAATTTGCGGCCGGGCAGTTATGAAGTCAGCGCCATTGATCTGGGCCGCGAGACGGTGAAATCCAGGGTGAATGTGGAAGCAAAAGCGATCGCCGCTTTTGATCCGATCATGTCTGCCCCTTCAACCTTCGTTTTTGATATCAAGGATGAGACCGGCAAGAGCATCCCGTGCAAGGCCCAGTTCCACGGCGTGAATGGCACGAAGAATCCTGACCTGGGTCCGGCCAATCGCGCGCATGGTTGTGTGGACCAGTATCATTCGGAGAAAGGCCAGTTCTCCGTGGGTTTGCCCCCGGGTGAGTATAAAGTCATCGTGACGCACGGCATCGAGTTCAGCCACTTGAGCGAGACAGTGAAGTTGGAGCCGGGCAAGACGTATGTCGTGAAAGGAGTCCTGAAGCGTTTGGTGGATACCAAGGGTTGGATCAGTGCGGACTTCCACAATCACTCCACGCCCAGTGGCGACAATACTTGCGGTACGGATGATCGCATCACCAACCTGGCGGCGGAGCACGTGGAGTTCGCCCCGACCACGGAACACAACCGCCTTTACGATTGGCGTCCCCATATCGAGAAGCTGGGATTGAAGGATGAGATCCAGACGGTAAGCGGTATGGAACTCACCGGTGGCGCTGCACACTTCAATATGTTCCCGCTGACGCCGCAGTGGAACATCCAGGATAATGGCGCGCCGAAATGGGACCCGGATCCGCGCATCACCGCGATCACTTTGCGTGATTTCCAGGGGCAAAACCCGCATCGTTGGGTGCAGATCAATCATCCGGACATGGTCGCCAATTTCATCGACCGCGATGGCGATGGCCGGGCAGACGGCGGTTTCCTAGGGTTGGAACGCCTCATCGAGGGCGTGGAGACGCAGAATTATTCCGATTCGCAAATCCTTAATGATGGCCCCTTCCGCATCGGGCGTGATCGTTCGGGTAAGGAAACAGTGACGTATCTGCGGGAGTTCATCTGGCTGCAGTTGCTTAATCGCGGGCATCGTTATTGGGGCACGGCGGTCTGTGATGCGCACTCTGTTTATGGCAACGGTGTGGGCGGCTGGCGGATGTATTTCCCGAGCAGCTCAGATAAGCCCGCCGAGATCAATCACGAGGAGATTTCCCGTCATGCGAAAGCCGGACGGAGCTACCTGACCACTGGACCTTTCCTGCAAGTGACCACGGAGGATGGCATCCAGCCCGGTGGCGAGGCACGGGCCACGGGCTCCATCAAGCTCAAGGTGAAGGTGCAGTGCACCGACTGGATCGACATCGACCGCGTCCAGGTGCTGGTGAACGGCCGCCAGATGCCCAAACTGAATTTCACCCGCAAGGCGAACCCGAAGATGTTTGCTGATGGTGTGGTGAAGTTCGACCAGACGATCACCGTGCCGCTCTCAGAAGACAGCCACCTGATCGTGGTGGCGATGGGTGAGAATTCCAATCTGTCCACCGGTTACGGCACGAGCAGCCAGGCGAAAATCCGTCCTTGTGCCTATCACAATCCCATCTTTGTGGATGTGGATGGTGGCGGCTTCCAGCCGAATGGCGATCTGCTTGGCTGGCCGCTGCCGACCAAGGGGATGAAAGCCGATGAAGTGCGCGCGATAATGGAGCGCCGTTGATCGCCTCTTACTTGCGTAGCCGCGCCTGCATCGTGGCCGAATATTCCGGGAAGTAATGGCCGATGACGCTTAGTTCGAACTGGCGCAGGATGGATGTGTTAGGCTCGCGGGCGAGCAGGAATTCAAAGCTGGCTTCCAGTAAGCGGGCGATATCCGGATTTGGTCCCACGAGTTTTTCCGCGATGGCTGATGGCACTGTGACCCGATGCGTCGTGGTGGGCGGTCCGTCCACCGTCACTTCCCAGAGTTCTTGATCTAGCTGGCGGATCTTCACCGGACTAACCCTGGAAGGCGCTGATGACTTGGTAGATGCCCAAGGCAGCCATCAGGATGGCGGCGATGCTCAGACAGGCCAGAGACAAGGGCTTGGCCCGCAATTCGTGATGCGGGCTGGTGAAATGAAAATACAACGCACCTCCCGCGAGGAAGGGGAGCATCAACCCTTGAGCCACAGCACCCCAGAAGACCAGTTTGACAGGATTGCCGAAGATGAGGAAAACGCCGGTGAAAGCGATGGGCAGCAGCACACAACCGATCTTGATCCAGCGGATCCGTTCCTCGCCGTCGCGAAACTTTTTGATGCCGAAAAGGCTTAAGGCATCTGCGAACAGGCGGGCATTGGATGCCGTAGCACCGAAGACCGTGGAGTAGAGCACCACGACTGCGCCCACCAGGAAGAGCCAAAAACTCCATTCACCGAAGGCCGTGCGATACATCTGGGACAGCGTCTCGATCATTTGGCCGCTTTCCACTTTTAATTCCTTCGCGTGCAGGATGGCCGCGCCGAGCAGGTAGAAGGCGATGGTAGCGGTGGTGTAGATGACGAAAGACACCCAAGCATCGATCCGCATCACCTTGAGCCAGCCGTTGGCCCGTTCTTTCCAGGCGGCGGTGCCATCATCTGGCCCCACTTTTTTGGCGTAGCCTTTTTCCAAGCACCAGTAGGGGTAATAAATCAGCTCCGAAGCCCCCACGCCGATGATGCCGAAAGCGCCAAAGGCGGTGACGAGATTATCCGGCAATTGAAAGGAGAAGCCACTGGCCAACTGGCTGCCTGTGATGGCGAAATCCGTGAACTGCAATGCACCGACAGCGATCAGGGTCGTCAGTGTGAAGATGGCGACCAGTGCGGTGGAGAAACGCTCCACCATGCGATACCGCCCGATCACCAGCAGGATGGCGCAACTGACCCCGATCATCACTGCCAACGCACTGACCGGGATGTTGGCTCCGCCCAGTTTGAAGGCCGTTGCCACGCCACCGACCATGCCGGCGACTTGGGGCACGAGACAGAGATACATGGCCAGCCAAAGCCACAGAATCCAAGACGCCATGATCTTGGGGCCCGGCAGGGTGTTCAAGGCTTCCAAGGTCGTACGACCACGCGTGATGGCGTAGCGTCCGAGTTCGATCTGTACAAAGACTTTGAGAAGGCAACCGAGGATGATGAACCAGAGCAACTTAAAACCCACCTCGGCGCCGAGCTTCGGGGTCACGATCAACTCACCCGAGCCCACGATAACGGCACTGATGATCAAGCCGGGGCCGAGCTGGCGGGTGATGCCGCCAAAGTCTGTCGGAGCAGGCTGGATTTCGCTGTCGGCTAGATTGGTAACGTTTTCAGTAGCCACGGCTTAAATAGGATAGGCAGCAAGCGCAGACGGCTCAGCCTTACCAGAGGCGAGAACGGCCATGCCGACAGAGTTGACGACGGAGTGATGCATCAGGAACGCGCGGAGCATAAGGGTGAAGGGGCGGGGGATTCAATAAACCATTTCACCGGTTGAAATGCGCCGGGCTGCCATTATGCTACGGGCGTGATTGCGTTGATCGATTACGGCGCGGGCAACCTGCGCAGCGTGTATAAGGCGTTGAAGTTTCTCGGGGCAGACGTGCAGATCGTCACCAAACCGGAAGAGACGAAGGACGCCCATGCCATGGTGCTGCCTGGTGTCGGTGCCTTCGATGACTGCATCAATGCCCTTCAGAAGCAGGCCATGCTGCAATCCGCCCGTGATTTCATCCAGACCGGCCGCCCCTTCCTCGGCATCTGCGTGGGATATCAAGCCCTGTTCGAGAAGAGCGAGGAGTTCAACAGCTGCGCCCTGGGGTTAAGTGTTTTTGGCGGCAAGGTGGTCAAGTTTCCCGAGAACGCCGGTATCAAGATCCCCCAGATCGGCTGGAATCAGGTCTGGCAGAAACGCGCCGATTGCCCGCTCTACAAGGACATCCCGGACGGCAGCCACTTCTATTTCGTCCACAGCTTTTATCCGCAACCCACTGACCCCGCCATCGTGGCTACCACCACGGATTACGGCGTGGATTTCACCTCGTCCGTCTGGCGTGACAACGTGTATGCCACCCAGTTCCACCCGGAAAAGAGCCAGAAGGCGGGTCTGCAGTTGTTGAAGAATTTCATCGAGCTGGCGGAATGATCGCCGTTCTAGCTTAAGATTCTTTTTGCCCGCTCCCTTGTGTCAGGGCCGATCCTTTGCTATTGTTGGCCCATTCGCGACAAGAACCGATGAGGTTCCCCGGAGAAATTGAACATATAAAGATACCATTATGGCTTACGAACTACCCGCACTTCCCTACGCAAAAGACGCACTCGAACCGCATATCGATGCCCAGACGATGGAGATCCATCACGGCAAGCATCACAATGCTTACGTGACGAACCTGAACAAGGCCATCGCCGGCACGCCGCTCGAGGAGAAATCCATCGACGCACTCGTCGCCGACATCGCCAATGTGCCTGACGCCATCAAAGGTGCCGTCCGCAACAATGGTGGTGGTCACTGGAACCACAGCTTCTTCTGGAAGCTAATGGCCCCGAACGCCGGTGGCGCCCCCACGGGTGCCTTGGGCGAGGCCATCACCGCCACCTTCGGCAGCTTTGATGAATTCAAGGCCAAGTTCGAAGCCGCTGGTGCCACGCGCTTCGGCAGCGGCTGGGCCTGGCTCGTCGTCAACGGCGGCAAGCTGGAAGTCTGCTCCACGCCGAACCAGGACAACCCGCTCATGGGCAAAGCAGTGGCCGGTTGCGAAGGCACACCGATTCTCGGCTGCGATGTTTGGGAACATGCCTACTACCTGAAATACCAGAACCGCCGTCCAGATTACCTGAAGGCTTTCTGGAACGTGGTTGACTGGACGGCTGTTTCCGCCGCCTACGCCGCTGCGACGAAGTAAGCGATTCCTAGATACTGTTTCACGAAGCGCGACCAGCAATGGTCGCGCTTCTTTTTTTGACCGAAGCAATTCGAGCGAAACCGGTAAACGAAAAAGGCCCGCAGAGTTTCCTCCACGGGCCCTTCGGTCCCCCAACCGACCCAGTGACTTTCGGAAAAGTCAGCGGGTTAAATCGGCTTGTCATTCTTATCCCGGGATCACCACATCCTTGATGATGAACCGGAAGAACACCTTCGCGGTGTTGCTGAACGGCGTCGTGGTGCGGATGGTGATTTGCTGCGTCCCGTTCCCCTGATCCACCACCGTAGTGACCGTCGGGATGAGCGTCGAGAAGTTGGCATCCGTGGACGCCTCCACCACCACGTCGATATCCTGCAAGTCCTTCAACGCGATCACCCTCACCGCCGGATAATCCGTGCCCGTGACGTTCTCCTTGATCTCCTCGATCACCGGCTTGCTGCCCCCCTGATTCGGGTGCGTGTTGAAGACATACTCCACCACGTTCTTCACCCCGTCTCCATCCGCATCATCGTTGTAGCCGTCGTTGAGACCGGGCGTCAGACCCTTGTCGGCTTTCCACGCGGCAAAGGTGGCTCCAGCCGACACCGTCAGTGTGGCCACTTGGCTGGTTACATTGCCTACTGCATCCGTGACCACCACCGTGTAATCTGCCGCGTGAGTTCCATCCACGTGGCTGATGTGATAGCTGGCGTTCGTGGCATCCGGGATGATCTGCGTGCCCTTCTTCCACTGGAAGGTCAACGGGGCCACGCCCACAGCAGACACCGTGAAGTCCACGCTCTCACCTTCCAATACCGTTTGGCTCAGCGGGTGCTTGATGATGGCCAGTGCTGGCGGGGTGGGCGGGTTACCGTGGATCTTGGTCAGATACTTCTTGGTAGTGTCGTTATCAAACTGCGTGAACAGGCCGCCGATCATGTAACCGCCTGAGGGCAATTGAGCGATGGAATAGACCGTGCTGTTCGCTCCTATTCCTGTGGCAAACGACGTGTCCAAGGTGCCGTCCGCGTTGAGCCGGGCGATACGACCACGTGAAGTGCCGTTCACGGAAGTGAAGGTGCCTACGATGATGATCTTGTCATCCGGTTGGACGATCATGTCATAGACGTAAACGCTGCTGTTCAGATTGGCATTGAATGTAGTATCCACCGTGCCGTCGGTATTCAGACGGGCGATACCATATCGCGTTTCCAGTGAGGCCGATGGATTGTCCTTGATATAGAAGATACGTCCGGCCACGAGGATTTTCCCGTCGGATTGGAACCCGATGGTGTAGGGCACGAACGAGGTGCTGGACACCGCAGTCTGGAACGAACTGTCCAGCGAGCCGTCTGCATTGTAACGGGCCAGGCCGGTATGGGTTTCGCCACCCACCGTAGTGAACTGGCCGACGATGATCACCTTGCCATCGGGTCCTTCAGCGATGCCGTTGACGACCGAGTTTGGAAAAGCCGTGGGTGCGAACGCGGTATCCAGTGTTCCATCGGCTTTAACCTTCGCCACGCTATTACGGGTCGTTCCGTTGACCGAGGTGAAGTAGCCGGCGATGAAATAGGAGCCGTCATCATTCACCCAGATACCATTCGGGCTGGCCCCGCCATCCACGTAACCGAAGTTGCTGAGCGTCGGGGAAGATTGCAATACGCCCGCACTGTTGAAGCGGCTCAGACCGTAACTGGTGGTCGAATCCACCGTGCTCTGGTAGCCGCCCACGAGGAATCCACCATCAGGCAGCATTTCTACCGGATAGGTCGAACTGTTAAATGAAGGGGCAAAGCCCATATCCAGCGAGAGGTCCGCGTTCAAGCGGAAGAAACGGTTCCGTGTCTGGCCATTGTAACTAGTGAAGTTTCCAGTCACATAAACCCGTCCTAGGGAGTCTGCCGCAACGCCATATACTTGCGAAGAACCACCCAATGTAGCTGCGGTGAAGCTCGTATCCAGCGTGCCTGGTGTTCCGAGTGGCACGGTGCTGCCTACGACCGACAAACTGACCGGTGCACTGGGCTGGTTGCCTAAAGGATTGCTGACCACCACATCGTAGTTGGCGGCGTCATCAACCTTGGCCCCGCTGATGCTCAAACTGCTGCCCGTGGCACCCGGAATGGCCTGCCCATTCTTGCGCCATTGGTAGGTGAGGGGAGTGGCCCCAGAGGCGGTGACGGTGAAGGTTGCCGTCATGTTTTGGGTGACCACCAGACTCACCGGCTGTTGCGAGATGAAGACATCGCCCAGCACGGTCAGATGCGCCGCCCGGCTGGTGCGGCTGCCCGAGTTGTTGGTGATGACCACATCGTAATCCAGTTGATTCGCTTCCACCACGCTGTTGATCGTGTAGCTGCTGCTGGTGGCTCCCGGGATGTTTACGCCGTTGGTGCGCCACTGGTAGCTGATGGTCGAGGTGCCTTCACCCAAAGCGGTGAAAGTGACCGGATCAAAGCGGTTCACGGTCTGGCTGACCGGATGCGTCACAAAGAACAGATCCGGTTTGTAGATCTGCACGCGCTGCACAAATTTTTGGATGGAGGGCAGGGTTTGGCTGATGTTGCCGCCCAGCAGGGCACTGCCATCCTCCAACATATGGATAGAGTAGAGCGCTCCGCCGTAAACCCAGTAGTAAGGCGAGGTGAAATCACCCACCACCGCACCCGTGTTATCCAAGATCGCGATGTAGGCGGAAGTCGTCGTGGTGTTGATGGTATGGAAACCGCCCACAATCACGATGTTGCCGTTGTCTAGGAAGGCCATGTCACCCACGCCGCCATCCAACGTGACGTTGAAGGATGAGTCCTGCGACCCGTCGGCATTTAAGCGCCCCATGTACTGCCCGTTGTTGTCCACGTAATAGATTTTATCATCTGGGCCGAGGTGGACGGTGCCGACCCCATACGTGGTGTTGGCGGTGCTCACGATGGTCGGGTTGGTGCCGTTGGAGTTGATCTTCTTGACGCCTGCCAACATGCCAAGCCAGATGGTGCCATCGCTTTGTTGCACCATGGAATTGATCTGGCCAGCGGTAGAGGTAAAGACCTCGGTGAAGGTGTTGTCCTTCGTCCCGTCCGCATTGTAACGCGCCACCCAGCTCTGAGCCCCGGCCCCCAGGCCGGTGCGGGCGATCAAGATTTTGCCGTCCGCTTGCCGGATGATTTTCGGGACAGTGTATCCCGGATTCGGCTGGAAGGTGGTGTCGAGTACGCCGGTCTCGCTTAAGCGCACCGTGTAGCCGTAGGACGAATTACCGCCCCATTGCCAGAAGCCACCACCAGCGAGCAGGCGGCGATCAGGCAGTTCGACGACCGTCCGGATCGCGCTGTTCGCCACCGAAGCCGCATTGGTGGTGACCATGGGGGCCAACGCACCATTACTATCGATTTTGGCGAGCCGCGCCCAGCTGGGGCCGGCTCCCCCCGAGACACTGAAGTCGCCGCCGATCACGAATTTGCCATCGGCGGTCGGTTCGATATCCCAGACTTGTGACCCACTGGCATTGAAAACGAAAGTCGGTAAAAAGGCGCCCGGCCCCAAGACCGAGACATACACCGAGGTGCTGGTCGCCGCCGGTTCGAAGGCGTTGGACACCGTCACCGTATATAAACCGTTATCCGCTACGATCGTTTCGGAGATGTGCAGCGTCGGGGTGTCCACACCGCTGAAGATGCCGTTGTTCACCAGGTTGGTCCCGCCACGTTTCCATTGGTAGGTGAGGGTGGCGGTGCCATCGGCTACGACACTGAGGGTGACGGGCTCGCCTTCCTTCACGGTCACCCCCACTGGCTGCTGCGTGATGGTCGGCGACCGGTTTACGCCCAGCGTCGCACCATCGCTTGGGGCGCTGCTGCCGTAGGCGTTTGTCACGATGACATCATAGGTGCCCTCATCAGCACCGGCCGCATTGCTGATCTCCAGCCGCTCCGTGCTGGTGCCGCTGTAATGCCCGCCGTTGGACAATGTCTGGCCGTTCTTCCGCCATTGATAGGTGAAAGGGCCGGGGCCCACCGCTGTCACGCTGAAGTTGGTTGTTTGCCCGAGGCTGGTGACCACCGCGACCGGATGCGTGATGATGATCGGCGGTCCGTTCACATTGAGCGAAAGCTCGCTGCTGAGATCGCTGCCGGAATCATTGTATATGGCCACCTGATAGACGCCGGTATCCAGCACGTCCACGCCCGTCAGGGTGAGCGTTGCTGTGGCCGCGCCCGAGACGCCGTTACCATCACTGAGCGGGGTGCCGTCTTTGTACCATTGATAGGAGACTCCCGTACCCGTGCTGCTCACGGAATAATTCACCGTGACGCCAGCGCTGACAGACTGGCTGACCGGCGAGGGTTCGCTCGTGATGTAAGGGGAGGCTGTGTCTTGGTAGGGGGCGGCGAAAATGGCCCCGTCGCTGCCACCCGCGATATAGTTGCCACTGCCGGCGGTGGAGGCCCGGAGACTGCTGGCAAAAAAGGCGTTCTCCTTCGTCCAGGTGAGGCCGTTTGTGGAGTGGACCAGCACGGCCCCTTTACCGCCGCTTTCCAGATTGCCTACGGCAATGAAGTGGGTGCCCGTATAGCTTACGGTCTGCAGTCCGGTGGTGGTGCCGCTGGTGCGAGTTGTCCAAGTGATGCAATCTGGCGAGGTGCGGATGCCGCCACCGTCATTCACGATGACAAACAAACCATTGCCATAAGCCACGCCTTTCCAGTTACCAGAGACCGAGGCAGATGACCAAGTCTCACCATCCGTAGAATAGCGGATCGCACTGCTGTCACCTACTGCCACAAAACGCCCACCGCCATAGACTACCGCATTCAAAGTCTGGCTGCCGCTGATCGAGCGGTCCGTCCAGGTCACAGTATCGGGCGAGCTGATGATCTTGCCACTTGAGCCCACGGCAACAAATTTCCCGCCGCCATACGCCGCACCATAGAACAAGGTATTGATAGGGCTGGTGCGGGCGATCCACCGGCTGCCATCCACCGAGGTGGCGATGTTGCCATAACCGGTCACGCCATCCCCGCTTCCGACGGACAAAAAGATGCCTTTGCCGAAGGCGAGACCGTAATGGGAATACTTCATCGGATAGCCCTTCCAGTTATCCAAATCGGTGCTCACGGCGTAATTGTTCCCCAGAGCGATGGTGCGTCCGTTACCTTGTGCCAAGGCCACTACCGATTCAAAGGTAGGCAGGCGGTAACTCCAGTTCGTGCCGTTGTTGCCTTGCATCTCCACCCCATTTTCACCCCGGGCTAGGCTGCTGTTGGCAAAGGTCAGTTTGTAAGGGGCTTTTACCGTGTTGATGGTGATCCAGTTCGCCCCGTGGTCGTTGGAGTAGATCACGGTGCCATCCTCCGCCATGACGACGAGTTGGGTGGTGCCGAGCGTGCCGACACCGATGAGTTTCTTGGTGGTGCCGGAGTTCAGGGTGCTCCAAGAGGTGCCGTTGGAAGATTTCAGGATTTTGCCGTTATCGCCCACGGCAATGTAGTAATTGAACGAGGCACTGAAGTATTCCACGCGGTTCAGATTTTCCGTGGTCCCTGAGGCAGTTGCGCCCCAGGAAGCCCCGCCGTTACTGGTGTAAAGGATGGTGCCGCCTGTGCCTACCACCACAAAGTTGTTGCCGCTGGAAGAGGTGATACTGCGCAAATTGGCCGTCGTGCCGGACACCGCATTGGTGAATTTGTTGACGGCAGCCGAATAGCCGTATTTGAGGATGGTCCCACCATCACCGACGATGAGCCCCACACCGGTGCTGTAACCATAGCCAGCCCGCAGGTGTTTTGTCGTTGGGGAAGGGGCATTCGTGTAAACCGCGCCCGTCGTCGTTTTCTCCTCGATCACACCGTTCATACCGACCCGGACATAGCGAGTCTGGCCTTGGAAGTTGTAGTAAAGGAACTCGTCGTTGTATTCGCCCGTGAGTGAATTGTTGCTGACCACCCGGCTGCTGACATTATTTACGTCCGGCTGCGGCAATACTTTGGTATGAATCGTCCAATTTTGGCCATCGGGCGTGGAGGTGATGCTGGCACCCACAGCCACCATCAAGTTGCCGACGGTGACCATGTCATTGACGTCCGAATTAGGATAGCTGCGGCGCGTCCATGTGATGCCATCCGTGGAAAAGTAATAGTTGTCACTGACAAACACTCCGTTGATGAAACCAACGGTATCCCCCAAGCCGCTGACAGAGGTGGCGACCGCATCACTGGCATCTGTAGCGGTGAAGGTGATCGCTTTTGCCGTGTTCACACCCACCCATTTGTTATTGCCGTAAGCGATATCCAGAATGCCGCCAGATGAGGTCAAGACCTTGGTGGTGCTCCAATTTACACCGTCTGTGGAGGTGGAGATGGTGCCATTGCTGCCGTTGGTTCCGACCAACACGAACCGACCGCCAACATATTTCAGATTGTTCCAGTAGCTGGTGGTGGGCGGGCTGGCAATCTTGCTCCAAGAGATGCCGTCGGTAGAGGTATAGACTTCATTGATGAGGTTGACCGCGACAAATGTTCCATTACCGAAAGCCACCGCGACAACATTTTGGGCGACGATATCACTATTGAGGCTGCGCGGGGTCCAGTTGATGGCATCAGGGGAGGTCACCACTGTCTTGGCATCACCTACGGCTACGTAAGTGTTATTGCCATATGCCACGGAGTTAAGTTGCACCGCGGTGGCAGAGTTGGCTGACACCCAGTCTGTGCCATTTCCCGATATCGCCACGTTACCGCCAGGACCCACGGCGACGAACTTGCCGCCACCATAAGTGACGCCCAACATATTTGCTCCGGTCGGCAGAGGGGCGCGCGGAACCAAGCTTGCGGCCACGCCGTTGCCATTGCCGAAACCGCCGGCATTATTATTAGCCGCGATACGCGTGGTGGAGATGGCCCCGTTATTGTTTTGGCTGGTAGTGGCGGCCAATACCCCGCCGCTGATGGTGCCGGTGGTGAAGCCGATACTGTTCGAATCCCAAGTGATGTTCCCGCTCCCATCCACGGTGCCGGTGATATTCCCGGTGATGATGCCGTTCTCATCCACGGAAAATGCGGCAAACCCGATGGCGGATTCTGGCTGGGTGATAGTCCCTGATATGCTGAAATAAACATATCCCGAATAGAACCCCGCGTAGGGAGTAGCAGCCCGGGCTGTTAGGCTGGAATAAATCGCGATGAGTGCAATGACCACATAGGCCATCCAAGGGGATAACTTTCGATTCAACATAAACAAAGACATCTTTCCGAAGCGCTGATTCTTGGCGACTGTCCCGATACAGGACTGCGATGAGCAGAAATCAGACCATCTTTACAATAGATTTACACTAGCAGAATTCAGGGTGCAAGTCCCTGATTTGCTACAACTTAGTAACAAGAAACGGTCAGTCTAGCGGGCGGGAAGAATACCTTTTTTCTCAAGTTTGAGAAGTTTGGGGCCGATGACGGCCGCGCAATAGGGCTGGTTGGGGTTGTTCTTGAAGTAGTCTTGGTGGTAGTCCTCAGCCTTGTAGAAGATGCTGACAGGGACGATTTCCGTGACAATCGGGCTGCTGAAATTTGGTTGGGCCTTTTTCTTGGACTCCTCGGCCGCCTTTTTCTGCGCTTCGCTGTGATACATGATCACCGAGCGGTATTGGGTGCCGGTATCAGCCCCTTGGCGGTTCAGGGTGGTGGGATCATGAGCGGCCCAGAAAATCTCTAATATTTGCGAATAGGTGATTTTGGAGGGGTCGAACTCCACTTGGACCACCTCTGCATGACCGGTGTCGCCGCCGCAGACCTGTTTGTAAGTGGGGTTTGGTACTTTGCCGCCCGCGTAGCCCGAGACGACCGACTTTACGCCTTGGAACCGCTCGAAGACCGCTTCCACGCACCAGAAACAGCCACCGCCAAGAGTGGCCTTTTCCGTGTAAGTCCAGGCGGCGGCATCGTCTTTGGTCTCTTTCTTAGGTTCTTCGGCGTTCATAATGGTGGGGAAGATGGTGCAGATTCCGGCCAGTAGCAATGCCTGCTGCATCATGAATTGGCGGCGGGATTGGCCGGACAAAGCGACGGAGAAAGTGGGTTCGGTTACTTTTTTCATGGGTACAGCTTTAGTTCTTATAGCATTGGATGCTTGGAACGCCAAAAATATTCTCGCCCATTTGCCAGTGTAGAAACTTTTGCCGAACATTCTCACCGTTGAAACTGTTCCATCGCTGGATTATTTTGCAGACGTGCCCGCAATATTTAATCCAAGATTTCTCCTCTGCCTGTTGGTCATTGGGTTTTTCACGGGATGCTCTGATGCGGACAAATACCGTAACTACCCGCCCAAGGCGACGGGACCTTGGATCGCTTTCGGAGACAGCCTGACCTCGGGCTATGGTGGCTCCAGAGGCAAGGACTACCCGACGCTGCTGAGCCAGAAGCTGGGTATCGCGATCGAGAATCAAGGCATTCCCGGCCAGACCACCGGTCAGGCGATGGGGCGGGTGGATGCCGCCGCCCGGAACAGCCCGCGCGTGGTGTTGCTCTGCCTGGGAGGTAATGATGGCCTGCAACAGATCCCACGCGAGACGATGTTCAAGAACCTTTCGGAGATCATCAGCGGTTTTCAGGCGGAAGGCTCGTTTGTGGTTCTCATTGGTGTTAGGAGCGCGACGTTGCGCGATAAAAATGAAGATGGCTTCGAGGAGCTGGCTGAGCGCAAGAAGGCTTACTACATCTCCAACATCTTGAAAGATGTGTTCACCGATCCGCGCTACATGTCAGACCAGGTGCACCCGAACGATGCCGGTTATGAGAAGATCGCTGAGCGGATCGCGAAAGAATTGCAGCCGGTGCTGGAAAAGCTGAAGTGAGCTTACAACGCGTCCGGCAACTGCATCAAAGTGGCGACACGGCCAAGCAGGCGTCCCGCCGCACCACCATCCATCACGCGGTGATCGAAACTCAGCGTGAGGTTTGCTTCCATCACCGGTACGAACTGTTTCTTTTCTTCATCCCAGCAAGGAACTTTGCTGCCGGCGCCGAGACCGAGCACGAGTGTTTGCTCGGGTAACGGGATGGGCGTGGCCCAAGTGAGACCAAAGGTGCCGAAATTCGTGATCGTGGCGATGGAGCCGCCGGTAGCATCAGCAGGCAGACGACGTTCACGGGCGAGTGTCACCAGTTCATTGTAGCGGGTGACGAGTTCGCGCAGCGTTTTGTGATTGGCCTCGCGGATGACCGGGACGAGTACGCCGTCTTCTGCTTCCACGGCGAACCCGATATCGATGGAACTGGGATGAACAATGCGTGAGCCGACGAGTCGTCCCGCTGGCGCGCTGTTCTCTCCGAGAGCAAGCGCAAGCGCGCGCAAGGAGTAGAGCGCAGGTCCGGGCTTGGGATTCAGAGTGGCACGATGCGCGAGCAAGGCATCCAGCCGCACCGGCATGCCGACCGTGGCGATGGGCCGGGTCCAACTACGGCGCATGGCATCGGCCACGGCGATACGCATCGAAGAAGCGGGCGTGAGGCGGTTCTGCTCCAGCCGGGATACGAAGGCTTCAAAGTCCTCTACGGTCACGCGGCCGTTCGCACCACTCCCAGCGACACCCGCCAAATCGGCGGCATGCAAACCGAGCTCAGCCATGCGGGCCTTCAGCCTTGGGGAAAGATAGCTGGCTCCGGCAGCGCCGACGGGCACGGGCAGACCTTGCAAGACCGGCTCCACCGTGTTTGATGGAGTGGAGATGGTGGTCTCGGAGCCGCTGCCAAAGTGAGGTTTGTCTTCCGCTGGCTTGGCGGGGGCGGTATCGGTGGTGAGTTCCGCCAGCACATTGCCGACGGCATAAGTCTCACCTTCCACGGCGATCAGCTTCTTGATTTTGCCCGCCACGGAAGAGGTCACAGTAAGCGTGGCCTTGCTGGTCTCCACTTCCATCACTTCCTGGCCCGCGGTGACGGTGTCGCCGACCTTCACAAGCCAGCTGATGACGGTGGCCTCGGCGATGGATTCGCCAAGCTGCGGCATGAGGATAGGAACGGTGTGCGGCATTAGTAATTCAATACGTTGCGGGCGGCAGCCGTGATGCTTTGGGCGGTGGGGCGATGCGCAGCCCAAAGACGCGGATGAAATGGAATCGGAGTGTCTTTGGCGTTCAGCCGTTGCGGCGGCGCATCCAACAGATCAAAACCTTCACTGACTACACGAGCGATGACTTCCGCCGTGACGCCACCCCAAGGCCAGGCTTCACCTACGCACAACAAGCGTCCCGTGCGGGCCACCGAGGCCATGACGGTATCTGTATCCAAAGGCTTGATGGAGCGCAGATCGACGATCTCTACTTGGTAGCCTTGGGTCGCCAGTTCTTCCGCTGCGGCGAGTGATTCATGTAGCATCGCACTGTAAGTGACGAGCGTGAGATCGCGGCCGGCACGGGCGATACGGGCTTTGCCGACGGGCAGGGCTCCCGTCGGCAGTTTCTCTGCTTTGAGATGGTAGTAGAGAAATTTGTGTTCACAGAAGATGACCGGGTCATCGATGGCCACGGCATCCAGCAACATGCTGTAAGCATCCTCCA
This sequence comes from Verrucomicrobiota bacterium, assembly GCA_030834415.1. Taxonomy (GTDB): domain Bacteria; phylum Verrucomicrobiota; class Verrucomicrobiia; order Limisphaerales; family JAEYXS01; genus JAEYXS01. The sequence continues at coordinate 17,677 of JAURFH010000012.1, read as the reverse complement.
CCGTCGCAGGCGTCAGAACGACCAATCCGGGAAAGTGTGCGTAGACAGCCTCCAGACTCTGGCTGTGGAATGGACCACTGCCGCTCGTGCCACCGCAAGGCAGGCGGATCGTGATGGGGCAGGGGACATTCGTGCGCCAATAGTAAGTGGCGGCCTGGTTGACGATCTGGTTGAGGCCCACCGTCGAGAAATCGGCGAACTGCATCTCGATGATGGGGCGCATCCCCTGGATGGCGGCACCGATGGCCGAACCGACGATGGCGTCTTCACTGATGGGCGCATCGATGACGCGACCGGGAAATTGCGCGGCCAATCCTTTGGTGGCCTTGAAAGCGCCACCAAAATCACCGACGTCCTGACCGTAGATATAGACGTTAGGATTCTCTCCCAAGGCACGGGCTTGGGCTTCACGGATGGCTTCGAGATAGGTGATGCTCACGACAGGTCAGGAAGCGTTTTCTCGCAGGGCGGCAGTGGCCAGAGCGGTCCACTTTTCAACGTTAGGATCAGGGGCTGGATCACGTAAAATCTCATCCACCGCTTTTTCCAGTTCCGCCGAGACATCGGTCTGCATCTTGGACAGTTCGCCAGGGGCAGCCATTCCATGGGCAATCAGCCAATCGGCTGCGGCTTTCACACAATCCCGCCCCACATGAGACTCTTTCAACGCCGGGTCCACATAGCTGGCGTCATCATGTTCCCCGTGACCGCACAGGCGCAGCAGGTTGGCGACGATCAATTGCGGGCCACAACCTTCCCGGGCCCGGCGCGCAGCGCGGTCCATGACTTGCATGCAGGCGGCGAGATCCGTGCCATCCACGGCGTGTCCATCGACACCGTAACCCACGGCGCGATCCAGCAGACTGTCGCAGGCAAATTGACGGGAGCGATGGGTTGAGTAAGCGTATTGATTGTCTGCTACGACCATCACGAGCGGCAACCGCTCGACGGCAGCCTGGTTCATCGCTTCGTGAAATGCTCCGGTTGAGGTGCCACCATCACCGATGCAAGTGGCCCCTATGCCCATGGGCTTGCCCTGCAGGCGGCGGGCGATGAGGGCCCCATTCACCACCGAAGGGATGGCCCCCAAGTGGCTGATCATCGGGAGATACCCGTCTTTTGGACGGCCGCGATGGACGTTCCCATCACGACCGCGCATGGGACCAAGGGGTGAGCCGATGCAGGAACGCAGGGCATCCTGAATGGTTTCACCGAAAGCAAGACGGCCGGCGGTATCTCGGATCAGCGGAGCGTAAATGTCGCCCGGCTGAAGTTGCATCGCCAAGGACACACTGAGCGCTTCCTGGCCCTTGGAAAGAAAAGCGCCTCCGGGTACCAGCCCAGAGCGGTATAGGGCAGCCGTCTTGTCATCCAGCAAACGGGCCAGCAGCACCCAGCGGTAGGCCAGGCGCAACTGGGACGGGTCCAATGCCGATGGCCGCAGTACGGGGTCGTTCGGGCCTCCGGTTACTGCGGCTGGCGGAACTGCCTCGACTAGCCGTTGCATCTTGATTCTTATATGCGCTGGTTCAGGGCCTTACGCAAACACTTCTTTGCAGCAGGAAGGTTAATTGTCCATGCGGAGACCGACCCGTTTTGGGGAAGTCAGGCTTGCCAATGACCGTGTCGGCTGCAACCTTGGGTGGGCAGAACTAAGCCCAAAGATGATGCCTTTCACATTGATGTGATTCTGTGAATAAGCTGCTTCAGCCTGCCAATGAACCGGCGCGCCTCAGGGCGCTAGAGCGGTATGCCATCATGGATACCGGACCGGAATCATCGTTCGATGATATCGTCCAGCTGGCTGCCCAAATCTGCGGGCGACCTATCGCCGGAGTGACTTTTATCGACCTTGACCGGCAATGGTTCAAATCCCGGATAGGGCTTGATTTGCAGGAAACACCCCGCGAGGAGGCTTTCTGTGCCCGGACTATCTTGCAGGATGATGTGTTCGAGGTGCCGGATGTCCGGAATGATGAGTGCTACCAGTCTGGTTTGCTGGCATCGCCACCTTACAGTATCCGTTTCTATGCCGGTACCCCCCTGATCACACCCGACGGGTTTGCCATCGGGGCGTTGAATGTCATGGACCGTGTCCCTTGCAATCTAACAGACCAGCAGAAAGAGGCCTTGCGAACGTTGGCACGCCAAGTGGTGACGCATCTGGAGTTGCACCGTCATGTCAAAGAGATCGAGCATGAAGTGGAGCGGCACCAACGCACGGAAGATGCCTTGCGTTTCGCAGAGACCAAATATCGCGGCATTTTTGACAATATTTCCGTCGGCATCTACCAGACCACCAAAGAAGGGCATTATCTGGCGGCCAACCAGCGTTTGGCGGATATCTACGGCTTTAACGCACCCGAAGAATTGATCAATTCTGTCAACGACATCTCGCAGCAGATCTATGTGGATCCGAAGCGTCGCGATGAGTTTGTGCGGTTGATGCGCGAGGAAGGCGTCATCTCGGGGTTCGAGGCACAGGTGTACCGCAAAGACGGCAAGATCATCTGGATAGCGGAGAACGCCCGGGCCGTGCGTCTGCCCAGCGGAGAGCTGGAGTTTTATGAAGGCACCGTGACGGATATCACCCGGCGCAAGCTGATGGAGGAGAAGCTGAAGAACTCAGAAATCCTCTATCATTCTCTGGTGGAAAGCCTGCCGCAAAACATCTTTCGTAAAGATCTGAACGAGCGTTTCACGTTCGCCAACCAGCGCTTCTGCCGCATTCTGGAGCATTCGCACGAGGATGTCATCGGGAAGACAGACTTCGATTTTTTTCCGCCGGAACTGGCCCGCAAGTATCAGGAGGATGACCGTCGCATCATGGAGAAGGGCGGCACTTTTGAGACGGTGGAGGAATACCTTACACCCGATCACCAGAAGGCTTACATGCAAGTGGTGAAGACACCCTTGTATGATGCCCAAGGGAATGTGAGCGGGGTGCAGGGCATTTTTTGGGATGTCACGGAGAAACGCCGCATCGAAGAGGAACTGGCTTTCGAGCGCGACCTCTTGCGGTCCCTCTTGGATAACGTACCAGACCGGGTTTACTTCAAAGATACGAGCTGCCGTTTCTTGCGGTGCAGTCTGGCGATGGCTCAGCGGTTGGGTTTGAAGGATCCTGCGGCGGTGGTGGGCAAAACAGATTTTGATTTCCATTCGGAAGAGTTGGCCCGGGAATTTTTCAAGGATGAGCAACGCATCATCCTGACCGGCGAGATGATGGTCAACAAGGTAGAGAAGCAAGTGGCGGTGAATGGCGAGGAGATATGGGCTTCTGTCACCAAGGTGCCTTTGCGTAACCGTCATGGGCAGGTAACTGGTATCATCGGCATCTCGCGTGATATCACCACGCTTAAGAAAGCTGAGCAGGAATTGGCGGTGGCTCGTGATGCAGCCTTGGAGACAGCGCGTTTGAAATCTGAGTTCTTGGCCACCATGAGCCATGAGATCCGCACGCCGATGAACGGTATCATCGGTATGACCGGGTTGCTGCTGGATACCAAGCTCACTTCCGATCAACGTGATTTTTCCGAGACGATCCGCTCTAGCGCAGATGCGCTTCTGACGATCATCAACGACATTCTCGACTTCTCCAAGATCGAAGCAGGCAAGCTTATCTTGGAGAAGATCGACCTGGATCTGCGCGAGGTGGTGGAGAGCACGGTGGAACTGCTCGCGCAAAAGGCGCAAGACAAGGGCTTGGAGATCATTTCCCATGTGCCGGAAGAGATTCCGACTCATTTGCGGGGTGACCCCGGTCGTTTGCGGCAAATCCTGATCAATTTGGTCGGCAACGCGGTGAAGTTCACCGAAGCTGGCGAGGTGGTGGTGCGCGTGGTGATGGATGCGGATGATAAAGAGTCGGTGAAGCTCCGTTTTCTGGTCACCGATACCGGTATCGGGATGCCGTTGGAAGTGCAGTCTCAGATGTTTCAGGCTTTCACCCAGGCGGATGGTTCCACCACCCGCAAATATGGCGGCACTGGTTTGGGGTTGGCCATCTCGAAGCAACTGGTGAACCTGATGGGGGGCTCCATCCATGTAGAGAGCACTGTCGGTAAGGGCTCCACTTTCTGGATCGAACTGCCATTGGAGAAGCAGGCGGACCGTCCGTGGCGGCCTCTCACTGAACGGGCGGACCTGACGGAGCTTAAGGTGCTCATCGTAGATGATAACGCAACCAACCGTCATGTCTTCGAGCACCAGACCAAAGCTTGGCGCATGGTCAGCCAGAGTGCGAGCGGAGGGGAGGAAGCGTTGCGACTGCTGGAAGCTGAGGCCAAGGCCGGCCAGCCGTTTGAGCTGATACTGCTGGATATGCAGATGCCGGAGATGGATGGCCTGATGCTAGCGCGTGAGGTGGTGAAGCGTTTTGGGCGCAAGGCACCCAAGATGTTGATGCTGACTTCGCTGGGGCAACGGCTTGAGGCCCGGTCATTGCACACGGCTGGCATCGCCGCCTGCCAGGTGAAACCGGTCAAGCAGTCGCGGTTGTTTGATACCATCGCCCGGGTGATGGCGGGCTATGAGGATGACGATGTCCATCTGGAACGACAAAGATCAGATGGCTATGCGTTGGGCGGCACAGAGATGCGCAAGAGTGCCAAGGTCTTGTTGGCGGAGGACAATATGGTGAACCAGAAGGTGGCTTTGTTGCAGCTACGCAAGCTGGGATATCAGGCGGATACGGTGGCGAACGGGTTGGAAGCAATCGCTGCCTTGCGGCAGGTGCCCTATGAGATAGTGCTGATGGATTGCCAGATGCCGGAGATGGATGGCTATACAGCCGCCCGGGAGATACGGCGTATCGAACGTGAACAGCCGCAATCATTTAAGTCGCAACCGCCGGTCCGGATTGTGGCCATGACGGCCAATGCCCTGGATGGGGATCGGGCTGAATGTCTGGCGGCAGGCATGGATGATTATTTGTCCAAACCGGTCCAGATCGAGGAATTGGCGGTGATTCTGGATCGTTATGTCCCGGCGACCAGCAGTGCTCCAGATCCGACAGCAGCGGGCGCGCCAACGGCCAAAGCAGCCGAAGCAGACAGTGGGTTTGAGCGGCTGGATTATACGGTCATCAACGGATTGCGCGAATTGCGCGAACCGGGGCAAGCTGACCCATTGGCTGAACTTGTGGACCTGTTTTTGGTGGACGCACCGGAGCGGCTCCATCGTATCCAGCATGGCTGGCAGGCCGGTGATCTGAAGGCAGTGCAGCATGCCGCGCACAGTTTGAAGGGCAGTGCTAGCAATCTGGGCGTTTTGCGCCTCGCCAAGCTGGCGGCGCAGTTGGAAAAAGAAGCCAAGACTGGCAGCTTGCAGAATCCAGCGGAACTGGTGGGCTCCTTGTTGGCCGAGTTGGAAGCGGTGACTCAATTGTTGCAGCAGGAAAAAGAAAAATAAGCCTGAACGTTAGATCTTTACGCAACAGACCAGGCAAAACCAGATGACCCAGAACGGGAACAAATACAATGTGCTGGTGATCGATGATGACCGTCTCGTGGGCGAGACCATCATTGATGCTTTGCGCGGCGAGCCGCTGTCTGTCCTGCAGGTGATGACCGGAGCGGATGGCCGCCATCCCAGCGTCACGCGGCGGGTGGAGTTGATCCTGCTGGACTTGGGCTTGCCGGATGAAGATGGCTTCAGCGTCCTCCAACATCTCAAAGCAGACCCGGCTACCGCTGCGATTCCGGTCATCGTCTTGACGGCTTGGAACAGCGTGGAAGACAAGGTGCGAGGCTTCAGCCTGGGGGCGGTTGATTATATCACCAAGCCGTTCGAGATCGCGGAACTGCGCGCCCGGGTGAAAGCCGTCTTGCGGGCCAAGCATCTGCAAGATCAGCTGGCGCAGACCATCGAGGAGCTGGACCGGGCGCGGCGCACGGCTGAAGAAGCGGTGCGGGCCAAGTCCGAGTTCTTGGCGAACATGAGCCATGAGATCCGCACCCCGATGAACGGGGTGATCGCCATGACGGGACTGCTATTGGAGACGCCTTTGAGCGCGGAGCAAAATGAGTTGGTGGAGACCATCCGCAGCAGTGGGGACACACTGCTGACCATCATCAACGACATCCTCGATTTCTCCAAGATCGAATCCGGCAACCTGGAGCTGGAGAACCATCCTTTTGACGTTCGGCAGGCGGTGGATGACACTTTGGACCTTTTTGCCGCCGGGGCTTTCGAGAAAGGGCTGGAAGTGGCCTGCCTCATGGAATTGAGTGCGCCGGCGGTCATAATGGGTGACGTCACCCGGTTCCGCCAGATTGTGGCCAACCTGATCAGTAATGCGGTGAAATTCACCCGCAAAGGTGAAGTGGTCGTGGAGTTGTCCGGGGAATCCATGAAAGATGGTTCGCCGGGGCTCTTGGTAAAGGTGCGGGATACAGGAATCGGCATTCCGCCAGACAAATTGCACCGGCTTTTCAAATCATTCAGCCAGGTGGATGCCTCCACCACCCGTCACTACGGCGGCACCGGGCTCGGGTTGGCGATTTCCAAACAACTCGCCAAGTTGATGGGCGGAGACATGACCGTGGTCAGCGAACTGGACCGTGGTTCGGTATTTCAATTCATGATTCCGGCCCAAGTGGCCGAACTGGAGGTTGAGCCGGTCCTGCTTTCTGCCGAGACGCTGAAAGGGCGCTCACTCCTCGTGGTGGACGATAAAAAGACTAACCGCCGGGTGGTGGAGCTGGCCGGTCAAAGGTGGGGGATGCTGGTGACTGCGGCTGCTGATGCCGGGGCAGCGTTGAACCTGCTGGGTGAGGGCAAGGTGTTTGATGTGCTGGTGCTGGATTTTCAGATGCCTGAAATGGACGGGGTGATGCTGGCCCGGGAGCTGGATTTGCGGAACATCAAGATTCCCCGGCTCTTAATGACCTCCCTGGGCCTCCGCTCAGACATGTCGGCAGCTGAACGGGACCTGTTCAAGCTCTGCTTGAGCAAACCAGTGAAACCCGCCCTATTTCAAAAAGCGTTGTTACAGATGTTAAACCCAAACCCGACCACGGTCACTGAGCCATCTGCCAGTCAGAAATCGAATTTACAACTGGCGGACCGTCTGCCTTTGCACTTGCTGGTGGCGGATGACAATTCCATCAACCAGAAGGTGGCGTTGCGTCTGCTGGCCCAAGTGGGCTACCGGGCGGAAGTGGCCAACAACGGGTTGGAAGTGCTGCAGGCATTGGCCACCAAACATTACGATATCGTCTTCATGGATGTGCAGATGCCGGAGATGGACGGATTAGAGGCGTCGCGGCAGGTGCGAGTCATCGAAGCGGAGCCAGGCCGTTTCATGAATCCCGGACGCCATGTGATCATCGCGATGACGGCGAACGCGATGAAGGGAGACCGGGAGAAATGTCTGGCTTCCGGCATGGATGATTATATCCCCAAGCCGGTCCGGGCCGAGGTCTTGTACGCCGCCATCGAGCGTTGGGGTTCGCAGATCCGCAGTGACTCAGGCAATGAAATGTCGGCCCCGGCTCCGGTGAAGCAGCCATCGGCCATGAGCTCCGCGCCGCCCGCCAAGCTGCTTGACCTTGACCGTTTGAACGATTTCTCCGAAGGTAACCTTGATGCGGCGCAAGAATTGGTGGATCTGTATCTCCAACAGACCCGCGATCAATTGGACCGGTTGAAATCTCAACATGCGAACAGGAGCGCGGCCGAAGTACAGCGCACGGCCCATAGTTGTGCCGGTGCCAGTGCTACCTGTGGTATCTTGGTGATGACGCCGTTGTTCAAACGGGTGGAGCATCTGGCCTCCGAAAGCGAGTTGGATCAAGTGGCGCCGCTCTTGGATGAACTGGAAGCCAACTTCAGCCGGGTGGAAGCAGGTTTGAAAGATTATTTGGCCGCGCTGCCGGCCGGTTAGCAAAAGAAAGGCCTTGGATGAAGAAAGTATTGATGGTTGAGGACGATCAGGTGGTGTCAACCATCTACCGGACCAAGCTGGGGGGCGAGGGATTCGAAGTTGTCATGGCCAAGGATGGGGAGGAGGGCATAAAGCAGGCACACAAGTTCCAGCCGGATGTCATGGTGTTGGATCTGGGGTTGCCCAAGCTGGACGGCATCGAGGTGCTAAAAAAACTGCGGGCAGCACCTGATACTCAGCAGATGCCCATCATCGTTTTGACCAATGCCTACCTTTCCAACCGGGTCAAGGATGCTTGGGATGCCGGGGCGACCCGGTGTGTGACGAAATCAGAATGCACTCCCCGGGTGCTTGCTGACATCATTCGCAAGGTGAATGAACCAGCTCCCCACACGGTTCCCTTGAAACAGTTCACCCCGGAACCCGAGGCCAAGCCGTTCTCCCCGCTCTATGAAGTCATCCCTTTCCCGGCCGGTGCGGAGTTGCTGAAAAAGGTCAATACGACTGATGCTTTTTTGAAACAGGCACCGGCTGCAATCACCAAGCTGCGCCAGACATTGCAGGATTGGATGCGGAGTCCGCGTCCAGAGACAGTCTGTTTCTATACGGGGGAACTTTATGCCCAAGTGCGTAGTCTGGAGGCCAAGGCGGCTTTGGCGGAGTTGACGCGGTTTGCGCGGATGGCCTCGGCATTGGAAGCCTTGCTGAAGGAACTGGTGGACCGTCCGGAACTGCTCACCATCTCCAGCCAGCGCACGGTAGCTCAGGCGATCGATTTCCTGGATGAATTGCTGCGCAAGGGTGGCGGGGGTGATGATGCGATCGCCGTAGAGGGGGTGCTGGTGGTGGATGATGAACCGCTTTCCCGCCGGGCAGTGGTGTTTGCGCTTGAGAAGGTCGGCTTGAAATGCATCGACCTGGATGACCCGCATGCGGCCTTGGCATTGCTGATGGGAATGGAGTTTGACCTCATCTTCCTGGATATCGATATGCCGGGCATGACGGGCTTTGAATTGTGTAAACAGATACGGGCGGTGCCACACTATAAAGAGACCGCGGTGGTCTTTTGTATCCAGCCTGACGGACTTCCAGAGCAAGGCACAGTCCACTTTGAGCGGGGGGAACGACCTGATTGCAAAGCCGTTCCACTTTCTGGAGCTGGGGGTCAAGGCCCTCATCCATTTGTGGCGTCCGCAGTTGAAACGGGTTGCCTGAATCTCCCTGCAGATATTTACTCGATACCGGGGCTGGAAACCTCTTAGAGCCTCGGGTGTTATCGGTGGGGGAGTATGGAAGGGGTGAGGGCAGGGTTTGCCGATTGAGTGTAATGGACATACCCGAAAGCTTGATGCAAAATGTTGGTGCTCGTCATACAGTCGCGTGAAGATATTGATCGCAGAGGATGACCCGATTTCGATGCGGGTTCTGAAGATGACACTCGAAAATGAGGGTCATGAGGTCGTCTCCGCCGTCAACGGGGTGGACGCCTGGCGGGAATTCATCGTGCAGCCATTTGAGGTGGTGGTGAGCGACTGGATGATGCCGGAAATGGATGGTGTCCAGTTGTGCCAGAAAATCCGCAGCCGCAAGCGGGCCCGTGCATATTGTTATTTCATCATGCTCACCGCCCGGATCGGCCGGGAGAACCACAAGACGGCGATGGATGCGGGGGTGGATGATTTCCTGACCAAGCCATTGCGCCCGGAAGAGCTGATCATGCGTTTGCGGGTGGCGAAGCGGATATTGCAATTCATGCGCGAGGTGGGCGAGTTGCGCCGCCTGTTGCCGATCTGCTCGTATTGCAAGAAGGTCCGGGATGACAAGGATTACTGGCAGGGAATCGAGACCTACCTGCATGCCCAGACGGGAACCGACTTCAGTCATAGCATCTGCCCGGACTGTTATGAGAGCCAGGTTAAGCCGCAACTGGCCGAGCTGGAGGAGCAGCTGACCAAGGAGGATGCCGAAGAGGCCGGAGAACCCCCTGAAACTGGTTCAAAACCGGTCTAAAACCCCCACTTTTCACCCGGTAAATTTTTCTTCAGTTTTTTGTGGCGCATTTGTTTTGCTTTGCTACATTCACGCACTCTCAAACGGGCTTGGATGTTCGTTTTTGTGGCGAAACGACCCGATTTCAGCCTGAAATTTAAATAACGCGTATAACGTACAGTATTCGTGACTGCATCTAAGTCCAACGCGAAAAGCTCCGGAGCCAAGTCGGCTTCGGCTAAAGCATCTGCCTCGTCGCCCAAGAAAGCGGCGGCCAAAGCTGCACCTGCCAAGGCGGCACCAGTCCGCGGTCATGCGGTTGGTTCGGCCACGGCGGCGGCAATCCTTGGTTTTGCCCCTAACCAAAAAGGGAAGGTGGCGAAAACCGGGTTTGCGGCTAATGGGGGTGTCAAGATCAAGCCGGAGTGGCAGAAGTATTATAACACCTTGTTGGGCTTGCGTGAGCGTTTGCTGGCCCAGATGAACGGTCTGGCCAAGGAATCGGCCGAGACCGTCACCAGTTACAGCCTGCATATGGGTGATGCGGGCACAGACAATTTTGACCGCGACTTTGCCCTGAGCCTGCTTTCGTCCGATCAGGACGCGATCTATGAGATCGAAGAAGCGCTCCGCCGGATCGAGAAGGGTGTGTTCGGGGTTTGCGAGCTGACCGGCAAGCAGATCCCCAAGGCCCGCCTTGAGGCGATTCCTTGGACCCGTTTCACCGTGGAAGCCCAGGCTCAATTGGAAAAAGAAGGTGCCTTGCGTCAGAAACGCCTTGGCTCCCTCGGTTCCGTTGATAGTGTTGGCGGCTCGGATGTTGATGATGATGACGGCGATGATGACAAGCCGGCCAAAGAGAAAGAATAGTTTATGCCCCGCGAAATCGTTACATTAGAATGCACAGAAGCCCGTAAGGAGGGCAAATCTCCTTCGCGTTATACCACGACGCGCAATAAGAAGCTCCAGACGGACAAGGTGGAAAAGAAGAAGTATAATCCCGCCCTCAAGCGTCATACTTTGCATCGCGAAATCAAGTAGTCATTATGGCACGCAAGAATACCAAAGAAAAGTCGGGTAATCGCCGTTCGGCGATGGGTACCCGTATCCAGCGCCCGAAACCGAAGATCGAGTTCACCATCGACGCCATCGATTTCAAGAACACGACTCTGCTGCGCCAGTTTGTGACCGATCAAGGCCGTATCTTGCCCCGCAAGTATACCGGCCTCTCGGCCCAGTTCCAGCGCCGTCTGACCAGCGCCATCAAGCGCGCCCGTCAGGCCCTGCTGATGAAGTAAGTTTGGGTTCGCCCGCAGACCTCCGAAATCACTTTCGGAGGTCTGTTTTTTTGCCTGAATTGCAAAAGGTTTGCATAACTGGCCGGGCGATGATATTTTCCGAACGTGATCCCGAAGCGTCTATATAGCAGGTGGCTGGGCGTGATGGCCTGCCTGTGGCTGGTGGGAGTTTCTTCTGCCTCGGCGGAGAAGCTCCGTGTGCTGACGAGTTTTCTCCCGGTTTATTGCTTTGCGGCGAACGTGGCAGGTGAACACGCCACGGTGGAGAATTTTTTGCCGCAAGGCGCGGGGCCGCATGACTATCAGTTCACTCCCCGTGACATCCGTAAACTGAGCGAGGCGGATCTCATCATGGTAAATGGTCTGGGCATGGAGCTGTGGCTGAACAAGGCCATTGAATCCAGTGGCAGCAAAAAAGCGGGCAAGTTGGTGGAGCTTGCGGCCGGCCTCCCCAAGGACAAGCTGCTCAAGTCCGGCCACGGCATCTCTTTGGGCGGTAAGGATGATCATGATCATTCCCACGGGCCGAATCCCCACATCTGGTTGGATCCGCAACTTGCCGTCCATTGCGTAAAGAATGTGGAGATGGCTCTCTCCAAGGCGGATCCCAGGAACGCGGCTGCCTATGCGGCGAATGCCAAGGCATATATCGCCAAGCTGGAGAAGCTGGACGCAGACATTCAGGCGATGCTCGAGCCGGTGAAGGGCGGGGCATTTGTGACGTTCCATGACGCGTTTCCCTACATGGTCAAACGCTATGATCTGAAGCTGGCCGGGGTGGTGGAAGAGGTGCCGGAGGTGCAGCCATCCCCACGTTATCTCAGCAAGCTGCTGACGGTCATGCGCGATAAGAAAGTGAAGGTGCTTTTTGCTGAGCCGCAGTTTCCCAAGAAGATAGCCGAACGCATCGCGGAAGACTCCAAGGTGCCGCTGGCGACGTTGGATACTTTGGAGACAGGCGATCTAAAACCGGGGACTTACGAGGAAGGCATGCGGAGTAACGCGGCGATCTTGCAACGTTACCTCAAATGATATGACCTGCGAGTGCCATTCACATAACCCCGATCCGGGACCGGTGCCCGCCATCGAAGTCAGCGGTTTGAAGGTGTCGTTCGGTGGCCAGCCCGTCCTTAAGGGCGTGAACATGAAAGTGCCGAAGGGCTCGGTAGTCGCGCTCATCGGTCCGAACGGTTCGGGCAAGACGACGTTGCTGCGATGTCTCTTGGGCTTGCAGGAACCGGCTCAGGGGCAGGTCAAAATCTTTGGAGAATCCAATCTGCAACGGGTGATGCCGCGCATCGGTTATGTGCCTCAGAAACTCGCCCTGGAACGCAGTTTTATCCTGAGTGTGCGTGAGTTTCTGAGCTTGCGCCTGTCACAGAGCCGGAACTGGTTCTGGCATTCGCGCAAGTGGTCAGATGACGCCCTACGCAGTACCATGGCGGAGATCGGGGTGGAGCCGTTGTTGGACCGCCCGATCGCGGCGCTGTCTGGTGGACAATTGCAGCGCGTGCTCATCGCCTTCAGTTTGTTGAAGGCGCCAGATCTGTTGTTGCTGGATGAACCGACCGCCGGGGTGGATTCACCCGGTGAAGATACTTTCTACGATCTCATCACCAAAGTGCACAAACATCACGGGATGACCGTGGTGCTCGTCTCGCATGATCTCTCCATGGTTTACCGGCACGCGAGCTGGGTCTATGCCTTGAACGGCACGATCTGCTGCGAAGGTTCACCTGAGGAAGTGATGAACGCGGAATCTTTGAAACAGGCATACGGCATCCACGTATCGCCTTACCAACATCACCACCATGTTCACTGAAGCATTCATGATCCGCGCCTTTCTGGCGGCGTTGTTTCTGTGCCCGTTGTGTGCGCTGTTGGGCGTATTTGTCACGGCCCGGAGAATGTCCTTCTTCAGTGAGACCATCGCGCACGGGGCCTTGACCGGTGTGGCCATCGGTATCTGGATGGGGATGACCGAACTGACAATTCCAGTGATCGGTTTCGGTTTGCTGGTCGCGATGGCGATCATTTGGCTCAAGGAAAATACGGAACTGATGACAGACACCATCATGGCGCTGTTGCTCGCCGGTTCCATCTCCTTGGGCATCTTCATTCTCAGCCTGGTAAAAGGCGGATACCTTGGGCAGGTGCACAGCTATCTGTTCGGAGATATCTTGGCGGTGGAAGACCGCGATGTGGTGGTATCGGGGATCTTGTTCGCGGTGGTGGCGGTCAGTGTCTTCATGAACTTGAATGTGCTCACGCTGATCTCGGCGCATGAAGACCTGGCGCATGTGTGTGGTGTGAATGTGCGCCGGGTGAATTATCTTTTCGTGCTGGCTTTGACGGTCACGGTGGCGGTGAGCATCCAGTTGCTGGGCATCATGCTGGTGACCTCGCTGGTGGTCATCCCGCCGGCGGCAGCTCGGAATGTGAGTTGCAATCTGCGGCAACAGATCGTTTACAGCCTGCTCATCGGTGTGATCGGTGGGTTGGGTGGCATCGCGCTGTCTTATCATTTCAATGCGCCATGTGGAGCGACGATAGCGATGTCCTGCATCAGCCTGTTCCTGTTGACGCTGGTGATACGCTTGTTCACCAGGAAGCGGAACGCCAATCAGCCTTTGTTGCCCTCATGAGCAAGTGCAGCCAGCGACATCACAAGCATAGCCACAGCCATAGCTGCAATCATCCGCAGTCCGATCTCTCGGAACTGACGGCGAAACTGCGCAAGAACGCCCGCAAGATCACCGGACCACGACAGGCCATCCTGGACTTGTTGCGCCAGCATCCGCATCCGATGACGAACAAGGAGATCCAAGCGGGATTGCCAGAAGGCATGTGTGACCTGGCCACGATCTATCGCTCCATGCACATGTTGGAAGAGATGGAGTTGGTGAAACGGTTTGATTTCGGTGACGGCACCGCCCGGTTTGAACTGGTGCATGAAGGGGAGGACGGACATCACCACCATCTCATCTGCACCGTCTGCGCGGATGTGGTGGAGATCGACGAGTGTTTTCAGCAAGAACTCGAAGACGCCATCGCCAAGCGTCATGGCTATCAGGCGGTGACGCATAAGCTGGAGTTTTTCGGTGTCTGTCCCGAATGCCAGGAAGATGCGAAGAAGGCGCGGGAGAAGAAGGGGAAATGAGGCTTCCGCTATTTCCCCTGAGGCATGTCAAAAAATAAGCCACGCTTTGCAGCGTGGCTTATCCATTTTCTAGTTAAAGTTTGAGGGTTTAGGTTGCTTCCTGTTCTCCAGTCCAATCTCCCTGGTAGATGAACTGTCGTACTTTACGTCGCTCGTATCGGTTTTTGTGCGCTTTGTCAGGCTGGTTGGCCAGCTGACGGAATGGGTGTTTGGAGTTACGCAGTGCTTCCGACAGGAGTTCAGTCGATTTACTCATAGCAGACGTTTTCCTTTCTCACTGTTCTCCCTCAGCTTAATCAGTGCCAAGATGTCTGCACCGCATGAATTAAGGCTTGGGTGAGGACTGGATATGATGCTGAGGGCTTTCTCGGAGTTATAGAATACACCTAGCTGAAAATTGTTCAAGAATCGTCTGAATTATTTTAACCAGAATGTTGCTTTTCCGACAGGTGAGTTCGATTGACGCGAGGATTAACATTAAAGTGAAAATTGCAGCGAATGAAGCATCGGTGGCCCATCAATTGATGAGGGGCTGACTTTAGGGATTGAAGCATGTCTTCCGTCGCTACGCGACGCTGGGGAAAGGGAGATTATCACGGGCCTCGCTAACGTGAGGCAGAGTGGTCGAACGGGTGGGACCCAGAAGCGTAACTATGTTTTCCCGTGCCGTTAGGCACGAATGATTCATAGCGGCGGCTTTCAAGCCGTCGACCATCGCCGAAATGGTTTCCGTCGCGTAGCGACGGTTGATTTGTCCGGCCGTGGATGCTTATGTATTCGTCAACAATCCAAGGAACATATGGCCAATACATTCACGAGTCTGAATTACCACATCATCTTCAGCACCCGCAAACGTGAGCGTTTGATCATGCCTGCCATTGAGGAGCGGGTTTGGGCCTATCTCGGTGGGGTGGCCAAGTCTTTGGACGCGGAACCCATGTGCATCGGCGGGGTGGAGGACCACGTTCATGCGTTGGTTCGTATCCCCGCCAAGCATAGTGTGGCCAAGGTGGTGCAATCGCTCAAGGGTGCTTCGTCCCATTGGATGAATGAGGAGGTGATGAACCGCGGGCATTTCGCATGGCAGGATGGGTATGCGGCTTTCAGCGTGAGCAAATCGAACATCGCCAAGGTGGCGAAGTATATCCAAGAACAGCGGGAGCATCATCAAACGAAGGATTTTAAGGCGGAGTATGTCTCGTTCTTGAAACGGCACGGGGCGGAGTTTGATGAGCGGTATTTGTTTGATTGAGATGTGGTAAATATGTTGGGGCGCAAGGCGGGAATCTTGCGTCGCTATGCGACGCTGAAATTAAAGAGGTGACCACGGGCTGAAAGCCCGTGGCTAGGAATCTTTCCTCGCTAACGCGAGGGGGAAGCGCACGGAGGCTGTGGGTGCGCCCGTCATTTGTTCGCGAAGGTTTTGATCGTGCTCAAAGCGTAAATGACGCCGGGTGTCAGAAAGATCAGGACGACCAGCCAACAAAAAGATAGTAACCGTTCGACAAGGTTCATGTCATCGCGGTCCAAGAAGGCGTTTAAGGCGCAAAAGAAGGCGATGAGCAAGCCGGCGGCCAGAATCAAGGAATCACTAAAACCCACCGGCAGGCGTGCCTGCCACACCGCATAAAACGCGATAGCGAAGGAAAACCAGAGTTCGTGTCGATTGGCAGCGAGTATTTTCATGCTGACACCTTGACTGAAGAATACCACGGGCAGCAGGAGGCAGCTAATGGATTGGCTCACTCTTTTGGGTGAGGCGGCCATTCTGCGGAACTTGGGGCGTTTTGCAGTGGATGAGCATATCCAGAGAATCTGGCCAAGGAATCTTGCGTCGCTACGCGACGCTGGAAAAGGGGGCGGACCACCACGGGTTGAAACCCGTGGCTATGAATCTTTCCTCGCTAACGCGAGGGGGAATCTCATCATCACCGGATGCTAACTTTCTTCCCTCCTGGATAATCAATCAAACTGCTGCACGCCGAAAACTCCCTGAGCGCCATTCTTTTTCCACTTTGCTGGCGACTAGTTTCCAGCCGAGCTGACCGAAGGCTTCTTCTACCTTGGCGAATTGCGTTTCCAAGATGCCAGCGAGGACCAGTATCCCGTTTGGCTGAACGCGCGCGCTGATCTTGGGGGCTTCAGCGACGAGCAGATCGTAGATGAGATTCGCGCAGACGATGTCGTAACGTTGGCGCGATGTGGCGGGCAGTTTGGTGAGGTCGGCCTGTTTGAGTTTCAGTTTGTCGGCGACCTTGTTCTTGGTGGCGTTTTCCTTGGCGACACGGACGGACTCGGGATCGTAATCGAAGGCGTCGATGGGGCTGTAACCCAGCTTGGCTGCCGCGATGGCGAGAATACCGGAGCCGGTGCCCATATCCATGAAGGATTGTGCCGTGCCTTTCTTCCGTGCCTTGGCGAGTTGATGCAGGCAGAACGAAGTGGTGGCGTGCTGGCCGGTGCCGAAGCTGAGGCCGGGATTGAGGACGACAAGGGCCTGGCCGGGCTTGGCCTTGCGCTTGATCCAGCCGGGGCGGATGAGCAGCTTGCCGCCGATGCTCATGGGCTTGAAGTGACGCTTCCACGCATTCGCCCAGTCCTCCCGCTTGATCCATTCCGCACGGATTAGGGCAGGGCCGACGTTTAGGCCGCAGTCCTGGATGTTGTTCAATTCGGCGGCCAGCTCTTTCTCCACCCGCTTGCTCCATACCTCATCGGCATCGAGGTAGACGATGGCGATGGTCTGGCCGGTCTCGAAATCACTGTAGATGGACGGCGTATTGCAGAAGCGTGCGGCGAGGAGTTCCAGCACGGCTTCTTCGGATTCCGCATGGATCTCGAGGGAGACTTTGCGGAGTTGTTTGGATTTCAACGATGGTCGCGCCATGGGGTGAAGTTCAGGAGTTGGAGTTCGCTCTTGTGGGGGTGTAGGTTCACGACGGAGATGCCGGCGTATTCGATCTGCACACGACCCAAAGTGGTTAGCGGGATATTCAGCAGCAACGAGAGCAGCATGCGGATGACGCCGCCGTGGCAGATGACCGCCACGTGCTGGCCTTTATGCGCCTCGATGATCTGTTGCAAGGCGGGCTCCACGCGCATGCGGAACTGCATGGCGGATTCGGCCTCCGGAATGGCGGCGGCATGAAGCTGGTCGAGCCAATCGAAGGCGCTGATACCGAACTTCTCCTGCACATCGTTCCAAGTGAGTCCGGTCCAGGCACCGAAGTCCACTTCGCGCAGTCCTTCCAAGGTGCGAGGCTGGTGATGCGGAATCTTTTCCAGCAACGGGGCCAAGGTCTGTTGGGCGCGCGTCATCGGGCTGCAATAGATGGCGTCGAT
>JAURFH010000129.1 GCA_030834415.1 Verrucomicrobiota bacterium | reverse complement strand
CGCGAATGGACATCATGCGGAGGTCTTCCGGCTGGAATACGTGAACGGAGCGCTGAAGACGACGGAGTTACCATCATTGCCCAAGACGTGTGCGAATATGTCCGGTGCATTACTGAAGGACAGAATTTATGTGGCGGGCGGGATCGAGACACCGGGTTCCACGGAGGCACTGAAGACGCTTTGGGCACTGGACCTGACGAAGATTGAAGCAGGGTGGCATGAGTTGGAGGCGTTGCCGGGAACGGGTCGGATGTTGGCCACTGCGGGTGTGCAAGATGGTTCATTCTTTGTCTTTAGCGGTGCAGGATTGAAAGCGGATGCGGAGGGCAAACCGGCGCGGGAGTGGTTGCGCGATGCGTATCGTTACACATCGGGCAAAGGCTGGAAACGCATCGCGGATTTGCCGCGTGTCTCTGTGGCGGCGCCTTCGCCGGCTCCGGCCGTCGGGCAATCGCATCTCTTGGTGATGGGCGGAGATGATGGCGCGCAGGTGAATGCGACGCCGGAGGAACACAAAGGGTTTCCGCGTGATATCTTGGCTTATCACACCATCACGGATACGTGGACGACACGGGGTGAAGTGCCGTTCTCGAAGGTCACGGTGCCGGTCACGGAATGGAACGGGCAGTTTGTGGTGATCAGCGGTGAGCGGCAGCCGGGCATCCGCTCGCCGGAAGTGTGGAGCGGTGAAGTGATCCAACGTAAGGCCGCCTTTGGGACGATGAACTATGCCACGCTGATAGCGTATCTGGCGGGCTTGCTGTTGATCGGGTGGTATTGCTCGCGCTCGAACCAAACTACGGACGATTATTTCAAAGGGGGAGGACGCATTCCCTGGTGGGCGGCCGGGTTGAGCATTTACGCGACGATGTTGAGTTCGCTGACTTTCATGGCGGTTCCCGCCAAGGCTTACGCGACGAACTGGACTTTTTTCTGGGCGAACGTCCCCATCTTGATACTGGCTCCCTTCATCATCCGGTTGTATCTGCCATTCTTCCGGCAATTGAACGTGACGTCGGCGTATGAGTATCTGGAGCGACGCTTTAATCTGGCCACACGATTGTATGGCAGCACGGCGTTCATCCTCTTCCAGATCGGGAGACAGGCCATCGTGTTGCTGCTGCCCTCGCTGGCGCTGGCAACGGTGAGCGATATGGACGTGAGGGTGTGCATCGTGCTGATGGGAGCGCTTTGTGTGGTCTATACCGCGATGGGAGGAATCACGGCGGTGATCTGGACAGATGTGGTGCAGAGTTTTGTCCTATTAGGAGCGGCATTGCTGAGCTTGGGCGTCATCCTGTGGGGGAATGAAGGCGGTTGGAACGGGTTTTGGCAGACAGCCTCGGCAGGAGACAAGCTGCATATGTTCAACTGGCAGCTGGATGCCACCACGGCGGTGAATTCCTTTTGGGCCATCTTGATCGGCAACCTGTTCATCAACTTGGTGCCTTACACCAGCGACCAGACAGTGGTGCAGCGCTACATGACCACGGCGGATGAACAAAAGGCGGCGAAATCCATCTGGACGAATGCCATCCTGGCAATCCCTTCGACGGCGCTGTTCTTTGCCATCGGTACGGCGCTGTATGTGTTTTACCGGCAACATCCGCAGACGCTGGATCCGGCACAGACGACGGACGCCATCTTTCCGGCGTTTATTGTGCAGAGTCTGCCCGCCGGAGTGGCGGGGCTGGTGATCGCGGGAGTGTTTGCGGCAGCGCAATCCACGGTGTCGAGCAGCTTGAACAGTGTGGTGGCGGCATTCACGACGGACTTTTACCGGCGATTGAAGGGCGGGGTGGATGAAAAGGCGGCGATGCGGCTGGCTCGGGGGCTGACGGTGGGCGTGGGTGTTTTTGCGACGATGACCGCCTTGGTGCTGGCGGAGATGCAGCAGCGTTCGCTTTGGGATACTTATAACAGTCTGGTGGGATTGGCTGGCAGTGGTCTGGCGGGATTGTTTGCGCTGGGCATTTTCACCAAGCGGGCGAATGGTGCGGGTGCAATCGTGGGAGCGGTGACGAGCGCGGTGGTGCTTTATCTGGTGCAGAAGCATACGAATCTGCATTTCTTTTTGTACGCTGCGGTAGGTATCACGACTTGTGTGGTGGTGGGCTGGTTGGCGAGTCTGGTCATCCGCATACCTGAGAAGAATCTGGATGGATTGACGCGGCATACGGTGAAGGCGGGGTGAGTGAAGCCTCCTCTCCCTGGCCCTCTCCTCCGATGCGGAGGAGAGGGAGAAGAAGAGAAGGCGTCATTACAAACGGGCGCGGATAAACTGCCGGCTGGAAGCCGGCAGCACGGGGCTTAGTGTTACGTCGTATAATTTTAGAAAGAACTGGACTATGAAGTTTGAACGATTGGGCGGTTTGATTGCGGCACCATTTACTCCATTCCATGAGGATGGATCGCTGAATCTGGAACTGATACCGCGTTATGCGGCGCATCTGGCGGAGACCGGAGTGAGTGGAGCTTTTGTATGCGGGACGACTGGCGAAGGGCCTTCACTCAGTGTGGGGGAGCGCAAGCAGGTGGCGGAGGCGTGGGTGAAGGCGGCACCGGCTTCCGTGAAAGTGATCGTGCACACGGGGCATAACTGCCTGGCGGATGCTTGCGAACTGGCGAAGCATGCGCAGGAGATCGAGGCGGCAGCGACCTCGTTGACCTCACCGAGTTTTTTCAAGCCGGGCAATATCCGTGACCTGATGGATACGTGTGCGCTCGTGGCGGCGGCGGCACCGGAGTTGCCATTCTATTATTATCACATCCCGTCCATGACCGGGGTGAGCCTGCCCGTGCCGGATTTCCTGAAAGCGGCGAAGGATGTGATCCCGAATCTGGCGGGCATCAAGTTCACGCACGAAAGTCTGATGGACTATGCGAATGCGGTGCGGATGGAGGAAGGGCGTTTTGATGTGTTGTTCGGGCGGGATGAGATGTTGCTGGGCAGCCTGACGGTGGGGGCCAAGGGAGCGGTGGGCAGCACCTACAATTACATCGCGCCGATCTTCATCCGGTTGTTGGCGGCGTATCGCGCGGGCGATCTGGTCGCGGCGGAGGCGGAGCAAGCGAAGGCGAATGAGGTCATCGGGGTGATGATCCGGTATGGGGGATTGCCCGCCGGGAAGGCGATCATGAAGCTGATGGGGGTGGATTGCGGGCCGGTGCGGTTGCCCTTGCGTTCGCTGGCTATGCAACAAGTGGAGGCTATGGCGCAAGAGCTTGAGCAGGTGGGGTTTAAGTAATGACTAATGACTGAGCCTGACCCCTGCCAATGGCACGGGGTTCATGCCTAAGGGATTAACAAGCGTCAATTTGAAGCTGGATAGAATGACAGTTTTTTTGACGTAACATTGGGCGGACTGCCAGCGTCTATGGAGGGGTAATCTAAGTATGAACAAGACTGGCCTATTGCTTGGTTCTTTGGTGGTGAATGCTGCCTTGGCGGTGGTGATGGTAAGCCGTTCACCCGAACCGGCACCGGTCAAGGTGGAAGCACCAGCACCCAAAGCGATCGTGAAGACCAAGGTGGAGACGGTCTTTCTGCCGGGCGAGACTGAGGTGGTGACCAACTTCGCCAAGATCGACTGGCGGGCAATCGAGTCGGCGGATTACGTGAAGTATATCGCCAATCTACGCGGAGCGGGTTGCCCGGAGGAGACGGTGCGGGACCTGATCATCGCGGATGTGAACAAGATGTATGCGGCGAAGTGGCGGTCACTACATGCGGGTGAGCACGAGTGGAAGTATTGGGAGAACGAGAACAAGAAGGAAAAGAAGGACGAGCGCAAGACTGATGAGCGGCGTGAGATGGAAAAAGAACGCGATGAGCTGATCCGTTCCTTGCTCGGTGTGGATCTGAAGGCCGAGCTGGCGAAGTATTCCTGGGAGGCAGATCGCAGCAGCAAGGACATGCGGTATGCTTTTTTGACGGAGGACAAGCAGGCGCAGGTGAAAGACCTGAACGACCGTTACAAGGATGAGATCCGCAAGCTGATGGAAGAGGGCAAGGCAGCGAACTTGAGCAAAGAGGAGCTTTCTGCGCGCGCAGGCATCTTGCGCAAACAACATGAGACAGAGCTGGCAGGGATGTTAAGCCCGGGAGAATTGGTGGAGTATCAGTTGAGGAATTCATCGCTCTCGAGCCGGTTGCGGAATGACCTTGCGGGGTTTGAGCCGTCCGAAGAGGAGTTCCGGAAGATGTTCCAAGCGTTGAAGCCATTGAGCGATCAGGCGCAGGGTAGCGGGGAGCGATTCTCGTTGGAGAATAATCCGGATCTGGCGAATCAGTTGAGGCAGGCCTTGAGTCCGGAGCGGTTTGCCGAGTGGCAGCAGACGCAAGACCCGGCATATCGCGACGCGGTGAAGCTGGCGCAGAAGTATAATCTGAACGCGGAAGACACGAAGATGCTGGCGCAGATCAACCTGACTTCGGAGACGGAGATCGCTAAGGCGTTGGCAAATCCGAATCTGACACCGGAACAAAGGGCATCCGTGACGCGGGCGATCAAGGACGAGAAGAAGAAGGTGCTGACGGAGGCCTTGGGCAAGAAGTTCAAAAAGAAGAACTGAGCCGAATACGATTTTAAAAAGTGACCCGCTGGAAACGGATGCTTCCAGCGGGTCTTAAACTTTCGGGCCATCAGGGTTGATGGCAGGAGGGAACTATTCCTTCTCCTTTTTCTTTTCGCCGTCCTTGCCTTTGCCGGGGCCGCGGCTCAGACCGGCTTTCTGCATCTTCTCCTTGTCTTCCTGGCTGATCTTGGCGCGTTCTTCCGGGCTCAACTTGCCGTCTTTATCGGCATCGTATTTGCCGGTGATCTCTTTCATGAGCGCTTTCTGCTCTTCCGTCATTGGTGGACGTTCCTTTTTCTTCTTCTCTTCCTGGGCTTGGGCGGAGGTGGAGTAGGAACCCACGAGCACGAGGGCCAGCGCGGTGGTGATGACGATATGCTTCATAACGATACTTTCTATCGGTTTTTGTCGAAACGGCTAACCGTTTGCAACCATGCCGACGATGGGCTGGTTTTGTTCGCAACGATTTGCTGGTTCAATAGGCTAAACACTGGGGGATGGCGAAAGTTGCAGGAAGTTGCGGTGGGGAATGCAGGTAGTTTCCGGGCTAATGTATGCGGTGGGGTGTGAGGGGGTTAGTATGAAAACTCATGAGTGAAAAGGGCTTGTTTCGGGGACGGGTTCTGGCGGCCTTTCAGGCCGCAGGTGTTCGGGAGTTTACCCAAGGCAGCAGAGCTGCCTTGGGCTGGAATCTTTTGGCCCTCCGGGCCAAGAGAAGGAGTGTGAGCTTATCGCTACTTGGCAGCGGTTGGGCGGCGGTAGATTTTGTGGATAGCAGCCTGGTCGGTGCATTTGATGAGGACTTCATCGATGCATACATGAGGGGGGCGGCTGGCGCACCAGACCAAGGTTTCGGCGATGTCTTCGGCGACGAGGGGCTCGGTGCCTTCGTAAACTTTCTTGGCCTTGGCGGTGTCGCCACTGAAGCGGACGAGGGCGAATTCGGTCTCGGCGATGCCGGGATCGATGCTGCCGACGCGGATGCCGGTGCTGTTAAGTTCGAGACGTAACGAGCGAGTGATGGAGAGCTCAGCTGCTTTTGCGCCGCAATAGGCGGAGCCGCCTTCATAGGCGACGCGGCCTGCGATGGAGCCGATATTGAGAATGTAGCTACCAGCGTGATGCGGCATGAGGGGCAAGACGGCGCGGGTCATGCGGAGCAGGCCGAGGACGTTGGCCTCCATCATGAATTCCCAATCGGCATCTTTGCCCTCGGCGACGGTGTCGGCTCCTTTGGCGCCGCCGGCATTGTTGATGAGGATGTCGATGTGGGGCGTGTGCTGTTGGGACCACTTCACGAAAGTGTTTACGCTGTCGGTGCTGATGACGTCGAGTGGGTGGACGAGAGCTTGGGGAGCGCCGGCCTTGAGGCATTCGGCAGCGACCTGTTCCAATCGGTCCAGGCGACGAGCGCCAAGGAGAACGTTGCTGCCTTCAGCGGCGAAGGCGCGGGCGGTGGCGGCACCAAAGCCACTGGATGCGCCGGTGATGATGACCCATTTATTTGCCAAGCGGGAAGCCATGGGAAGAAGGTAAAAGCTCGATGGCGAAGCTCAAAGTTCAAAGTTTTAGGTGCAAAGAGGCATTTGACCCGGTTGGCAGCCTTACTCTGTGGTGTTTCGGTCAATGCTTTTGGTCAGACTGGTTACTTTTTGCCAGAACAGGTGACGGAAAGGGGCTTGCTCAGGGGCGATGAGCCCTATTGATGGGGCGTGGCATAGCCTATGCTAAATCGCCTGAGGGGAACAAATGTTCCACCACAGGCGGTGTATGAGACCGTACATCCAGCTATTACCGGGGGTTTTGTTTCTGTGCTTCTGCCTAGGTTGCGGCCTTGGCCCGATGAGCGCGACAGATGGTGAGGCTTCTGCAGGTGTCAACGATACGGAGCCAAGCTTGGACAGCATCATCAAACCAGGGGTCACCATCTATCCGAAGAAACAACCTGTCGCTACGCACTCACAGGAAGGCCGATTGGACAGGCCGAATGAGAATCGGTTGGGCCGGGAAGAGTTCGGGCTGGCACCCGTGATGGATGACAAGGGCGAAGCAGATCTGGAGGCTTTAACCGCAGCACTACAGGCTTACGCGGCGGACCAGATGATACCGGTCAGTCACATCCACGATCTGAACATTTTGGTGCAGGAGAAGTTTTTGAGGAAAATACCGGCACCTCCACCGGGAATGAAATTTGTCTGGGATAATCGTCTGCAAGTCTCTTTGGCGGCTAACAATTAAGCGAGGCAAAGCTATGGACCCCAAACTCAAAACACCAGGCGCCGGGCGTTGCTCCAGTGGTAGAGGTGGATTCACGCTCGTAGAGCTGCTGGTGGTCATCGCCATCATCGGCATGCTGGCCGGCATGATTCTGCCGGCGTTGGCACGGGCGCGCGAAAATGCCAAGGCGTCACAGTGCCAAAGCAAACTGATGCTGCTCGGGGTAGCTGAAGCGATGTATAGCAGCGACAACCGGGACAAGCTCACGTTTGCCGCGATGCGCGGCCTGAATACGGGCGGGGAGTGGACCTATGATGATCTGCTTGCTGATTACATCGGAGCAGCCCTGACGGAGGCGGATAAACGGGCGAATCAGTCCCCGGAGGCGAAGGTCGGTTTGCTTTTGCGCTGTCCGGCAGACCGGGCGCCACTGGCTGACTGGGTGACGGAAGGTACCCGGCGTTCTTATTCCATGATCGGTCATGACATGAGCACCAAGGGAAAAAGTAATTTTGCCCGGTGGCGCGCCACACCGAATGATCGCACCGGGGCAGGGCTCTATTGGGCACACAGCATCCGTGGGCCGGTTTCCGAAACGTTCTATACAAATGATACCGTGCCGCCGCACCGGCAATCTTATGTGCTCAGTAACTATATGTTGGATCCGCAATTAACGTTTCTATTCACGGAGCAGATCAGCATCGCGAATATCGCCGGGCATCACAGCGGTGCGAAGATCGACAACGCGGCGGAGCATCATGTGATCGGGACACGAAGCGGAGTGAAGGACTTCACTTTTCAAGATCTGCCCAGCTACACATATGATGACCCGAAGGAGCATCATAAGGGAGGATACAATTACCTTTTTGCTGATGGGCATGTGGAGCATCTGCTGCCCAGGGAGACTTTGGGTGAGATGAACAACGATCTGTCCAAGCAGTCCGGTATGTGGACCATGGACCCGAGAGATTAAGTTTTTTAGTGGTTGGTTGGTTACGAAAGGGCGCCCGGCTTGAGTGAGCCGGGCGTTCTTTTTTTGCCCGCGAAAAGACGCGAAACAGGGAGGGAAAAAGGGGAAGGGGAGGGTTGACGCTAATTTCGCGAATGGGCGCGAATTATTTTGATGGGAAATCGGTTCTGGAGGTTTTTCAGGTTTAAGTGGCTGATTCTAAGCGGGTTAGCGGGTTTGAAAATATTTTTCAGAAAAGGGGCCATGGACAGCGGATGTCCTAGGTCCCCCCTCATAGTGGACGCAGAACAAATAAAGAAAGGTTCACTATGAAACTGACAGAACAGAGCGAAATCAAGATGGAGACAGAGTGCCGACCAGTGAGCCGGCGGTATCGGCGGGTGTCGCAGGCGAGCTGGTGGTTCGGCCAGATGCGGCGGGCGGCAGATCATGCGAGCCCCGGTGAGACGGGCCAGACGCCGCGGATGGAGCAGAGGGGGTTGGCGCTGGGAATGGAGAACTAAGAAGGATGAAGTCAGAGGGAAATATCGAACGCTGAACATCGAGAAGTGCAGGTGTGAGTAGAACGAGAGAGATGATTTTAGCAGACGCCCAGGAGGAAAGGCCCGCCTCCGACCAGACGATCCACAACACCGCTCTGGTCGGAGGACATTTTCAAAGCATGTGAAGTGGTGGAGCGAAGGAGGAAAAGAGGAAGAGTGGTTGGCTTGACAGAAGAAAGGAAACGGATTTTCATATATGAAATCAATTCCACCTATGAAATTGCAATTGCCAGCGGCACGGCGTGCTGTCTTTTCACGTAAGCGCGAGGATGCGACATCCGGGGCACCGGCGTTAACGCGTGGGCTGGCCATGGTTGAGCTGATGGCGCAACAGCCGCAAGGGGTGACCCTCTCTGAAGTGACGTCCGCGTTGAAGATGTCAGCCGCTTCGGCGTTTCGGATCGCGACGGCATTGGAGGAACTGGGTTACCTGCGACGGGAGGAGGGGACGAAGAAGTTTTTTGTCACGCGCAAGGTGCTGTTGCTGGGACAACCGCAAGCGACTTCGCGAAGCCTGGTGGAATGCGCGGTGGAATCCATGCGGCAAGTGCTGACCATCACCGGTGAGACGACGCAACTGTGCTGCCTGGCGGAAGACCAGTGCGTGGTGATCGATCAATTGCCTTCGGTGCATCCTTTCAAATACATCGTGGACTTGGGCTCGCGTGCGCCGGTGCATTGCGCAGCGCCGGGCAAGGCGATGCTGGCTTTTTTACCGGAAGATGAACTGGCACCGCTGCTCACGCAGCTTAAACTGGAGAAACATACCGCCCATTCCATCACCAGCCGCAAGGGATTGCGCACGGAACTGGAACGTATCCGGAAGGATGGTTATGCGGTGGATCATGGTGAGCATTTTGACGGCATACATTGCGTGGCCGCGCCGTTGCTGAACCAGCATGACCAGGCCATCGCAGCGATCACGATCGCGGGGCCGTCATCGCGCATACCGGCGGCACGCTTCGCGGAGTTTGGGCGGGTGATGATCGATGCGGCGAACGAAGCGGCACGAAAGTTTTTGGAATGAGCACGCGCAAACTATTACCGATGGTGGCGACGGCCCTTGCGGCAGCGGGGACGGTGTGGTCATCGGCAAATGGAGCGACGGTGAGTGCGAAGGACATAGAGTTCTTCGAGCAGAGAATCAGACCGATATTAGTGTCGGAGTGCTACGAGTGTCACGGAGCGCAGAAGCCGAAGGGCGGGTTGCGGCTGGATCATCGCGATGGGTGGATGAAAGGCGGGGAATCGGGGCCGGTCATCATTCCGGGCAAGGCGCAGGAGAGTTTGCTGATACAGTCCATCCAGCACACACACAGCGAACTGAAGATGCCCAAGAAGCGGGCGAAGCTTTCGGAGGTTGCGATCGCGGATCTCATCGCGTGGGTGAACAAGGGGGCTCCAGATCCGCGCGATCATCCGCCCAGCGAGAATGCGACGGCGGGCTCATGGGCGGACGTGATGGCGGTGCGGCAGCAGTGGTGGAGTTTTCAGCCGGTGAAGAATCCACCGGTGCCCAAGGTGAAAGATGGCAAGTGGTCCAAGGAGCCGGTGGACCGTTTCATTCTCGCGAAGCTGGAAGAGAGGGGATTGTCGCCAGCGAAACCAGCAGACAAGCGGACACTTATCCGGCGCGCGAGTTTTGTCCTGACGGGATTGCCACCGAAGCCGGACGAAGTGACAGCTTTCCTCGCGGACAATTCGCCCAAGGCATTTGAGAAAGTGGTGGACCGGCTGCTGGCTTCACCGGCCTTTGGTGAGCAATGGGCGCGGCACTGGATGGATCTGGTGCGCTATGCGGAGACGCATGGCAGCGAGGGGGATCCGGATATCCGCGAGGCGTGGCGCTATCGCGATTATCTCATCCGCGCGCTCAATGAGGATGTGCCGGTGAATCAACTCATCAAGGAACACATCGCCGGTGATCTGCTACCGCAATCGCGGCTCAATACGGTGGAAGGAATCAATGAATCCATGCTGGGCATCGCGAGCCTGCGGTTCAACGAACATGGCTTTCAACCCGTGGACACGCTGGCCGAACAGGTGAAGACAGTGGATAACCAGATCGATGTGGTGACGAAAGCGTTCGAGGGGTTGACGGTGTCTTGCGCGCGTTGCCACGACCACAAGTTCGATCCGGTGAGCCAGAAAGATTTTTATGCGATGTATGGTGTGTTCGCGAGTTCGCGTCCGGCCCAGGTGATGGTGGATGCGCCGGACGTGCTGTACAAAAATAAAGCGGAACTCACCGCGCTGAAGGCGCAGATCAAATCCGCGCTGGCTGAGCGGTGGCTAAGCGCGGTGAAGGATGAGTTGCCGACCATGTTGGAGCGCAATCGCAACGGCTGGACCGATGAACAGACAGAACCTTTGCGTGATCTGGAACGCGAGGTGGCCGGATACGAAGCGACAGCGCGGGCGCGGGTTTTGCATGAGCGGGGGAAGAAGCCCGGCAATCTGCCGCAGCCGCTGGCGCAATGGAGTTTCGAGGGTGATGCGAAAGATCTGAACGGCGTGCTGGATGGCGAACTGCGTGGTGGTGCGGTGATCAAGAACGGGCGGCTGGTTTTGAATGGCACGGATGCGTT
Source organism: Verrucomicrobiota bacterium (assembly GCA_030834415.1). Taxonomy (GTDB): domain Bacteria; phylum Verrucomicrobiota; class Verrucomicrobiia; order Limisphaerales; family JAEYXS01; genus JAEYXS01. Next base: position 1,654 of record JAURFH010000129.1, on the reverse strand, counting down.
CATGGAATCGGTGCCGCTGAAACAAGATCTCCGCGAGAAGACGCTCGAAGCATGGGTGTATCTCAGCAATCTCCAGCAACGCGCGGGTGGAGTGGTGACGACGGAGAGCATCGGTGGAAAGATTTTTGATGCGATCGTGTTCGCTGAAAAAGAGAGCAAACAATGGGTGCCGGGCAGTAATAACTTCAAGCGCTCCCAAACTTTGGGTGGCGAGCCTGAGAGCGCGAAACCTGAAGAAGCGGTGCATTTGACGCTGACCTATGCACCAGACGGGCGCGTGACGTTTTATCGGAACGGCCAGCCTTACGGAACAGCGTATTCGCTGGCGAGCAAGCAGGAGGAGTTGGCGACCTTTGCGGCGGGGCAAGCGCATGTGCTGGTTGGGCGGCGGCACACGGGCGGAGGTAGTGCGTTCCTGACGGGTGAGATCGAGGAAGCGCGGCTGTATAATCGCGCATTGTCGGCCGAGGATGTGGCGGCTTCGTTCAATGCCGGGCCGGGCGGAGTGAGCAAGGCGGATATGCTGGCGGCGATGACGCCGGTGGAAAAAGCGAAGTATAAAAGTCTGGCGAAGCGCCTGACTGAAATGAAACGCGAAGCGGAAGCTCTGGCGGCGCGGAAGGCTGGACAGAAGGCGGCGTTTGATGAGGCGCAGCGGAATGAGTTCAGCCCGCTCTACGCATGGATGAAGTTCAACGGGTTGAAAGACGCGGAGCTGGCTGAGAAATGGACTGCTTGGACGCAACGGCAACAGGCGGAGCTGGTGGCACGTCAGCCGGACAAGGCGAATGGATATGTCACGCGCTGGAATCTCGCTGCTGGTGGCGATGCCGAGTGGTTTGCCGATGGCCAGAATATTTCAGCGCAAGCGACCAAGGCGGGCGAGTTTGCGATCGATGCGGACGGGGTTGAAGTAGTGGAAGGGATTTATGCCCCGGGCGTGTATTCGCATCTGCTTACGCAAAAGCATGGAGCGCTCTATACGTCGCCGCGGTTCAAGATCGAGACGGATAACATCAGCGTGAAGGCGCTGGGCGGAGGCGGTGCGATGGTGAGGGTGATCGTGGACAACTATCCGCTGCCGTTGAACCCGATCTACCCGAAAGCGATCCTCACGAAAGACGAATCGGGTTGGGTGCGGATCGATACGGCGTATCGCAAAGGCTCGATGGCGTATCTGGAATTCGGCACCTATGACGAGCTGACACGTCCGCTCGCGAAGAATGATACGCCGCGTGAGGGGCGTTCGTGGTTCGGAGTGGAGCAGGTGGTCTTTCATGATGCGAGCACGCCGCCGAAGGACAATGTGCTGCCAGCCTTGGCGCTTAGTGAAGCTGCTGCGCCCAAGAATGCAGGGGCTTTATTGAAGCAGTATCAAGCTGTGCTCACAGAGGCGATCCGTGCGTGGCAGAGCGGCTCGATGACGGAGTCGCAGCGGGCGTTGCTGGACTATTTTGTGAAGCAAGGGTTGCTGCCGAATGACGTGGAGAGAATCGGCGATCGTGCTAAAGAGTTGGTGATGGCATATCGCAAGCTGGAAGCTGGAGTGCCGGTGGCGCGTCGCGCTCCGGGCGTGATCGAGGGCGCGGGATATGATGCGCCGCTGATGCCACGGGGCGATCATCTGAAACCGGGCGAGGCGGTGCCGCGTGGT
>JAURFH010000128.1 GCA_030834415.1 Verrucomicrobiota bacterium | reverse complement strand
GTCGCGAACGCGCGATGGCCGCCCAGCTCGAAGTGGCACGGCATGTATCCGAAGGCTTCGTGGGCCGCACCATCAAGGTGCTGGTGGAAGGCGAAGCGAGCGCCAAAGAATTGCAGAACGCGAAGGTCAGCTCTTGGGAGCACGGGCTCATCCGCAGCGAGGAGGAACACGGGGCCTTACCGAAGGGCAAATACCTCATCGCGCGAGGCGAAGCGGATGCCCCGGATATCGACGGTCGCGTGTATGTGCGCGGGAAGCTGCCGATCGGGAAATTCGCGAAGGTGAAGATCATCGGGCATACGGATTACGATCTCATCGCGGAGCCCGCTTGAGACAAACATCTCTGTTCCTAGGTTGAACCGGCCCTAGGCACCCGCTAGACTCCCGTTGCTGAATGAATCTGCCGAACAAACTCACGCTATCGCGGTTGGTGCTGACCCTCGCCTTCCTGATCGTGATCTTTTCATTCCCGGGCACGACCTGGTTTGCCACGGTGGGCCTGGTCATCTTCAGCATCGCCAGCCTGACGGATTACTTCGACGGCAAGATCGCCCGCGAAAGAAAGCTGATCACCAGCTTCGGCATCCTGATGGACCCGCTGGCGGACAAGGTGTTGATATGCTCAGCGTTCATCTCTTTCGTAGAACTCGAATGGATGCCAGCGTGGATGGTGGTGGTCGTAGTAGCCCGCGAACTGACCATCACCGGGCTCCGCCTGCTCGCCGCCTCCAAGAATGTCGTGATGGCAGCGGAGCGCTACGGCAAGCACAAGACCATCTCACAGATTGTGGCGGTCATCGCCATTTTGATTTTTCACGCACACACACATTGGGGAGCTGTAGGGCAGATATTTAGCTTCAAGCTCCTGTTTGAAGGCCCATGGGTGGGATGGTTCAGCGAGCTGGCCAAGTGGGTGGCAGTCATCCTGACTTTCTACTCCGGAAGTGTCTATTTGTGGAAGAACCGGGAGATGTTCCTAAGCGATATGTGAGGCGAGGCAATGGATACCACGCCATTCCATTTTGCTTACCTTGGCTTCTGGCAAACTCTCGGGATATTCCTGTTGGCCTCTCTGTTTTTTCACTTTAACCCCACAACCTTCGGGCGGCCAGTCACAGGCAGGTTTCGGGAAGAAATCATCGTCTGGCTGGCTCGGGGATTCGATACGGGCCTGCTACCGAAAGGTCCCGGCACGTGGGGCTCACTAGTCGGCGTAGTTTGGGTCTTGGTGTTGGTTTCAACCAAGAGGCTGGAGCTGTATCTCCTTGGCACTTTGATTGGCATAGCAGCCTCCATCTGGATATGTGACCGCGCCGAAAAAATCCTCAATCGGCACGACCCTTCCTCAGTCGTCTTGGATGAGATCATCGCCCTGCCTATCTGCTTCTTACCGTGGGTTATCCATCTTTGGCTGCCTGCCCATACTATGCCTCCTGCCAGTGCCTTCTTTGACGATGGTGCTTGGCTTGGCACGTTGGCTATTTTTGCCCTCTTCCGCCTCTTCGACATCTGGAAACCCGGCCCCATCGGAAAAATCCAAAAGCTATCTGGCGGGCTTGGGGTAACTGCGGATGACGTGCTGGCGGGAGTAGCAACAGCCCTAATAGTGATGGGCTATCTGGCAGTATTCCCAACCCATTTATTTCTCTAGCAGTTGCAAGGGTTCTTGCTAAATAATTAATTAATGCAGGATGATAATATCATCTCGAAGAGAGAAGGGCTTATTTATGAAGTCCTGATTCCGGCTGTCTGGAATTCTGGCATTGCCCCAGTCGCCTTGCTCCTCATATCCCTGCTTCCTTACGCTTTTCATCGTGCCCGGTGGGAACTTTTGTTACCGGTAGTGGCGGCGGTCTCCATATACCGCTGGAACAAGCGCATCCGCACCAAACTCTTCCTATACAACTTCGACCTTAGCACGCGCATCAGCAAGGACAACGTCCATGAGCTCGATAGCTGGGGCGAGAAGAGCTTTTACATTTTCCTCGGCAGTTTGGCTGCTCTTATTGTCGTGACCACCCTGCTGCTCCTGCTCTTCACGGTGTATTGATTTTGGTGGGAGCTCACCCACCCGCCAAAGCTTTGCGTATCACCGGTTCCAAGACCGCCGCTTGACGCCAGAAACCCAAGTCCGAAGGATGCGACCCATCGGCGGTCGCTTCAAAGTCATCTCCGAGCAAATTTTCTCCTTCCACGTAGCTCAAGCCCGTCATCCCTTCCTTGATCAATTTGTCATGCGCTATCTTGAATTCCTTCCGGCTCCCGTCATTCCGGTCGCGACGGCCCTGGATGAACGGCGCATCGCCATACGTGCGATCTTCCACGCACACGATGGGTATCTTCGGTTTCGCTTCGCGCAACTTCCGCAGAAAGTTTTCCGCCCGTTCCTTCACCAGCGTTGGCACCATGTTCGGCAACGCATCGATCACATACACCGCCGGGTCCAGTTCCGTGAGCAAGCTCGCGATCTCTGGCTCCATCAGCGCGTTGCCGGAGAAACCCAAGTTGATGAACGGCTTGTTCAAACGCCGTCCCAAGATGGCCGCATGCGGCATCCCCGGACGTGATGCGCTCGCGCCGTGCAGGATCGATGTGCCGTAGAATACGATCGGCTTCTCTGTGCGCGGAGGTTGCGCCACGAACCAGCTTCCCGCGTTAACGCCGAACTCCAGCGACTCCACGCCGTTGTAGAGCGGGAGATACGCCATATAGGCGCGATACCCGGGTTTCAATCCCGTCACCAGCACCGCATTGATCTCCTGCTTGTCCGGCTTGCTGCACGCCACCCAGCTCCAACGCCCGTCCGGCAATTGCCCATAGAGATCCACGCCGCTGGTGCCCATTGCCGACATATTCGTCATGGCCACACGCGAGGAGAGCAGCTTGTAACGGATCTTGATCGTCGGGCTGTCCGAGGCGAACCGCACGACCATCCCGGCAGAATGACGGCTCAGATTCCAGACCACATCACGCACCACGCCATGCGCTTTCTTCGGCAAGCGGTCATAGTAACGCTCCGTATCATTCCATCCCTTGCCTTCGATGCCCCAATCCTGCGGATTGTACCAATGCACGCCCTCTTCCACTTTCGGCGTGACATGTTGTGCGGCGGGTGCCGCGAACGCTTCACCACTTAACCACTTCGCCGTGGCCAGCGACACCACCCCACCAGCAATAAATTCTCTGCGATTCATACTCGGTTACTCTTTGGCCAATTCTCTGGTCAGCCCTTCCATCTCCCAACCGGCCCGGTAGGGATGATGCACGTGGTTGTTCGCTTCCTTCACATTGGCGAACTCAAGCTTGCGGGAATTCCACTCCAGCTTTTGCCCCGGGAAATAGATGGCCACCGTGCCCAGCAGCACCGTTTCCGTGAGCGGACCTGAGTAGTCAAAACTCCCGGTCGCCTTGCCCTCACCTTTGCAGGCGTTGGCCCACTGTTGATAATGATTATCGCCGGGCACTTCCTCCAGTTTCACCTCGGCGAAACGATCGGCGGGCAGCAACTGCGGCTTGCCGCCATGCGGGCATAGCAGCGAGCCATACTCGCCGATCAAAAGGCACCCGTTATCCGTCAGCTTCTGACCCGGAGGCAGCTTCACCAAGTCGAGCGAAGGCTTCTTGCCGCCATCATACCAGGTCATAGTGATATCACCCTTCGTGTATTTCGTTTTCTTGAATTGGTAATGGATCACCTCCGAGCTCGGGAAGGTCTCGCCGTTACACTTCTCCCCTTCGTACCACACAAATTCCGGGGCATCCAAATCCAGGCTCCAGAACACCGGGTCGATGATGTGGCACCCCATATCACCCAAGGCACCTACGCCGAAATCCACAAACCCACGCCAGTTAAACGGATGATAGGGTCCGCGACCCGTCTTCTTCTTACCGTTCTCCATGGTCTCCTTCGCCCCCACGAAAGGCCGGTCCTTGGCCACGCCTAGCCAGAGATTCCAATCCAGATATTCTGGCACCGGATCGGAACCCTGCGGACGCGGGATGCCTTGCGGCCAGATCGGGCGGTTAGACCACGCATGGGCCTCTTTCACCTTGCCGATCGCGTCGATCCGGACGGCTTCCACCAGCGAGCGATACCCCGTCCCGCTGTGGTTCTGGTTCCCCATCTGCGTCACCACCTTGTATTTCTTGGCCGCCTTGGTGAGCACGCGCGATTCAAAGATCGTGTGCGAGAGCGGCTTCTGCACATACACATGCTTGCCGAGCTGCATCGCCGCCAAAGCGATCGGTGCATGCATGTGATCCGGCGTGGACACCGTCACCCCATCGATGTCTTTTTGCTCCAGCAGCTTCCGCCAGTCCTGATACTTCTTCGCGCCCGGATACTTCTGCGCCGCGCTGTCCAAGGTGCGGAGATCCACATCACAGATCGCCACCACATTATTGTTCACCGAAGTCTCCGCGATATCTCCCGCCCCCTTGCCGCCGACCCCGACGCCTGCGAGATTCAACTTACTGCCCGGTGATGCCGACTGTGTGATGGCTGGAAACCCCATAGTTCCCGCTGCGGCAGAAGTGATGGCCAAGCCTTTGAGAAAACGACGACGAGATGTCTGAAAGTTCTTCATAGCAATGATAGAGGGACGTTTCACGTAGCATGCGGATTCATGCTCCTTTTCCCAAGTGAAAATTACTCCATCAAGCCCCTTTTTTATTTTCTCTATTGCTCACCTTACTGACCTCCTTCAGCACATACTGTGCGCCGATGAGTTACCACTAAGCTTGGACAGCCATTTCTTCAACCAAGATCATGTCACGGTTTTGTCATAAATTCAGGAGCTGAAATGGATTACCTCACTACAATACGGGTCGTATCCATAGTCTTATCACTGAGAGCCAGACTTGTTTGCTCGGATCGTAAAAAAGATTAACAAAAGTGGCGGAACGGATAAACATGCAATGGCGATAATTAGCAATATCCGGCTCGGCGGCGGTGAGGGAGGTGGCGATGGCGCTTTATTCGGTGGCGGCGCAGCTGGAAGCGGCGCATTAGTCGGTGACGCCGCAGATGAAGGCGCAACATTATTCGTTTGCGGCGGCGGCGGACGTGTGTGAACTAAATTCAATTTCCTTCCCCCCTTAAAGAACTCCATTCCTCCCTTCGTGTGAAGGATCGTAAGGGTATTGGCATTCGTGAATTGGGTCGGGAAAAAGTTTTCTTGGGACGTTACCGAGCCCATTTTTACACTGCGCACATAAAATTCCTGTATCCTACCCGTCCCCGTCCCAAGGAAAGGCATCCCGCGCACCCTGTTTTCAAAGAAAGGTTTGATGGCGACGGGAAACCAAGGGTGAAAACTCAGCCGGTATTTATAATCAACACAATAGCGGGAATCGGGATTATCAGCCGCCCAGGTGACGATGCGTTCGGGCAGACCGGCAGCGGTCTGGCTTTCAATTCTCCCTTCAAACCGCGACCCTCCGGTTCCTCGCGCCGTGAACGTATCACCCTTCCAGACGATGGTGGATGGATTGATACGCTCACCTAGGCCAAGGCTTAATATCGGGCCGGATACTATATTTCTCTCCACCTCTATTTTGCGTTTCGCCTGTTTTTTGTCAGGCCATAGATCTAATTGATTATTGTTAAATTCCCAAAAGGCATCATCCCGTTCCCCTTCCAGCAGATTGCCGGCGCGATGATTTTTTGGGGCTTCACCGATAACATCCATTTGACGCAAAAAATAGGCATTGGTTTGCAGGCGCAGTTGAAAAAATGGTCCGGTCGGCACCATATTCGTTACGCCCGGAGGCGATGGTAAGGCTATCAGCAGCTTCCTTTCGAAAACGATCTCCTCAATCGGCGGCGGATTCGTCAGGAATTTTTTGAACTCCTCGAGTGGAGTCTGGGCCTGCAAATTCCCAGTGTTAAAAACTAACCCCGCAAACAATGCACTCCCCAGCCCAAAGACCTGTCCGGCCAATTTACGTATACCAGATACAGACATAGTTTTAGATTCCTCCCTGATGCCATTCTGCGCAGCATCTTTGATGCAGTTGACTATCGCTTAAGCCCCTCGATTCCTCAACCCCCAAACTTCTCCAATAAAGCAGACTGAGGCATATCGCCTTACTTCCATTGCATCTCTATTTTGCCCGTGACCCGGCCATCCTGATTCGTCTTTTGGTTGGTCATGTGATAGCGAGGGTCGGAAAATCCCGGTGGCGACCTGCGGACTTTGTTGAGTAATCGGTGAACTGGCTCACTGCGGATGGTCTTTTTGGTTCGGGGACCTTGGTGTTCTATAATCCATTTCTGCACCTTATCCGGGAGCCAATGCGGCAAACGGGCCTGGCGCCCCTCCAAATAATCCAGCTCCACCAGCCAAGATTGCTCGGCCAGCGTCATCACCACATAGAGAGTGCATTGCTCGCCATCCTCCAGCACATACTCCTGCCGCCAGCCGAACACGAACTGGCCGTTTATCTCCAAGGGATACGTCAAGGACTCCGCCACCACCCGATGCTCATCGACGACCATCGGCAACACCCGGTATTCAGGCAGCGACTCTTGCGTCCCATGGTAGCAAATAGGGCCACCCGAGTGATTGCGCAAACTGAAGGCCATGATAGTTCCATCCAACTGATTCGTCCCCTTGGCCACATAGCCCATATACTCCAGCTTGACTGCCCCCCGGTAACTCAGGCCGAAAAAGAAATGATACGTGAGCAACACCAAAATGAGCCCCACCACCAACAGCCGGACATCGCGCCGTCTTCCGGATGCTTTGATTCTCTCCCAGTTCATTTAGTGGATTATCAGGGACGCTTCTTCAACGGTTTGGAACACTCCAAATATCAGTTCTTGGAACCAATTCCGCAACCATGATCACCGTGCGCTATGGTATCTGCGGATTTCAGGCTGACAGCACCCAAACCTATCGCTACGTTTCATATGCGCCATGAGAAACAGCCAGTTCCACCATGTTTGCAAGCAGATCGTCGGTCGCAGTATCGATGACTTCTATGCGGCATTCCCATATGACGCGGCTGAAACAGCTCGAAGCGGGGATTCTCTAATGCTTCTCTCACCCGTATCCAACCACCTGTAAAGCAGGCTTATGCCCGAACCCGAATTCTTTATCACGCTGCTGGTATCGGGCGGGATCTTTGCCATCGCAATTGCGATTGCCAACGCCTTGCATCGCAAGGGACAGCGAGAAAACTCCAAGACCCTGCAATGGCTTGCTGCTTTGCCATTGGGTTGTGGACTCATTGTTTTTGCCCCCATGTTTTTGCTTCTGCTTGGGTGGATCTATCACTGGATCTTTGGGGGCGACCTGCCAGCCCCATCTCAAGAACCTTGAGCCTGCTTTTGCGCCGATTTCACCCGATTCCCCTTGCGTGATTTGGCCCTATGGGGGGGATTAAATTAATATTGACTTCAAAACCTTTGTTCTGCTGCGGTGTTTTATCCTCTGTTCCGCAGCCTCTGGCAGCGGAGTCAATATCGCCTCTGGGGACGGGATGGCGTACGCGGTTTTCGCCTGCCCTCAGACTTACACAGTCGTTAACTCGGTTAACAGAAAGGCCACTTATGGCTACGCGACTCGTGGCAGAAGACTGGATGTTTTCGCATCCGACCTTGAATGGTTCGGTCCTCGCCGTGGACTTGTATCTCAATAACGGCCAGCACGCCCGCTTGGATGTGATCCCCTGGCTCGACCTCGTCTCCGGCTCCCCGGATCAGTTCCCGGAAATCATCATCACCGCCGAGAGTAATGGTGAGGATTTCCACGGGCACAACTCCCATCACCGCTGGCTGGCCCGCCCCCCGCGCCGCCATTGCGAATGGAGCAAGGTCGAACTGGATGAAAAATTGGTCTCCCAGATCAATGCCAAGCTAAGCCAGTCCATCAGCGACTGCTTTAATCAACCGGCCGCCTGAGCCGGCTGGACCTTCAGCTTCTCCCTCTCCCTTCAACAGGGAGAGGGCCGGGGTGAGGGTTGAGCGTGCCTATGAATCTCTCTTGCTGAGTCACTTCCCGATGACACACATCGCTCTGCTTTCGATGTTGAGAGTTCGAAGTTGATTGTTCGCTGTTTCCCCTTTTAGGGTTCCTGCCTGTGGATAACATTCCCGCCCCTCTTCTTGCCCCTGACCGCCCCCGTCTTTACAGTCTCGCCCATGTCGCATGCGGAATTCGTTCATCTCCATCTGCACACCGAGTATTCCCTGCTCGATGGTGCCTGCCGGCTCGACCGCTTGATGGATCGTGCCCACGAACTCAAGTTCCCCGCCATGGCCATCACGGACCACGGCAACATGTTCGGCGCCATAGACTTCTACCAGGCCGCCCGCAAGAAAGGCATCAAGCCCATCATCGGTTGTGAGGTGTATGTAGCCCCGGGAAGCCGCACGGAAAAGAAGTCCAGCACGGGCGGTGGCGGCAAGGATGTCTATAACCATCTCGTGCTGCTGGCCAAGGATCAGGCCGGATACAAGAACCTGGTCAAGATGGTCAGCTATGCCTACATCGACGGCTTTTACTACAAGCCCCGTATCGACAAGGACCTGTTGGCAGAACACAAGGAAGGCATCATCGCCCTCTCCGGCTGTCTGGCCAGTGAGATCTGCCAGCACATCATCCGCGATAATCCAGAAAAGGCCCGCGATTCCATCGACTGGTTCCGCCAAACCTTGGGCGAGGAAAATTTCTATCTCGAACTCCAGAACCATGGCATCCCGGAACAGGCCAAGGTGAACCGTCACCTGATCCCGTGGGCCAAGGAGTTCGGGCTCAAGCTCGTTGCCACGAATGACGTCCACTACATCAAGAAGGAGCATTCGCACGCGCACGACAGCCTCATCTGCATCGGTAACCAGAACCTGCTGAGCGATACCAAGCGCATGCAGTATGTGCCCGAGCAGTTCTATCTCCGCACCGCCGAGGAGATGCATGCACGCTTCGATGAGACGCCCGAGGCAGTGAAGAACACGCTGGAGGTCGCCGAGAAGTGTAATCTCGACATCAAGTTCGGCGATCTGCACTACCCGGTCTTCAATCCGCCTGAGCATTTCACGCGCGAGGGTTATCTGCGCCATCTGCTCGCCGGGGGCTTGAACCGCCGCTACACCTTGCAAGCCCGCGCAGAGGGCAGTGAGTTCATCATCGAGAGCATCCAGGAACCCAAACGCCTGCCCACTTTGGACTTGGCGAAATACGAGGCCGAGACGAAGGAGAATCCCGAGGCGAAACTGCACGAACTTCCTTCGGTCGCGACTGCCATCAATGACGTCATCGACCGTATTCAGGTGGAGATGGGCGTCATCAACAAGACCGGTTTCGTCGATTACTTCCTCATCGTTGCTGACTTCGTTTTGGAAGGCCGCAAGATGGGCGTCGCCTGTGTGGCCCGTGGTAGCGCCGCCGGTTCAATGGTCACGTATCTGCTGGATATCGCGAACGTGGACCCGATCCGTTACGGGCTGCTCTTCGAGCGCTTCCTGAACCCTGAGCGCGTCAACCCGCCGGATATCGATATCGATTTTGCCGATGACCGCCGCGCCGATGTGATCGAATACACGCGCCAGAAGTATGGCCGCGATTGCGTCGCCCAAATCATCACTTTCGGTACGATGGGCGCGAAGTCCGTGGTGCGTGATGTCGGCCGTGTCATGGGCCTCAGCTATGGCGAGTGCGACCGCCTCGCCAAGATGATCCCGAACGAGCTCAAGATGGACCTCAAGAAGGCGCTTGAGCAATCGGCCGATCTCAAACAGGCGTACGACCAAGAGGAGGTCACCCGCGAATTGATCGATACCGGTTTCGTGCTGGAAGATCTCACGCGCAATTCCTCCATCCACGCCGCCGCTGTCGTCATCGGTCCCGAGCCGCTCATCAATCTCCTCCCCATCAAACAGGACGAGGACGGCACCATGGTCACGCAATACGCGATGAACCCCGTGGGCGACCTCGGCCTGTTGAAGATGGACTTCCTCGGTCTGAAGACGCTCACCGTTATCCGCAACACCTGCGAGATGGTGAAGCAGACCAAGGGTATCACCATCGATGTCGACACCTTGCCGCTGGATGATGCCAAAGCTTACGACCTTTTGAACAAGGCGAATACGCTCGGTGTGTTCCAGCTGGAATCTGGTGGTATGCGCGATCTTTGCCGCCGCTTCCAGATCGCCTCCGTGGAGCACATCACGGCGCTCGTGGCGCTCTATCGTCCCGGTCCGATGGACCTGATTCCCGACTTCATCGAGCGCCGTCATGGCCGCAAGGAAGTCGAGTACCCTCACGCTTTGCTCGAAGGCATCTCCAAAGAGACCTACGGCGTGCTCATCTATCAGGAGCAGGTGATGCAAGCCGCGCAGATCCTCGCCGGCTACACGCTCGGCGGCGCCGATCTGCTGCGTCGCGCGATGGGCAAGAAAAAGGTCGAGGAGATGCAGAAGCATCGCGAACTCTTCGTCAAAGGCGCGAAAGAGAAGAACAGCATCCCGGCGGATAAAGCGAACCAGGTGTTCGACTTGCTGGAGAAATTCGCTGGTTATGGCTTCAACAAATCACATGCGGCCGCCTATGCCGTCGTGGCCTACCAGACGGCGTATCTCAAGGCGAATTATCCGGTCGAGTTCTTCTGCGCCATGATGACGAACGACATGAGCGACACCGCGAAGCTCAGTCAGTTCATCGCCGAGGCGCGCAGCATGGGGATCGAGGTGCTTCCTCCGGATGTGAACGAGAGCAGCCTTTACTTCGCGCCAGCCCGGGAAGGCACGGTCATCCGTTTCGGTCTCGCCGCCATCAAGGGCGTCGGTGAAGTCGCCGTGCAAAGCATCCTCAAAGCCCGGGCGGAAGGTGACAAATTCACCTCGCTCAGCGAGATGTGCCAGCGGGTGGACACCCGCACGGTGAACCGCAAGGTGCTGGAAGCGCTCATCAAGTCAGGCGGTTGCGATTGCTTCGGTGAGACTCGCGCCACACACTTCGCCCAGATCGATTTCAGCCTGTCCCGCGCCGCGAGCATCGCTGCGGACAAAGCCCGTGGTCAGGTCTCCCTCTTCGGCATGTTGGAGGAGGACAACTCCGCCCCGCCAGAATCCATGGCCAAGCTTCCGGAGTGGCCACAGAGTGAATTGCTGCAAGCGGAGAAGGATCTGCTCGGCTTCTACGTCACCGGACACCCGCTTACGCCTTACGCCACGCTGCTGGAGCGCTACACGCTCTGCAACCTCACGGAGGCAGCGCAGTTGCCCAGCAAGAGCATGAGCCGTCTTGGTGGCATGATCACGGCCATACAACAGGGCTTCTCCAAGAAATCCGGCAAACCCTACGCCATGGTCACGCTGGAGGATATCAGCGGCAGCGCACAGATCCTCTGCATGAACGACAACTATGATAAGTTCCGTGATCACCTGAAGCAGAACGCCGCCATCATGGTCATCGGCGAGGTGAACAACGCCGAGGACAAAGCAAAGATTTTCCCGGTGGAAATCATGCCATTGGAAATCGCTCCCCGCAAATACACCAAACAAGTGCATCTGCGCCTCCAGATGGCGCATCTCACCCCGGAGAAACTGGACGAGATACGTCTGCTCGTGGAGGCCAATCGCGGACGAACCCCGCTCTTCCTTTGCTTCCGCGATCCCAGTGGTGCGGTCATCTTCATCGAGACGCACGACCGTTATTTCGTCGCGCCTTCAAACGAGTTCGAGCATGCCATCAATGAAATGCTCGGCGAGGAAACCTACTATGTGAAGGTGGACAACAAACTGCCCGAGCGCGAACGGAAGCCGTGGGAGAAGAAATCCTACGCGAACAACGGCGGTGGCGAAGACGAGTGATCCCCGCTCAAGGCAACTCGGAGAAAAAGCGGCTCCAGCGCGCCTTGAACCAGTGGCCTTGCTCAAATGACGTGGCGATACCCACCGCTTCGCCCATGATCTCACCGCGTTTGATGAAGCCGAAATAGCGTGAATCCTGACTATTGTCGCGGTTATCGCCCATCATGAAATACTCACCCTGAGGCACGGTCGTTTCGGGAAATGACCGCAACGCATTGATTTCCGGAATGAACATCACCGGATGTTTCCGACCGGCCACGGTCTCTTCCGCGAACCGGTAATGCGGCAACTCCTTTGCTGGCATATCCTTGGTGATCTCTGATTCCAGTGGCGCGTAGTCGGCCTTCTTCCCGTTCACCAGCAACTGGTTCTCCCGCAACTCGACGCGATCGCCCGGCACCGCCACCACACGTTTGACAAGGCGTATGCCATCCGCCGGTGAATAACACACCACAATGTCACCCCGCTCGGGATTCCCCCACTCAGCCAGATGCCATTTGGTGAACGGCACTTTCAGGTCATACGCCGTCTTGTGGACGAAGACGCGGTCACCCTCTAGAATGGTGGGTTTCATGGAACCGGTCGGCACGTCATACCAGTCCGCGATGGCAGAACGAAAAGCAAACAGTACCAGCGCCATGATGAGCAGGGGCCGTAACTCCTGTTTCCAAAATCGGAGCATCCCGGCCTTAGTCGGTTTCTTCATTCTCCCTTGGATGGGAGCGAGAGCGGAAACGTTCAAATGCCGATGGCCGAGCCCGATCAAT
>JAURFH010000127.1 GCA_030834415.1 Verrucomicrobiota bacterium | reverse complement strand
TTTTTTACCATGAACCACCAGACTGATCTTGAGGTTCTCCCAAACCGTCAGGTTGGCGAAAATATCCCGGCCTTGCGGCACATAGCCGATGCCCATGCGTGAGCGCTGTTCCGGCTTCTTCCCCACCATTTCCTCTCCGTCCAGCTTCACGGAACCTTCGTCCGGCTTGAGTAATCCCACGATGGTCTTCAGCGTCGTGCTCTTGCCCACACCGTTGCGCCCCATGAGACACAGCAGCTTATTCTTGGGCAGGGTGAAATCCACGTTGCGCAAGATGCGCGAACCGTCATAAGAGACGGATATATTCGATACAGAAAGCATCTTAATGTTTCTTTTTACGGCCGAGATAGACTTCGATCACACGCTCATCGTTTTGCACTTCGTCCACCGTCCCCTCACTCAGCACGTGTCCCTGATGCAACACCGTCACCTTGCGGGCGATCTGCCGCACGAAAACCATATCATGCTCGATCACCACGATGCTGTGTTTGCCCGCCAGGCTCATGAGCAATTCACCCGTCTTGGCAGTCTCGGTGTCCGTCATGCCGGCGGCCGGCTCATCCACCAGCAACAGCTTCGGGTTTTGTGAAAGCAACATGCCGATCTCCAGCCATTGCTTCTGCCCGTGTGAAAGCGTGCCGGCCTTGACGTTCGCCCGGTCTACCAGACCGATGGTCTGCAATATCTCCTGGATACGATCACGCTGGGTAGAACCGATCCGCGCGAACAACGTGGACCAAACACTCCGGCTGCCTTCCAGCGAGAGCCAGATATTTTCCAACACCGTATGCTCCACATAGACCGAAGGCGTTTGGAATTTGCGACCGATGCCCAAGCGGTTGATCTGATATTCGTTCAGCTTGGTCAGGTCCGTATTCTTGCCGAACTCGACCTTGCCGGTATCCGGCTGGGTGCGTCCGGTGATGATATCCAGCATCGTGCTCTTGCCCGCACCGTTGGGACCGATGATCACACGCAACTCCCCTTCATCCATGTAAAGGTTTAGGTCGTTGATGGCCTTGAAACCATCGAAGGTCTTGTTGACGCCTTCGAGGGTAAGGATGAATTCTTTCTTCTCAGTCATGAGTCAGATCAATCTGCGGATTTGGTGGCCGGTGCCGGCTCAGTTGCATCGACCGGCGCCGGTTCCTCCCCGCTCTTTTTCCGGTCGATGTAACGAGCCTTCAGCGCCTTTAACTGCGCTGGCAAACCGACGATGCCATTGGGCATGAATAGCACCACAAAGATGAACATGCCGCCCAGCATGAAGAGCCACTGTTCGGCAAAGGCGCGGGTCGCCCAACTCTTGAGGGCATTCACACTGATGGCTCCGATCATCGGCCCGATCAAGGTCGAACGACCACCAACCGCGCACCAGACCACTGCCTCCAAAGATTTGTCCGTGGACATCTCGCTCGGATTGATGATGCCGACCTGCGGGACATAAAGCGCCCCACCCACCGCACAGATGACCGCGGACAAAACGAATACGAACAATTTGAAATGCGCGGTGGCATAACCGGAGAACAGCACACGGTTTTCCGAGTCACGGATGGCGCGCTGGATCAGGCCGAATTTCGTGGAGGTCAACCAGCGGCACAGCAGATACACGCTGAGCAGCAAAACCCCGGAGGCGATGAATAACCATCGCTTGGTTTCAGGCGTATTGATGTCTGCTCCCAAGATAAATTTGAAATCGGTCAGGCCGTTGTTACCGCCGAACGTGAAATCATTGCGGAAGAACATCAGGCACGCGGCATAGGTAAGCGCCTGGCTCAGGATGGAGAAGTAAACGCCCTTGATCCGGGAACGAAACGCCAGGAAACCGAAGATATACGCCACGACGGCCGGAACCACGATCACCATCAACACCGCAAACCAAATGCTGCGGAAAGGCATCCAATGCGGCGGCAAACCGCCGGTCTCGGCGTACTTGGTCTCAAATTCCAAGAACACCATAAAGTCCGGAATGTCTTTCTGGTATTGCCCCAGTTTGCCGATCATCAGCATCAGGTGCATACCCAGCGCATAACCACCGAGCGCGAAGAACAGACACTGACCCAAGCTGAGCAAACCGGTGTAACCCCAAAGCAGATTCACCCCCAACGCCAGCACGGCATAGCAAAGGTATTTACCGTAAACATTGATGGTGAAGTCACTGACGTGGAAGAAACTTTCCTTCGGCACGAAGGCATTCAGGCACGGCAAGACCACCAATATGAGAAATGAGACAATCGCCAGTATCAGCGATTCTTTTTTGTTCAGAAAGCGAGTCATGA
The DNA here is from genome assembly GCA_030834415.1 of Verrucomicrobiota bacterium. Lineage (GTDB taxonomy): Bacteria > Verrucomicrobiota > Verrucomicrobiia > Limisphaerales > JAEYXS01 > JAEYXS01. The sequence continues at coordinate 10,461 of JAURFH010000127.1, read as the reverse complement.
GTGAATTACAACTGGGCGGTTCACGGTTTTCTGAGTGAACGGATTAACCATCGAGACTGCGGCTCTTGGTGGCGAAGATTCCAGCCGGGCGCCATTGCAAGAACAGGATGATACCGCTCAGGACCAAAATCTTGCCCAAGACTGCGCCGAGCCAAGGTTCGAGGACTTGATTGGTGACGCCCACTCCCAAGGAAGCCGACACAGTTCCACCCAAGCTGCCCACGCCCCCCAAGACCACGATCATAAAGCAGTCCACGATATAGTTCTGGCCCAAGCTGGGACCGACATTCGCCAGCTGCGACATGCAGGCACCGGCCATGCCAGCCAAACCTGACCCGAAGGCAAAGGTCATCATGTTCACCCGCTCCGTGCGCACACCGATACAAGATGCCATATTCCGGTTCTGCATCACGGCCCGTATCTGCAAGCCCAACGAAGTCTTGGTCAGCAACAGGTAGGTGCCGTAAACAATCGACACCGCGAATACGATCACAAAGATGCGGTTGTAAGCGAAGAGCACATCATGAACCACGAAGCTGCCGCTCAACCAGCTCGGCGAACCCACCTGCACGTTGGCCGCACCGAACACACTGCGGAAGATCTGTTGCAGCACCAGACTCACCCCCCAGGTCGCCAGCAAGGATTCCAGTGGGCGCTTATAAAGAAAACGGATCACACCACGTTCCAAGATCAATCCCACTAAGGCGGCAGTGATGAACGACAGCACGATCGCAACTAAGAAATACATGTCGAACTTGCCGCCGGAGACCCCGAACCAGCTCTTGAAAAGGTTCTGCGTCACAAAGGCAGTGTAAGCACCCACCGCCATGATCTCACCGTGGGCCATATTGATGACGCCCATCAAACCGAAAGTGATGGCCAGTCCCAAAGCAGCAATCAGCAAGACCGCTGCGGTGCTCAAACCACGAAAGCTCGTGCCTGCGAAATTACCCATCGCGATATAGCCTTCGATGATCTTGATGGTGGACTCCGCCTGTTTGCGCTCGTCGGCGCGGTCAACTTTGGTATCTTCTTTGGTTTTCTTGAGGAAATCCTGCAAGAAACTCATGGAATTGATGGAGCGCAACTCACCCAGCTTCTTCAGACCGGCGATACGTGCCTCCTTTTTCTCATCCACCAACTGTGTCAAGGCGATCGCTTCTTTCAAAGCGCGAATCGTTTCCTTGTCTGTCTCCTTTTTTAACTTTGCTTCAAAATTGGGGATATAATCCAAGTTCTGCGACTGCCCCAGCTTGATGGTGGCATCACGGCGAACTTTGGGATTGGGATCAGAGAGGGAGAAGAAATCCAAGGTCGCCTTGATGGCGATACGTAACTTTGAATTGTTTTCGGCCGGCACCAGGTCGAAGGAGGCAAACCAGATGGGCTTGCCCTCGGCGTCATTGATCACGGAACCGTCGATGATCCGCAGGCCCTTGGCCTCACCGTCACTGTTCAACTGCGGATCAAGCAGGAAGGGAATCTTTTTATCGTCTTGCTCGTAGATATATACCTCGCTCAACCGCCATGCCGCGAGGACTTGGGTGACAATCGGCTCATCCGCATCAGACAGCTTCTTGATTATCTCTATCTGGTGGTCCAGATCTTCACTCAGGATTGCCGTCACCAGGTCAGCCCGGTTGCTATCGGCGGCACGGATCTGCCATGGACCCGCGAGGAAAACCACTGCCAAGAGGAGAAATCTTAGGAATCGCATCATGTCTCGCTTAATTGGGGAGACGGGCCTGCACCAGCCCGCCTCCCCGGGAACTAACTACATACACCAACATTACTTCAGGAACTTCTCGCTGAAGGGTTCAGCGGCGACGCCGTTGAACGTCTTGATGATCTTGAACTGGCCGTTCGGCAGGGTCTCACCGATGAACACGTTGTTCACCAAGTGATGATTTTCCTGCATCGTCACTTCACCAGCCGGGCCCTTGAACTTCTGGCCGATCAAAGCAGTGCGGACCTTGTCCACTTCGAAGGAGCCAGCCTTCTCGACGGCTTGCTTCCAGAGGTAAACGCCCATGCGGGACAGGTTCATCGGGCTGCAGGTGACGCGACCTTTGGCATCGATGCCCGTGACATTGTAGCTCGTGCCCGTGACTTTCGGGGCCTTGAGCCAGGCCATGAAGTCCTTCACGAACTTGGAGTTCTCAGGAGACTTGATGGACATGAAGTAGGTCCAGCAGCCGAGATGGCCTTGCAGCTCCTTGGCCGGCAGGCCTCGGAATTCGTCTTCCGAGATGGAGAACGAAACCACCGGGCAGTTCTCAGAGGTCAGACCGGCGTTGGCGAACTCTTTGAAGAACGGCACGTTCGTGTCACCGTTCAAGGTGCTGATGACCGTGGCCTTGCCACCGGCGGCGAACTTCTTGATGGACGCCACGATGGTTTGATAGTCGGTGTGACCGAACGGCGTGTAGATCTCTTCGATATCCGAATCAGGGATGCCCTTGAGCTTCAGATACTGCTTGAGGATCTTGTTCGTCGTGCGGGGATACACATAGTCAGAGCCCAAGAGGTAGAATTTCTTCTTACCTTCACCGAGCATGTAATCCACGGCCGGGATGGCCTGCTGGTTCACGGCTTCAGCGGTGTAGAAGATATTCTTGGAGAGCTCTTCACCTTCATACTGCACCGGGTAGAAGAGCAGACCATTGTTCTGCTCGAACACGGGCAGTACCGACTTGCGGCTCACCGAGGTCCAGCAGCCGAACACGACGGCCACCTTGTCCTGCTCGAGGAGCTGCTTCGCCTTTTCAGCGAAGAGCGGCCAGTTGGAGGCCGGGTCCACCACGACCGGCTCGATCATGTAGGGCTTGCCGCCCACTTTCACGCCGCCGGACTTGTTGATTTCATCGAAGGTGAACAGCAACACGTCCTTCAGAGACGTTTCGCTGATCGCCATCGTACCACTAAGAGAGTGGAGGATACCCACTTTCACCGTGTCAGCCGCAGCGGCGCTGAACGCCACCATCGTGGCGGCCACACCACCGAGGATTTTTCCGAACATCGATTTCATATTGATATCTATTTCTAGCTAAGTTTCAGGTTGGGATTAGAACAGGTAGGAGACACCTGCGCCGATCAGGAAGCGGCTGGAGGTCGTGCCATAGGCATTACCCAGCGTGGACGTGTCGTAACGGATTTCCGGCTGGATCTTGACGTACGGCACGGGCTTGATGTTCAGGGTCACCGCCACGCTGGCGATTTCCTGGCCACCATTGGCTGCGAACGCAAAGCCAGCAGGACCCACACCACCCGTACCGGCACCTTCCGAGTCATTCAGGTACTCAGCACGCACGGCCAAAGCCACCTTTTCGGTGAAGGAGTAGGAGGTCCACAGACCCGCCGATGTAAGCGTTGAACCACCACGACCCGGGGTATCGAAGTCGAAGTAGTCGAGTTCCGTGCCGAAGCCCAACTTGTCAGTGGCTTTATAGCCGCCCAACAAAGAACCGCCACGCACCGCACCGGCACCTTCACGACCGGAGAAACCGATCAGGCTGAACCACAGGTTGTCCGTAGGCTTGATACCGATGGAACCCAAAACGGTCTTGTTATTGTTGCCATCAATCGGACCGGCATACATGCCGTTCTGAACGCGGACTTTCATGTCCACCTTGTCAGAGAAGGCATAGCCGAGTTGCACGCCAGCGGAAGGACCGTTACCAGTAAAAAACCACTGATAGCCTTGGGAGAAGTTGTCGTTCACCGCACCGCCATCACCCGACTCATAATTGAGCAGGGAGATGAGCTGACCGGCCTTGACATTCAAGCCCGTGCCGATGGGGACGTTCATCTCGACGTAAGCCTCGCGCAGCTCGTCAAAGCCTTGCACGGCACCGCCGGTGTTGACCATAGGAGCGTCTTCGCCCCACATCATGGAGAACTTGTAACCGAAGTCGAACTCCTCACCACTGGCTTCCACCGGAGCGCTGGCGAGTGTCAGTTTGACCTTGTTGATGGAGAAGGATCCGTTGGCACGGTTCCAGACATTACCCACCACTGCACGGCCTTCGTTGTCAGCCGTATCCCAGAAGTAGGAGGTCTGCACGAAACCGGTCATGGTGATATCACCCAGGGCTTTAACCATACCGGGCGAGCTGTCGCCTTTCGAAACCAACCCCTCTTTGACAGCGAGGTCTTCCAAGGCTTCCAGACGTTTCTTCAGGATGTCATTTTCCTTTTCCAGATTTTCCAGCCGCTTGACCTCGGCGGCCGATTCGGCCTTCAGGCTAAGCGCGGGCACAGAGGCGAGAACCGCCGCTGCCAGACACGCATTGAGAGATGAACTCTTTAGACGTTTATATTTCATAGGGTTGGTTGTACTTGGCGTAACGGTTCGTGACGCACGAACCAGTGAATCGCTCTTTAGCGTGGGGGATGCCAACTTTGCCAAAAACGGCCCGTTTCAAATGAAAGAAATTCATCGTCCACCCAAACCCCTCTCATGAACCCCAGCAAACGGGCGTATTTATTGCCATTAATTGCACACCATCAAAACAGTACTCATTCCCTCAAATCAGCTTCATACGTCCCAGATGAATGTCACAAGAATGTAACCAGCAGACTGTCGGCAAATGGCCCTTACACGCCTTTACCAAGGTGAGCAAAAGTACACACGGACTCTCAAAACCCTTGAAACAAAGCCTAGAAAACACCACCAGAAGACCGAAACGAAGAAGACGAACGGGAAATCTCTCTTAGGGTATGACAACCAGGACTCGATAATACCGCTGCGGGCTGTTCGCAGCATCAAATACCACTATCTCCTGAGAATCGGCATGGCGTGGCGTGGTCAAATTTAACCACTCCAAGGCATTAAGACTCTCCTTATACTGCACTTGATATTGTTGGCCTAACACAGCGCTCCAACGTATCTCCCGACCAGTTGTACCAACGTTCACCGCCACCGTGAATGGTACAAAAACCTGCCGCAGCATCTGGTTATAGCTGTCCGAAACGACCAAGTTACCAGCAGCATCAAACGCCAGCCCATAAGGATTGAAGTAACGACCGGTCTGGTTCACCCCGTCCACATGCCCGGAATCCTGCCCTGCCCCGCTCACGGTACTTACCCGTCCACTCGCATCCAGCTTCCGGATCACATGGTTCCGGGAATCTGCGATATATAAGTTACCGGCAGCATCAAAAGCCACACCCGCCGGATTCCAAAACCTCGCTTCCGCTCCGATACCATCCACCCAGACCGCCTTACCACCAGCCCCGGCCACGGTGCTGACTACTCCATTCGTCTGCACGCAACGGATGACATGATTGAACCCATCGGAAACATAAACCTTTCCATCCATCGAGATCGCCACATCGACAGGCCCATTAAATTTAGCACTGGCTGCAGGACCATCCTCCCAGCCCCAGACATCAGGCGTGCCGGCCACAGTTTCCACCATCCCCGCCACCGTGATCCGCCGGATGGTGTGATTCCCACTATCAGCCACCCAAATGTTGCCGGCTGCATCCCGCTTCACTCCCAAAGGTGAGTGGAATCGGGCCGCGCTCAAAATACCATTGGTGTTCCCTGGCGTGCCTGCCAGTCCGGCATAAGTCGTGACTGCGCCAGTCAGCGCCACCCGCCGCAGGATATGGTTCCCCGTATCCGCCACCAATAAGGCACCATCATTTCCAATGGTAAGTCCAAATGGCGTATCGAACCGGGCGGCACTACCTGTCCCATCTGCAAACCCAGCCTCCCCTACTCCGCCAGCCACCAGGGATACGGTGCCATCGGTGGCGACTTTACGGATGACGTGATTACGGCTGTCCGCCACATAGAGATTACCCTGCGCATCGAAGACCAATCCCGCCGGATCATTGAACTTGGCGGTCGCCAATGGTCCATTCGCATATCCCGGCTCACGAGTGCCCGAGTTCAACGTGGTGACAACATCTTGCGCTAACACAGGCAATACCGACAGCAACAGCCCAATCAGCCAAAGGCTGGCTCTCAGCTTCCACCGGCTATGTTGCTCACGTTGCATCTGTTCGTTTCTCTTACTACTTAGCGTCCACGCCGCGTCAATCGCTCGGACATTGGCCTAGTCACCATAGGTTCCGCAGTGCGCTCTGGCACCAAGGTCGGCTTAAGTTCCTGCCCCGCCTTGGTCACCAACCGCCCATCACGCATATAAACATCCTCAACATAGTATGGCTCACCCGTGCTGCGCGCACCGCCACCTTTCGGTTCGTGCCGCAAGAACTTCATCATCTCTTCATAATTGAATGGTCGAGAACCACGCCGCCCAAAGACCACCGTCTGGCTACCTGATTCATCCACCACCCGATCGCGGTCCAAGCCACGAGAAACCGCCACCGCCGGTTCATGCGTGTGATACGTGGCGATGAGTTTCGGATTCGGTTTCGGACTGAAGCCCATGTGTTGCGGCACATTCTCCGGGGAGATCATCTGTATGATCCGCAAGCCGTTCTTGCCATCGGCCACGAGCGCAAACATAGAAGCATTGACCGACCCGATCTGCACCGCTCGCGTATCGTTCAATTGCCCATCAGCATTATACATCGCCTCAAGCTTCGGCATGGTCGGATTCTCGATATCTACGATGGCCAATCCCTCGGCACCATTCGGCACATAAGCATAAGTGCGGGCCACATAGAGGCGTCCCGCCGACTTCAGCGGCACCATCGCCCCATTGACCATGACCGGTTTGATCGGATTCGTGATATCCACCACCTTCAAACCGTCAGCATCCGAGATGAAGGCATAACGGAACTGCACCGCAATCGCGCGGGGCGAATTCAATCCCGACGTCAACTCCCCCACCAGCTTCGGCTTGCTCGGTGTGCTAACATCCACCACGAACAATCCTTTCTCTCCCACCACATACAGGTTGTTCCCGGCCATATAGCTGTGCATCGCTCCGGTCAGTTTACCATCAGGATTGAACTTCGTGACATCGCTGTCCTTGAAGAAGTTGTTCGTCGGCTTGCCATCCACCAGCGTTCCCACGAATACGATCACCAATCCCTCTTCCTTGTCGGTAACATAGACAGAACCGTAGGTGAGACTGATGGGTTGTTCTTCATTTTCGGGCAAGCGGACGCGTAACGGATCGATGCCCAGCGTACTCGGCAAGGTCACCGAGGTCGCATACTTCGTGCGCACGTATGTCCGCTGTCCCAAAGGCGATACAGGCGATGTGACGATGCGTTCCGAGAAACCTTTCTGGTCGATGTTTGCCACGTCAAACACTTCAAAGCCGCCAGGCCCATTCGCCGTGTAGAGGTATTCACCGCGCAAGGTAAGATCGAGGATATCATGCGCGTGATGGTGATGGGCTTCCTTCAACTCACCATGGTTTTTCTCCGTGTGTTCGCGGTAGTTGTCCGGATACGCCAACCGCTGCAGATGACTGCCGATAGCCGCCTGCGGTTCATCCTGTTCAGTCCATACCACTGCTTCGAGCCCTCCCTTGCCTGCTCCCACATAAGCATAACGCCCAAAGAAATTGACCGTGCCTGTTCCAAAGCCTAGCAACTGCGTCATAATCGCATTGTTGTCGTTATCTTTGGAGGCATGGCAATCGGTGCAATTCTTCGTGGTGCCTGCACCGCTCGTCGTATGCGGGAAGTGCGGATTGAAGGCTTGGCCGCTGTATCCTTCTGCCGAGACAGTCTGTTGCTGGGAATAGACCCACTCACGATTCGCATTTTGCGAACCTACTACCACAGCACTGGATGAGCGGAGCACCGCCATGCGATTGCTCTTCACCGTGCCATCCACCCCCAGCATGAACACATCATCCCGCACCACTTGCGGATTGTAAGAGGTGAAGTTGCGCGAAGTCATGCCCTCGAACTTGTTCAATGCCACGCGCTGGTTTGCCTTCATCGGCAGGTGACACCCGAAGCAGCTCGTAGCCCAGGAGGTATGGCATACCTGACAGCTCAGCTTGCTGTTATCATGTGCCAGTTGCTCGGGGCATTGCTTGGGTTCCGGCACACTGCCCCAGTTCGAACCATCCAGCCGGAGTGTCTTGGCAAAGGCTGCCTTGGCATTGTAGCGCGACGAGTGCGGGTCCACTACATCCACGGTTTGCGGCACTTCCCAGCGCACATCAGGCGAAAGACTGCTGCGTTGATAAAGCTTCTTGCCTTCCCAGATGAAGCGCGGTCCCCAAGCGGTCGTGCTATAATTCAGGTCGATCTTTCCGCCATTACCCGAAGTCACCAAGGAGGGCCGGGCACTCACACTGCCATGACAATCAATGCACTCGATCGTCGTCGCCGCTCGCGGTTCCACGTAGAGGTTGCCGTTCCCGTGCACATCTGTCTCGAAGTGACAATCTGCGCAGTGCATGCCTTTTGCCAGATGGATATCCTTGAGATGAACTCCCTTGGAGAACTTATGCGGGTCATCGGGGTCAACCACCTTGTCCTGCTCATCCAGCATGTTGCCTTTGCGATCTTTCTTGAAGACGGCGCGGAATACCCAGCCGTGCCCGTGGTAATCGGCGAACTGCGTGTGCTTCAGTTTCGGATTCAACTCCGCCACCTTCTCCAGAAAATCCAGATCACCCCAGAGACCACGAGCGGCCGCTGCTTCAGGATTCTTCTTCACCGCACTCACCATCTCCGCATCCGTCGGGTTCTTCTGCTCCTTCGGATACATGTGCTCACCGTCGCTCTCCTGATCCCACCAGGTGTATCCGAGATACGGATTCACGAAGAGATTGCCTTGGTGCATGTGGCAGTTCATGCACTGGCTCGTCGGGATGGCCCGGGTGAACTCATGCTTGATCGGATGCCCGCGCTCATTCTTGCGGATAGAGGTATCTCCGCTGAAACTCAGACCTTGATGACCATACTTGAAATACCAGCTTGAATGAGTCGGTGAACGATCGTTCGCATAAACCACATGGCACGCCGTGCAACCGCTAGAACGGTAGTCACCCGGATGATTGTTGGACCCCATGAAATCCAGCAACGGATCGTGCAAGCGGGTCTTTTGCAGATTGAGGTAAACGGGATCGATACGGTTGAGTGTTCCCAAGCCGCGCTCTGACAGGCGACGCAATGGTTTTCCCGGCGGCTCATTGACTGTTGGCACACCGAGTTGCAACTGCTTCTCTCCGCCCTTCTCAAAGATGCGCAGGATATTACCCGGCTGAGCCAAAGCGAAGCGGGGCAATGGATCAAGAAAGGGCACAATGCCATGATTCTTCGTATCTTCAGGCGTGACGGGCGTGGGATTCACCAAGCGCAACGGCACGCCATCCACACCATAGGCTTGGCCATATTGATAATTTTTATGAGGTGAACCGCCGTTGTTATAGAGGGCCGCGCCCCAAAGCATCGCGCCATGCCGCATCATACTGTGACTGACATTCCGGATCTCCTGCTGGTGACACAGGCCGCACGCCTTATCCGCCACCCGCAAATCGCCAGGGTTCACGAACTGGATGAACTCCGCCGATTCCTGATTCAACAATACCGAGGAATCATTGGGGTTCGCCGAAGTTACCCACAATTCCGGGTGGCGCGGTTCCACATGTGCCTTGCGCATCGTCAATCCCGGAGCCGGATTACCACCATGGCAATCGGTGCAACCCAGCACGACATTGGGCGACACATGCATGGTGTGATTATCCGAGCCTTGATGGCATTCGATGCAGCCACGGCTCTTCAAGTGCGCGGCTTCGCGTGACTGGTCAATCCAGTTCACCGCCGGCAAAGGGCGCGGCTCCGCCGGCGGGGCGATTGGCACCGATATGGCCGGGCCATAGCCCGTGCTCGCTGGAGCGGCCCAGAGTGATCCGGAGATGGCCATCGCCATCACCAGCCATGCCAGAGGGAGTTTCATCTGTTTCATGGTCAATAGGTAAAAGTCAGCGCCAGCACGGCGCTGTATAAAAAGCTGTCCACTTCCCCGCGATTGCTCACGGAGCCAAAGCCCGGAACCGGGTCCGGGTTCGTTTTATAGATGTCTTTGTATCCCTGCCCCGGGATCAACACTCCGAAGCCAGTGGATAAAACGACATTGTCCGTCAGGAACGGCCGGTATTGCACACCCATGCTCAAGTCCCAGCCCAACTCGTAATCGATCTTGTCCGTCAGCAAGGCGGTGCGGATGGAATCCATCGCCACGAAGCGGATGTAGTTCGCATTCGCAAACGCTTTCAGCTTCGGCGTGACTTCCGCTTCCAGTCCTAGTCCAGCGATGAAGACGCCGGGATTAACGAAATTCGCCTGTCCTTGGGTTTTGCTCGTGCGAAGATTGGGGACCAAGCTGTTGCGCTGTTTCAAGTTCACCACAGTCCCGCCGAGATTGAAACCCTGCCGCACATAAAAACTGAACGGACCACCTACGAAGTTTGGGTTATCCACAATCGTGTCGAAGCCACTCGCGGTGCCATCATCCACATCATTATCGCCTGAGGCATAGATCACAGATGCCTTGTAGCGCATCCAATCACG
>JAURFH010000126.1 GCA_030834415.1 Verrucomicrobiota bacterium | reverse complement strand
ATATCCGCATAGACCTTGCTTTCGTGCATCCGTTAATAGGGTTCATTCTGTTGACGGGGATTTGCCGGTGGGTGCTGTGGTTAAGGTCGCGCGGAGAAGGTGGAGATGTGAACGTGTCAGGAATCGGAGCGCAGTTGGTGGCGGTGATCGTGAGTCTGGTAGTTTGTTTTGGGTGGTTTTGGAGTATGTGTTTGATATGAAGCGGGCCTACAGCCCTTGTTTAGGTTTTGATATTGAACCTAGGGCGTTGCACTAGGCTGGTATGAACACGGGCCTTTGGCCCTCGATCGTGGGCTTAGTTAAGAAGTGAGGGAGCAAGGTTAGCGAATGAGGGGTGACGGGTTGATGGCTTTTGCCGGATGGACATTGCTGCGGGTTGAGACAACCCGCGCTCCAAAAGGATGGGCGAGGCGAATTCCCCGGATTTTTGTGAGGCAGCAGAAAGATTTTTTGGATGAAAACGTATTTTCTATCGCAACATGCTCTTTTTCAATTGGTTAGGGGTTAAAAATTATTTTTCGAGAAAGGGGACCTAGGACAGCGGTTGTCCTAGTGACCTTGTTAGAGTTGGGGGCATGAGAGTAGCAGTAGGAGTGAAACGGGGCGATGAGGGAGTGGGCGAAGTTAGACTTCCAAATCGGTTCTTACCTTTTAGAGGGAGAGGGAAATCAACTAGTTTGGGCTCAAGAGGACTTTCGCCCTACCTTTTTGGGGCGACGCGTCAAGCCGCGTGGGGGCGGAAAGCGGTGCCAAGTCACCGCACTCCAAAGGGCGGGTGGGTTCGTTTCCCGCTTGCCAGACCCCCCTCCGCTTGTGCATGTATGTATATGGCAGTAACGTCTGACATCGCCGCGCTCGACGCACAGTTTTATCATCCGGCCGAATCTTTCTTCGGCGCGTACCCCAACACCGGTCTCACGTACGATGACGTGACTTTGGCCACGTTGTATTCCGACGTGTTGCCGAAGGATACCCAGCTGGAGACGAACCTCGCAGAGGGGCTCCAGCTCCATATCCCGATCGTATCTGCGGACATGGATACGGTGACGGAGGCGCGGATGGCGATCGCCATGGCGCTGAACGGCGGCTTGGGGTTGATCCATTACAACATGACGGAGAAGGAGCAGCTCTCCGAGGTGAGCCGGGTGAAGAATCATGTGCATGGGTTGATCCAAGACCCGATCAAGGTGTCGCCGGACCAGTATATCAGTGATGTGCTGGAGATGATGGAGAAGCGGCATTTTGATTTCAGCACGTTCCCGGTGGTGGATGCGCAGGAGAAGTTGATCGGGTTGCTCTCCGGTCATGTGGTGAAGCAGCGTTATGCGAAGCGGAAGGTGAGCGAGGCGCTGACGCCGCGTTCGCAGGTGCATACGATCACGGTGAAGGAGCTTGGCAAAAATCCCATCGCGCGGGCGGACAAGTTTTTTACGGATCATCCTGGCATCCATAAGTTGCTGGTGGTGGATGCGGAGGATCGCATGCACGGGCTCTTCACGATGAGTGATATCGAGCGGATCACGCAGGAGCGCGGGGCGCAGTTCAAGCCGGCGCGGGACAGTCATTTCCGGTTACTTTGCGGCGCGGCGATCTCGGCACCGCGCAGTACCTCGGGTGAACTGGACCGGGAGCGGATCACGAATCATGTGGGGGCGCTGGTGGATCGCGGGGTGGATGCGGTGGCGGTCTCCACGGCGCACGGCCATAGCAAGGGCGTGGGCGAGACGGTGAAGCTGGTGCGGGAGGTGTTCCCGGATTTGCCGATCATCGCGGGGAATGTGACGACGGCGGCGGGCGTGGCGTTCCTGACGGGTGCGGGTGCGAATGTCATCAAGGTGGGGCAGGGCCCGGGGTCCATCTGCACCACGCGCGTGGTGGCGGGCGTGGGTATCCCGCAGCTCACGGCGTTGTATGTCTGTTCGCAAGCGGCGAAGAAGAAAGGGGTGTCGATCGTCGCGGATGGTGGCATTACGAAGTCCGGCGATATCGTGAAGGCGCTGACGCTGTCCCAAGCGGTGATCTGCGGCGGGTTGCTGGCGGGTTGCCCGGAGGCACCGGGTAACATCATCGAGATCAGCGGGAAGCTTTATAAGCAGTATCGCGGCATGGGTAGTATCGCGGCGATGAAGGCGGGCTCAGCGGCGCGTTATGGTCACACGGCGGACAAGACACGCAAGGTCGCGGCGGAAGGTGTGGAGGCGCTCAAGGAAGTATCGGGATCGGTGGACGCGGTGTTGACGCAATTGATCGGCGGCATCCAGTCGGGCATGGGCTATCTCGGCGCACCGAATTTGGAGCAGTTGCGGGTGAAGGCGCGTTACATCCGCGTGAGTCCGGCGGGCCAGAAGGAGGCTTCGCCGCATGATGTGATCGAGGTGAAGAGCGGAACGAAGGATTAGAACTCGATGGGCTCGTTCATCTTGGCGCAGTGAGGACAGCGGGAGAGATCGGTGTCTTCGTCATCGGTATAGACGAAGGCGCAACTCTCGCAACGGAAGATGCGGTCCTTGCTGGGTGAGGGGAGGAAACCTTGTTCGCGGCGTTCGTAATAGAGCGCGAGGAAACCGAGGGCACCCAGGATCACCGCCACGTAAGCGAAGATGAGGAGATCGGCACTCATATCACGGCGGCGGGGAATTGGTGATGGAGGTGGCGGTGGTGCGCCAGCGGAAGATCACGCGACCCCAAGTGAGGTCCGCCCCGATCGGGCTGGCGGGCGCCCGTGTGGGTGAAGGAGCGAACCGGAATTGGCGGCAGAAATCGAGCGCTTGCTTGTCGGCTGCTGCGTCTCCGCTGGATTGCTCGACCACGGCGCTGAAGACATCGCCGGAGGCATCTACCGCGAGATTCACATGCGTCTCGCGCAAGGTGCCGGCGAGCGGCCAGAGCGGGATGGTAAGTTGCGTGAGGAGTTTACGCGCGGCGAGATCGCCCGCGACAGCAAAAGAGGATTGCGTAGGCGGCGGCACGCGCGTGGCCCGGATGGGCGTGCGCTCGAAAGCGGGTACGGTGGCCGCACTGGTGAGCTGCGGGGCGTTGGTCTGGTGGAAGCGTTGGAAAGGCAGGCCCAAGCGGTCGGGATTCGCCGCGAGGTAGAAATCAGGCTCTTTCCACTCGGTAAGCGGCGTGTCGCGCGGCGGAGTGCGCAGCCAGGCTTGGCCGGAGAAGCCGCGTGGATCGACGAGCGCAAACAACGTCGCACCCGCCACGGATGGATGCTCGTGAACAGCCAGGTTCGCGGAGGGCAAGGTCAGGAGCGCAACGGGAGCGAGAGGTTTCGTTTCACGCACGGGGTGAACGGCGCGTTCCGCCAAGACCCACGTGAGAAAGAGTTGCCCCGCGAACAGTAAAGCGATCACGCGCAACCAGCGCGTCCGCGTCCAAGTTGGCTCGCCCGCGGTCATGGCTTGCGGGGGGCATTGGTGCTCAAGGTGAGCGGTTCCCCGGTCGGCGGCGGACGGGTGGCGAGCAGCGCCTTTTGCACCCCGGCCTCGCGGGCCAAGGTGCTGAGGTGCAGGAGTTGATCATACTTCACGTTGCCATCGGCCTGAATGACGAGGGTGGCGGATTGGCCGAGGCGGCGGAGTTCCGAGCGGAGCGCGGTTTGCAGCGCCTTCTCGCCGATGATCTGGTTGTCGTAAAAGATCTGCCCGGTGGCATCTACCACGGCCACGAGCACGGGGCCTTCGATGCCTGGCAAGCCTTCAGCGCGTGGGAGGTCTACCTGGACGCCGGGCTGATAGACAACGGAGGATTGCAGGACGACGAAAATGATGAAGAGAAAGAAAACGCCCATGTACGGGGCGAAATCAAAAGATCCGCGAAACGGTTTGTTCTGACGCGGGAACTTCATCAGTGGCGCGAGTTCGGATCGGTGACGAGGTTCAGAACTTCGGTCGAGGTCTTCTCCATATCGAGCACGATGGAGTTCACCCGGCTCACGAGATAGTTATACATGGCATACGCCACGATGGCGACGGCCAGACCGGCAGCAGTGCAGATGAGGGATTGCCAGATGCCCGCGGAGAGCATGCCGCCATGGGCGTATTGGCCTTGGTCTTCCATCACGCCGTAGATGCGGATGAAGCCCATCACCGTGCCGAGCAATCCCATGAGCGGGCTGATCTGGGCGATGGTCGCCAGCAGGTTCAGCTTCTGCTCCAGGCGCGGCACTTCCATGAGGCCCGCTTCTTCGAGCGCTTCACGTACGCCTTCACGCCCGCGATCTCGGGCCAGGATGGCCGCCTTCACCAGTCGCGCGACCGGTCCCGGCGTGGCGTCACAGATGGAGAGCGCCTCCACCACGTTGTCGCGCTTAAGCACGTTCTTCACGCCGATGAGGAACTCCGTCGAATTGATCTGGGCGCGGTGATAATGCAGCAGGCGCTCAATGACCACCGCGATGGCCACCGCGCTTACCAGCATGATCAACCACAACATGACGCCACCGTGCGCCAATAGCTTGGGCAACATATGGAGCAAGATTACGGGCAGGGCGGATAAAACTCAACCGTGATGGTGGCCAATGTCGTAAGTGCAGGGAATTTGCGCTTGCGTGACCGGCCCCCAGAATCAATCGTTTCCCCATGGACAATCCAGACCAACTACGGGAACTTTTTCGGATGCAGAAGGCGCTCAATGCGCGTATTGGCGTGAACACGGACAGCATGACCGAGGAGGAGAAGACCAAGTGGATCCTCAACTACTGCCGCGCCATGTCCCAGGAGATGGCGGAGTTGACCGATAGCGTCCCGTGGAAGTGGTGGGCGAAGTACCAGAAATTCGACGAGCAGAACGCCCGCGTGGAAGTCGTGGACTTGTTCCATTTCCTCATCAGCATGGCACAAGTTCTCGGCATGAGCGCCGATGATGTTTTCGCCGCTTACGTGAAGAAGAACGAAGTGAATTTCAAGCGTCAGGAATCCGGCTACACTCAGAAGGACCACGACGACTCGAAGCATATCTAGCTTCAGGTGCGCAGGAGATTGCTTTAGCGTCCAATTCTTTCTGTATAGAGGTAGCCTGATTCCAACATCATGAGACTGGTGTCCGGATTCATCATCCGGTTTCTTTCATGCTCAATGCTCCAGCCAGGGCTTCCAATCACAAGGATTTTTTCTTTGGAAGTTAGGGCTGCACTGGCAGCCAGTCGGAAAAGAAATAGGGCGTGCTTTTCATGCTCGGAATCATCCTGCTCAGGCGTAGCATGACCTAGATACTCCGGTTTCCAAATGCAATAGGCGCTTTGCCCGTCAGTGCCGTGCTCTACAGGTGAGCCTAAGAGCTCAACCCCAAGTTCGAATGGAGCCCACCTGTGGGTGAGAGTGACTGGTGCAACCGGGCGCAAGTATTTTGGGATCAGCTCCTTGTTGCTTCGTAGCATATCGGGCTTGTAAGCCTGTTCTTCAACGCTGTAGTGAAAGCTCATCACGGACTGTAATGCTGTGGCATTTACAGTTTCTTTTGGAAGGGGCTTGGATAGCAGGCATATCCAATACGCAAAAGTAGTCTCCCAATCCGTAGGACTTGGTTTGAAATAAGAATAGGGATACATAGTGGGTTTCTCAGAAGCACTTCAACCTTGCGTCATCAATCAAGCAAGCACCAAGTGCTTGGGAGAAATGTGAACTACCTGTGCAAAACTCCGATGGCGAAAAACTGGCTTTAGCCCTTTGGCCAGATTAGTTTTCCCCCATGGCCTACCAGTCCAACGACCGCGCCCGGGTGCTAAATGCCTGGCGCGGGTATAATGTCGCAGCTGCCGAGAAGACGGCGGCGGACAAGGGGCGGGTTGCGGGCTCATTGGTCTCGCAGGTCATGGGCAGTCTCGGCCTGGATCGCCGTCGCGCCGAGGCGGAGATCGGCAAGGTCTGGAATCACCTCATCGATCCGCAGATCACCGCTCACGCCCAGCCTACCGGTTTGAATAAAGGCACGCTCTTTGTCTCCGTGGATAACAGTGTGTGGCTGGATGAGATCGTGCGCTATCGCCGCAAGGAAATCTTGGACCGCCTGCAAAACAGCTTCGGCAAGGAAACCGTGGTACGCATTTCTTTCCGGGTCGGATAGGAAAGGGGCAGTTCGGTCAGTGTCCCAGCTTTATTTTGCCCCAGCGACGTAGCACCGCTTCGAGTTCGCGCGGGCGCACGGGTTTGGTGATGTAATCATCCATACCAGCTTCCAGACACTTTTCCCGATCGCCCTCCATCGCGTTGCCCGTGATGGCGATCAGCTTCGGGCGTTTTCATTGCCGTAGCGTTTCCGGATTTCCCGGGCGGCTTCATATCCGTCCATCACCGGCATCTGCACATCGAGGATGACCACTTCAAAAGGGTGATTCTCCAAGGCCGTGAGAACTTCTTTGCCGTTGGATGCAAGCTCCGGGCGGTAACCCATCTTTTGCAAATAAGACTGGCCGACTTTCAGGTTAATCGGGTTGTCATCCGCCAACAGGATGCGCAATGGCATCTGCATGGCTAGAGTCTGATCCAGACCAGAGCTCTTGAGCGGCCGACGGGTGTCGTCGGAATTGGCCAACGCACGGGTAAGAACGTCGAACAAAGAAGCGCGTCGCGCCGGCTTGGCTAGGCAATGAGTGACTCCCAAACCCTGCATGACTTCATCCGAGCTGCGCAGACGCTGGTGAGAGAGTAATACCACGGGCAAAGATTTCCCGGCAGGCAGGTCGCGGATTTGCGCTACCAATTTTTCTGCGTCGATATCAGGAAGTTCCCGGTCCAATATCAGCACATCGGGCTCCGGTTCCTGTTCCAAGCGGGCTAACAATGCGGTGGCATCTGTAGCGAACTCGACGTCCATTCCCCAAGGGATGACCATCTTCCGCAAAGACTGACGCGTGGCTTCATGGTCTTCGGCCACCAGCAGTCGCTTGCGGCTTAAAGCCGATCCAACGCCAGTGACTGTGTCGTATGATTGATTGGCTTCATCGACGCGGACATTGAAATGAAAGCGGGCGCCTTTCCCTTCATCACTCTCCACCCAGATCTCGCCGCCCATGAGCTCGGTGAGACGCTTGCAGATGGCCAGCCCAAGACCCGTGCCGCCGAACTGGCGGGTGGTTGAACTGTCCACCTGACTGAAAGATTTGAACAAGCGCCCCTGCTTCTCCAGAGGAATGCCGATGCCGGTATCCCGGACACAAAAATGAAGGCCCTTGGGGTCGGTGCTGATCTCCACCACCACTTCGCCGTGCGCGGTGAATTTGACGGCGTTGCTGACCAGATTCACCAGCACTTGTCGTAGCCGGGTCACGTCTCCATACACCATCAGAGGCACTTCATCATCCGCCACCACTGCGAGATCGATGCCTTTCTCCGCGGCCTTCGGGGCGATCAGCTCCAATGCTTCTTCCACACAGGAACGGACTTCCAGTGGATGGCTTTCGATCTCCAGCCGGCCGGACTCGATTTTGGAGAAGTCCAGGATGTCATTGATGATGATCAAAAGGGATTCCGCACTGGTGCGGATGGTCTCGACAAAATCACGCTGCTCCGACGTCATCTCCGTCATGGCCAGCATGGAGGTCATGCCGATGACCCCGTTCATCGGCGTGCGGACCTCATGGCTCATGGTCGCCAAAAATTCGGACTTGGCCTTGGTGGCTTCTTCCAGCTTTTGGTTCAGTGAGATGAGCGTGGTGTTGCTGTCCACCAACTGCTGCTGGCTCTCGCGCAAGGCGCGGTAAGCTTCATCACGCTGCAATTGGCTGACGTAGCCGCGGGTGTGATACCGTATCCGTGCGATCAGTTCGATCCGATTGGGCAGTTTGACCAGATAATCATCCGCTCCGGCCGCGAATGCCTCACTTTTCGTCGCCGCTTCGTCCTGGATGGAAAGTAATATGATGGGAACGTTGTTAGTCTTGTGATCTTCCCGGAATTTTCGCACCAAAGTGATGCCATCCATCTCTGGCATCACCAGATCCAGCAGGATAACGGTCGGCCGGAGTTGCAGGGCGAGTGCATGCGCTTCCTTCGGATTGGCGCAATAATGGAAATTGATGTCCGGCTCACCCGCGAGACTACGGCGCACGGCTTCCCCGATGATGGATTGGTCGTCCACCAGCAAGACCATGGTTGGATAATCCGTAGGCCCCCTCATAGGATGACCTTAATTTTCACCGCCGCAGTTTGCGAGTTGTTTTACGTCGGACTGGTAAATTATCGGCTAACGTCCCCGGCCTCCTGAACGCGGCTGGCGACGGGGCTGCGTGCGGGTGGGTCGCTTCAACCGGCTGAGTACGCGCTCGGATTCTTCCTTGTCGCCTTGCAATTCGAGCAGTTCTGCCAGTTGCTTGGTTGCCTCCGCGTGATTTCCGTCGAGTTGGATCACTCGGCGATAAGTCGCCATGGCCTTCGTCGCATCACCTTGGGCATCCTGCAGTAAGCCCATCAGGAAGTGGGCATCGGCATCGGAGGAACCGCCGGCCAGCAAGCCGCGCAGTTTGGATTCGGCCTCTGCCATCTCACCAGCTTCCGCGAGCTTCTTGATCTGCTCCATGATGGAGACGGTATCTTCCGGCGTGGCCGCCCGGCGCGGAGCAGTGGGCTCTTTGGGCTTTTCTTCCTTGGGCTTGTCGCCTGAGCGCGGAGTCCGCTGGCGTGAACCCCGACCTCCCCGTTTGGGAGTTTCCTGAGACTGAGCTTCTGGGCCATCTTCGGCGGGCTTGTCTGCTGGAGCTTCCTCGGCGGCCGGTTGATCGGCTGACTCTGCGGGATTCTCGGCAACCGGCTCAGATTTGCCTTCCGCAGACTCTTCGGTCGGGGCATCCGTCTGATCAGTTTTGGATTCTTCGCCCTTATCTTGAGAAGTTTGCTTCTCGTCCGGTTTCGGTTTCGGTTTTGGTTCCTGACGCGGTGGCGCCTGCCTGAAGGCGAACGCATGCGGTATGCGCAAGGTCCGGAAACCATTGGCGAGAAAGATACCACCTTCACCGGCGGCTACGAAAATGATGCCATCCTGCTTCAACATCTGACGCAGGTGCGCCAAAGCCTTGGCCTGATCCGGCCGCGCAAAGTAAATCAGCAGGTTGCGGTTGAAGACAAAGTCGTAGGGCTCACCGCTGAAGACCGTTTCCAACTGGAGCATGTTGCCCTGTCGGAAGTTCACCAGGCTCTTCCATTCGGCCGTCAATTGCCACGTGTCTTCGCCCGCCGCCGTGAAGTTTTGCTGTTTGAATTCTTCGGTGGCTTTGCGGAATGCGGCGGCGGGGTATTCGCCTTTTTGCGCCGCAGCGATCGCCGTGTGGCTGATATCAATGGCATCCAGCACGAACTGATCGGGTGTGATACCGGCAGTGATCAAAGCAGCCGCGATGTTGTAAGCCTCCTCACCGGTGGAGCAGGGGAGGCACAGGATGCGCAGCTTGCTCTCAGGATTCTTCTTGAGCCGTTCCTTGGCCAGTTTCACCAAGGTATCGAACGCGGCGGGATCACGGTTGAACCACGTCTCGGGCAGGGCGGCCGCTTCCACCAGCCGTTGCCGTTCTTCGGCGTCTTGCTCCAAGCGTTGTTGGTAGTCTTCCGGCTGAGCCAGGTTCAGCGTGCGCATCCGCTCTTCAATGAAGGCGGTGAAGGCGGGATGCCCGGCCGGACGCAAGGTCAGGCCGCTGGCTTGCTGGATGATCAGGGAGAAAGGTTCGAGATTCATGCCACCTCCTGTACGTGCTCCGCCAAAGCGGATGAATTCAGGACGGGCGAGATCAAGGCATGGCAGGCATGCGTGGAATTACATCTAAAAATTAACATTGGTTTCTGTATGCACTTCAACGGAGGGATGCCTGTCGGGGGGACATGCAGGCAGCCGCGCTGAATGCAGCTTCGTTCGGTTGGTGGTTGACCGGATGGGCTGGCCGCCGGCTATTCGATACTGACGCCTGCGGCACGCATTTCCTCGATCGCATTCTTGGAGTCATCCGGTTTAAGATTTACGCCCCGGCAACCCGCCGTCACAAGGTGGACGTTGAAACCGACATGACGGGCATCCAAGGCTGTGAATTTCACACAGTAATCGGTTGCCAGTCCGGCGATGTAAACGTCGGTCACACCTTGCTCTTTCAGGTAGTCCGCCAACCCGGTGGACTTGCGGTGGCCGTTGTCATAAAGGGCACTGTAACTGTCTATCTCTGGATCGGTGCCCTTGTGGAAAATTCGTTTGATTTGGAAAGTGTTTAGTCCTTTGACAAACTCCGCTCCCCGGGTGCCTTGCACGCAGTGGTCCGGCCAGAGAATCTGGTCCAGACCGTTGAGGTCCACGATGTCGCCCGGTTTGTGACCTTCGTGATTGGAAGCGAAGCTGCCGTGATTTTTTGGGTGCCAGTCTTGGGTGGCTACGATGATGCTGAATTCCGTCTGGAGCCGGTTGATCACGTCCACTACCTCGTCGCCGCCGCTTACAGCCAGGGCGCCGCCGGGCACAAAGTCATTTTGGACATCCACTATGATCAACGCCTTGTTACTCATGCCTTCAGCGTGGTCTTTTTAGGGGAATCCGGCTTAAGCTCAAACGTGAAGCCGTCATCCAACATTTTCTTGTATCGTTTCTTGTCGAATCGGTAGAGGCGGCCCGGTGGCCCGCTTTCGCTGTTGTCGAACTCGTTCAACGGGGTCAGCAATCCGGTCCCCAGTATTTTCTTGCGAAAACTGTCCGCCGCGATGGGCCGTTCCAGAATGATTTCGTAAACTTTGCGTAACTGGTTCAGGCGGAACTTGCCCGGTAAAAGATCAAAGATCACCGGCGCATAGATGACCTTGCCTTGCAGGCGTTTGATGGCCATGTCCATCACGGTTTTATGGTCAAAAGCCAACGGGGGCAATTGCCGGATGGGGAACCAGCAGGTGTTCAGCGCATCCGAGCCCGCCACCGGCCGGTGTTCTTTTAGCCGCACCAAGGAATAGTAAGCCACGCTGATTACCCGTTCGCGCGGGTCGCGCTTGGGCTCGCCAAAGGTGTAGAGTTGCTCCAGAAAAATCTTCTCCATCCCCGTCTCTTCAGCCAGCTCGCGTTCGGCGGCTGTATCGACGCTCTCATCGATCTCGACAAAACCGCCGGGCAACGCCCAAAAATTCTTATAGGGATCAGCACCGCGTTGGATGAGCAGGACTTTCAGGTCGTTTTCGTGCAAAGCGAAGATGATGCAGTCCACCGTTACCGCCGGATGCGGGTAGCGATAACAAAACATATTCTTCTTTTTGTCCGTGCTCATAGGATTTCGCCCGGCATTTTCCAGCTACGCCGCCCGCGAAGACGCCTCAGGCATGTCCCAAAAAGGCCTTGGCCCAAACCAGTCAGTTTTTGGTCTGCGCGGAGTATTGCGGTAACCCGGGCTAATTTCCACAACATTTTAGGGCTTAGGCGGTTCTTCCAATCCCCGGGCTTGCAGGATGAGGCGGGTCTTCAGTTCGTGCAATTTGGGTTCCAACCCTACCGGGTAGGCGTGTGGATTCACGAAACGCCGGATGGTCGGGTGCATCAACGCCAGTTGTTGCTGGGCATAGGCCCGGATATCCGCCACGCAGGGGCTTTCGTAAACCGGCTGGCCATCCCGGTAGATAGGCACCAGCAGGTCGGTGTAAGGTGTTTCGGGTTTGATAGCCTTGCGCCGCGTCATATCCGCCGGATCCACAATCATCGGCTGGTCCGGCACCCCGAAACTCTCGTCGTAGATCATATCCCCCACAAACGCCCCGTCATTATGGTAGCGGCGGATCTGCTGCACACCCGGGGTGGAGACCTTGATTGTCTGCTCGGACAATTTCACCTTATATTGCCATTCTTGACCGGGCTTGCGGATGGCGGCCAGCTTGTAAACCCCACCCAAAGCCGGTTGGTCATAAGCGGTCACCAAGCGGGTACCCACGCCCCAGACCGAGATTTTCGCGCCCTCCTTCTTCAAACTCTCGATGATGTATTCATCCAAGTCGTTGCTGGCCACGATGACCGTCTCTTGAAATCCTGCGGCATCCAAAATTTTCCTCGCCTCGATGCTCAAATAGGCCAGATCGCCCGAGTCCAAGCGGATGCCGACCATCTTGAAGCCCTTCTCGCGCAAAGTCTTACCCACTTCCACAGCCTTTTGGACGCCTTGCAGCGTGTCGTACGTATCCACGAGGAACACGCAATTATTCGGCATGGCCTCGGCGTAGACTTGGAAAGCCTCGTCTTCGGTATCAAAGGACATGATCCAGCTATGCGCATGGGTACCTTTCACTGGGATGCCAAAGAGCTTGCCGGCCAACACGTTAGAGGTGGCAGCTGCGCCGCCGATATAAGCCGCCCAACTGGCCGCCAAAGCCCCATCCAACCCTTGAGCCCGCCGCAGACCGAACTCCAGCACCGGTTCCCCTTGGGTAGCTTGGCAGATGCGTGCTGATTTCGTAGCGATCAGCGTCTGGAAATTCATGATATTCAGCAACGGCGTCTCCAGAATCTGACACTGAATGATGGGGCCCTTCACGCGCACCATTGGCTCGTGGGGGAAAACCACCGTCCCTTCGGGTACCGCCTCGATATCGCAACTGAACCGCAGGTTCGCCAGATAATCCAAGAACCCCTGCTCGAATAGCGGCTTGTCGTCATTTCCCTTCAAGGTGGCCAGATACGCGATGTCATCCGCCTCGAACTGGTAGCTTTTCAGGTAATCCAGCAGATACGTCAGGCCACAAGCCACGCTGTAACCGCCGGAGAAGGGATTGCGCCGGAAGAAGAGATTGAACACGGCCTCCTTATCCGCCACACCCGCCTTCCAGTAACCGTAGGACATGGTGAGCTGGTAAAGGTCCGTGGCGAGACAAAGCCGGTCGCGATAAAGTTGCTTGAGAATATCCATACCTAGGCGGATGCAGGGCACCCGGGATTAGGCCTCGCGAGTTGATTGATTTCGCGGAGGCTGCCTGCGCAGAGTCTTTATCGCAGATGTACGGATTTGTCGAAAGGATTCGAGGAGATGGAGGTGGGTTTGACTGAAACATAGGTCTGCACTAGATATAAAGTCATGATGCCCATCGCCCGACATCTCTCTTTCTCCACGTTGGTCTCCACCTTTTCCGGATTGCTCTCCTTCGGTGCCATCGCCGAGGAAGGCGATTGGAATC
>JAURFH010000125.1 GCA_030834415.1 Verrucomicrobiota bacterium | reverse complement strand
AGTGTCAAGGCAGTGGGAAGTGTATTTCAAGCTGTAAACGCGGGATCAACGCTCGTTTGACGACGGCCATCGGAAGAGAAAAATTTTCATACTTGGACGAGAAGAGCGCGCGAGCGCTCTTCGTGCCCATGGCGCTGGCGACCGGCACCGGTGCGGAAGTGCAACGTCCCCTCGCGACGGTAGTGATCGGTGGCATCATCTCCTCCACGTTTCTTACGCTGGTGGTGTTGCCTACGCTTTATGCCTGGGTGGAAGGTGTTCGGAAAAGACCGCAAGTCGCCGACGAAAAATGACAACGCAACGGCGGCAGTGCACTCGATGACACGCCATAGTCAGGGCGTGCATTGAGTGCTGACGTCACCCGGCATCGACAGGTCAGCCAACCTTTTCCGCAGTTATCCTCCTGCGGTGGTGCCGGGTGACGTGAGGGCTTTCCTCTACTGCAAGTCACCGACAGAAAATCGCAATCCAACGAAAGCGGCATCCCCGTCCGGAGGCTATGGTAACTGCTATGACAGCAAAACGTTTCGATCATTTCATGGCGTTCTGGCAGCAGTTGACCCAGGTGAAGGGCGTAAAGTCCGCCAAGACTTCTGACCGCCGGGTTTCCGCCGCCAAGGCGAACCTCAAAGCCGCGCTCGCAACGCGTTAAATTACCGCCGGTTCAGGTTGTTCCTAGTGCCTTCTGCTGGTATCCTGCGGACAGGAGTAACATATATGACTACGCTTATTTCCAAGAAGGTGGCCACGGCCATCTACCAGCAGATCGGGTTGGAATTCTTCGCCTCCATGCAATATGAGGCCATCTCCGCCTGGTTCAAACAACAGGGCTTGCCACGTCTTTCTGCCCACTTTTCCCAACAAGCCAGTGAAGAGCGGGCACATGCCCACCGCTTCATGAAGTATGTGGTGGATACGGGCACGCCGCTGCAATTGCCGGCGATCGCCGCCCCGAAGTGCAGTTTCAAATCGGCCGAAGAAGCGGTGAAAGTGGCGTTGGATCACGAATTGAAAGTGACGGACTCCATCAACGCACTCTTCGATCTGGCTGAAAAAGAAGGGGACCGCTTCACGCAGAATTCTCTGCAGTGGTTCATCAGTGAACAACTGGAAGAAGTCTCCTCAGCCGATGAATTGCTCCAGATGGTGAAACGCGCCGGTGATGGCGGGTTGTTGCTGGTGGAGTATTTCTTAGGTGGCGGCGGCAGTCCCGGAGGCGGGAAATAGGGCATATCCCTCCATTAATCTTTCAAATGAAAAGTCCGCAGTCTACTGACTGCGGACTTTTTCGTGTTCCAGTTGTTGACTGGGGTTTTAGAATTTTACTTCGGCTGTGAAGATAAGATTACGCCCCGGCTCATTCAGGCCTGAACCGTGGATGCGGTAGTCGGTGTCTAGAATATTTTCCAAGGCGGCGCTGAGGGCGAAGTTCCGGGATGCCCGCCACCCGGCCCGGAGGTGGTATACATCGTAGCCAGGAGTGCCGCCGGGTGGGATCCGCTGGGTGTCGAGCCGGTCCCCGGCGGAAAGGCGATGTTGCCCGCCGGTCACTGTGCTCGCGGCTTCCGCCCAAAACTTATTATCACCAGTCTCCCAACCCAGGCCATAGTTCACGGTGGCTGGCATCAGCCGGGAAACCGGCTCGGTTTGGGTGGCTCCGCCCAGGATGACTGGTGTATCGAGCCGGCCTTCCATCCAGGTGAAGTTGGACCAGAGCGTCCATTCCTCGGCCAGTTTCACACTCGCATTCAGTTCCACGCCGTGGACATAGCCGCTGCCTGAATTCACTTTTGAGACGACCGCATTACCGCCGATCACGGCTCCCGTAGGCACCCGCACGATGAGGTCATCGATCATGGTATAGAAATAAACCGCCTCCGCAGAGAAGCGTTTGTAGGAGGTTTTCACACCTGCCTCGAAGGAGATGAAATGCTCCGGCTGCAGACCAAACGCGGGGATCTCCTGTTCGCCTGTGCGGGCGATGTCGAAACGGGTAAGGTCTGAGAGGTTCGGAGCCCGAAAGCCTTGGGAGACACCGCCGAAGAGATTCCAATGTCTGGCTTCATCTACATGATAGAGAAGGCGCTCACTACCGATGACAATGTCCCAAGTATCCGCAATGGATATCGGCAGACCGGTGGCCGGGTCTTGCACGTTACGTGCGTCCACGGAGGCGTAGCTGTAACGGCCGCCGGTGATGAGTTCCAGCCGACCATCGAACAACGGCAGGTGATTCTCGGCGAAGAACGCCAGAGTGTCATAAGTGGCATCATCCGCTACCGGACCCTGGATGCGTTGCAGTTGGAGGGCTCCGGCCGCGCTGTAACGGCGAAAGTAGGAATCCACCCAGTCATGATAGTATTCACCGCCGTAGATCCAGCGACCGATGGGAGAGGGGCTTTCCAGTTGGAGTGAGAGCCCTAAGGTATTCGCATCGTAGCCCTGATACTCGCGGCGCAAATCGCTCCGGAGGCGTCTCTCGGTATCGATCTGCAAGTGATGTGAGATGCTGGCATGAATCGCGTCGATGAAGCCGTCGAGGTTTTCCGCGTGGTATTGGAGGTAGTTGAGATCCCGGTTTTGATCCAGTTCACGTTCGAAGTCCGTACCCGCAGTAGTGCCGTTCCAGCGCAAGCCGTAGATGGTGCTGTGGGTGCGCATCGCATCATCCAGATCGACCGTCTGATGACCGTAGACCAGACGCGAGTGTTCGTTCAGGCGGTATTCGAGTTTTGCATCCCAGTCCCGCTCGGCGTAACCGGTCTGATCCTGTTTGCCGACGGTGCGCCCGCCGCGCACATCGCCAAATTCCTTGATGGTGCCGCCGAGGAAGAAACCGAAATGCTCATCCAGATTGCCGCTGATCTCAGTGCGGGCGACATGCGAACTTTCCGCCGAGGAGACACGATATAGAGTACGAATGTCCCAATCGAAGCCGGGCCCAAATTCCGTACGGCCAGAGGTGAGTGCGTTCACGGTGCCACCGACTGCATCGCTGCCGTAGAGTACGGAGCCAGGGCCGCGCACGACTTCCAGCCGGTCCAAGGCGAAGGAATCCACGGTGTTCCAATACTGGTTGGGGCCGTCGCGGAAGGCGGAGTTGTTCAGGCGGATGCCATCCACCATGAGCAGGGTGCGAAATCCGGTGAAGCCGCGCAGATAGGGCGAGCCCTGACCGTGCGCGGTCTTTTGAAGCATCACAGACGGAA
The DNA here is from genome assembly GCA_030834415.1 of Verrucomicrobiota bacterium. Lineage (GTDB taxonomy): Bacteria > Verrucomicrobiota > Verrucomicrobiia > Limisphaerales > JAEYXS01 > JAEYXS01. The sequence continues at coordinate 9,949 of JAURFH010000125.1, read as the reverse complement.
GCTCGCGCAAAGCCTCGGGCAAGGTGCGGGGCAGTTTTTGTTCCAGCCGGGTGGCGTTGACCACGCTAACGGAGAACGGGATGTCCAATGAGAGCCTTGGGCTTCGAGTGGCAGTGACCAGCACTTCTGGCAGTCTGGCCGGAGCATTGGTGTCTTGCGCGGAAGTGTTCAGGATGAAGGTGGTCAGCAATAGTCCCCAGCCCCAAGGACGTTGGAATTCGCGCGGTGAGAAAAAGTTGTAACCCAACCTTGGTGATAGATTCATAGTGCTAAACAGCCTTATCTCATGGGCGTAAAAGCACGGGCAATCTTTTACCAAACAAAGAGGCCCGGATTGTTTTTATCGATTACCGCCCAGAGGGATCCAGGACTCAATCTAGCTGGACTGCAACCCTTATACTGTCGGTGGATTGCGGTTTTCTGTCGTTCACTTGCACTACATTTTTTGCACGAGTGCAATCCATCGACGAGAAATGGCAATCGACCTAAAGCAGAGGTTTTTCAATTCCCCTAGTTTGCTCACCGTTGCCCGGCATCCGCCGGAGAAAGTTGAGACCCGGTTGGACTCAAGTTTCATAAGGCATCTGTGCGGATACCGGGCAACGCCAATAAAAACAAATGAAGAAGTACAAACAGACATCGCAAGGGAACAAACTGAATTCCAGTCCCAGCATGCGTCCGTCCGTCGCCACGATGGCATTGGTCAATGCCATCATGCTGACGGGTGCATCACATGCCCAGACGAACACGCCACCAATCAAGGCGGGCAGTAACACCAATGCACCAGTCAAGATGCAGGACGTGGTGATCACGGCGGAGAAGGTGCAGGACGATAATTCCTACAAGCCCGAAGCGCTCTCCTCGCCTAAGTATGTGGTGCCGCTGCGCGATGTGCCGCAGACAGTCACAGTGATCCCGCGCGCAGTATTCCAAGATCAAGGGGCCACCTCGTTACGCGATGTGTTGCGCAATGTGACGGGCATCAGCATGCAGGCCGGTGAAGGTGGCACACCCGCCGGTGACCAGATGTCCATCCGCGGTTACAGTGCCCGCACGGATATGTATGTGGATGGTGTTCGTGATTTCGGCGGTTATTCCCGTGATCCCTTTAACTTGGAGCAGGTGGAAGTCTCCAAGGGACCGTCATCTGCCTATGGCGGTCGTGGTTCAACGGGTGGTTCCATCAACATGGTGAGCAAGGCGCCGCAACTGGCTCCGTCTTACGCTGGCTCCATTGGTTTCGGCACGGATAATTTCAAGCGCACCACTTTGGACCTCAACCAGCCGCTGGAAGGCACGGGTTTTGAAGGTGTAGCTCTGCGCCTGAACGCCATGTGGCACGATGCAGATGTGCCGGGTCGTGATGAGGTGTACAACAAGCGCTGGGGCTTGGCTCCGTCATTGGCGATCGGATTGGGGACACCCACGCGACTGACGCTTAGCTATTTCCACATGGACCAGGACAACATGCCGGACTACGGCATCCCTTGGGTTGCTGGACCAAATGCGGCCCTAGCAAGTATCGTCGATCAGCCGGCACCAGTGGATTACAGCAATTTCTACGGTCTGACGGCACGTGATTACGAGCATGTCCAGAACGATCTGGGGACGGCCCTGCTGGAACATGATTTCAGCGACTCGTTGCGTTTGCGGAATACGTTCCGTTACGGGCAGACAGTCCGTGATTCCGTAATCACGGCCCCGCGTTTTGAGGATATTGACCCGATAACTGCGGGTAATCAGTTCGGCACAGTGATCCGCCGAACCGATATGAAGTCCCGTGATCAGGTCGACAAGATCATCGCGGAGCAGATCGATCTGAATATCGACTTTGAGACTGGTCCCGTGGAACACGCGATGGTGACAGGGTTGGAATTCAGCCGGGAAGAGGAGATCAATTTTAACCGGACTGACGCAAATGTGCAGCCGCCGACCGACTTGTTCAACCCCAACCCTAACGATCCTTACTCTGGTGGGTTAACTCGTGATGGCACTTTCACGCAGACGAAGGCGAACTCTTTCTGCATCTACGCGTTTGATACACTAAAGTTCAGCGAGAAGTGGCAATTCACCGGCGGCTTGCGCTGGGATTATTTCAGTGTGGATTACGCTCCTCGTGTTGGTACGGGGAATGCGCTGAGCCGGACCGATACCATGTTTAGCTGGCGGTCGGGGCTGGTCTTCAAACCGCGCGAAAACGGCAGCATCTATTTTGGTTATGGTACCTCCTTCAATCCGTCTGCGGAGGGGTTGACCTTGGGCACGGGTGCCAATAACAACGTCGATGTCAATCCGGAAAAGAGCCAGTCATTTGAGCTGGGTACCAAGTGGGACTTTTTCAAGGAACGCCTGTCGGTCAGCGGTGCACTCTTCCGAACGGAGAAGACCAATGCGCGGACGCCTGATCCTGTGACCGCCGGTGTGTTCACGCTCTCAGGTGAGCAGTATGTGCAGGGTATAGAGCTGGGGGCCTCGGGTATGATCACCGAGGAGTGGAGCCTCTTTGCCGGTTACGCCTACATGCAAAGCGAGATCACCAAGTCCAATACGGCCGGGCAACAGGGCAATCATGTGAGCAATGCCCCGCAGCAGACGTTCAGTCTGTGGAGCACCTACCGGTTGCCCTGGCGGATGGATGTGGGTGGCGGCGCGCAGTATGTCGGCAGCCGCTTCAGCAATGATGCGAATACGCGCACCGCACCGGGTTACTGGCTGATGAATGCCTCGGTGGGGTATGAAGTTACGAAGAACTTCAACCTCCGCCTGAATGTTTACAACTTGGCGGACGAAGAATACATCGGCAGTGTCGGCGGCGGTCATTTCATCCCGGGCGAGGGTCGCTCGGCGGTCCTGACCGCGAACTTCAAGTTCTGATCAGGGCGTTAATTCAAAAAAGAACATAATCATGCTTATCACCATACCAGATGTGCTGACGCCGCAGCAGGTGGCGGAAGCGCGCCAGATCTTGGACCAGGCGAAGTGGGTGGACGGTCGGGTGACGGCCGGCCATCAGTCCGCGAAGGCGAAGGATAATGTGCAGATACCGGAAGGGCATCCGGCGGCGGTCAAGTTGGGTGATATGATCCTCGCGGCGCTCGGCAAGAATCCCTTGTTCATGTCGGCAGCCCTGCCGTTGCGGGTGTTCCCGCCGCTGTTCAACAAGTACTCGGGCGGACAATCCTTTGGTACGCATGTGGACAATGCCATCCGGCAAATCCCGGGCACGCCGCATCGCATCCGTACGGACCTTTCGGCCACACTCTTTTTCGCTGGGCCGGAAGAATACGATGGGGGCGAGCTGTGCGTGGAAGATGCCTACGGCGTGAAGCAGGTCAAGTTGCCGGCGGGGCATATGGTGCTGTATCCTGCCACCAGCTTGCATCACGTCACGCCGGTGACGCGCGGGGCGCGCATCTGTTCCTTCTTCTGGATGCAGAGCATGATCCGGGATGACGGGCAGCGGACGTTGCTCTTCGATCTGGATATGGGCATCCAACGTATCAGCGCGGATCATCCGAACCATCCTTCGGCTGTGCAACTGACCGGTGTGTATCACAATCTGCTCCGTCAGTGGGCGGAGATGTAACCTCTTCTTTTTGTGAAGCAGTTCCGCAAAATCCTTTTCTGGCTCCACCTGATCATCGGCTTGGTGGCGGGTGGCATCATCGCTATCGCGGTTATCACCGGGGCGGCGATGTCATTCGAGAAACAGGTGGTCGCCTGGATTGAACGGGATATCAAGAAAGTCAAAGCACCCGGTGCAGATGCGGAAAGACTTTCTTTGACGGAGCTGACCAAGAAGGTGAAGGAAGTGCAGCCGGAAGCCAAGCCGGTCAGCATTGTTGTGGCGGCCGATCCGACCGAACCGGTGATCTTTAATCTGGGCCGGACGAGTACGGTCTATCTGAATCCATACACGGGCGAGGTCCAGCCGCAAGGTGCGCCAAAAGCTGATGAGGGTGCCAAGCCGGAACGCAAGCCGATGACGGCCCGCGAAATGGGCAGCACCGTGATGGGGATTTCCGCGACCATCTTTATGCTGCTTTCGATCAGCGGACTTTACCTCTGGTGGCCGCGTTCTTGGAGTTGGAAAAACGTGCGTGCCATCGTGGTGCCGAGACTGCGGGAGAATGGCAAGCCACGTGATTGGAACTGGCACAACGCGTTCGGTTTCTGGGCATCACCCATCATCATCATCATGAGCTTCACCGGTATCGTGATCGCGTTCCATGCGGTGGGAGATTTCATTTACAAGCGTCCTGAAGGTGCCGCCGCCCAAGCACTCTTGGCACCGGTATCGGTTCCGGAACCGGGCACGCGGCCAGTGGGACAAGATGTCTTACTGGCAAATATCCAGCAGGCGATCCCGCAGTGGGAAACCATCACCTTCCGCAACAATCAGAGGCAGCGGGGTGGTGGGGAGAATGCTGGTCCGCAACCGGTGCAGGCAGCGGTCGAAGTCGAAGGGGCTAACTTGTTACCTGTCCAAGTGCAGCTCGATTCTTTTACTGGAGACGTGTTGCGTCAGGAATCACTGGGTGATTACGGCTGGCGGCGCGGCTTCCGCACGTTGAACCGTACCTTGCATACAGGTGAGGCATTTGGTCTGGTCGGGCAAGCGGTGGCCTTGCTGGCCTGCTTGAGCGGGATTTTGCTGGTCTATACCGGGTTTGCCCTGGCGTTCCGGCGGTGGCGCAATTGGCGCCTTGGAAAGCTGGAGCAAAATGTGAAAGCTGAATCGGTAGCCAAGCAACCCATGGAAGAGGAAACCGCAGTGGTGCCTTGATTTCGCTTGATAGGATTGATGGAAAGTGGCGTCAAAAATAACAGCGTCCCAATGACTTGACGATGAACCTTGACGCTTAGAACTTGAGATTTAATCTCATTAGTCTGCTTTAACAGCAATGTTGACCGCCCAAGAGACAATGAAAGTCGCGACTCCGGCCGAGAAAGCCGGGCGGGATCGTTGTACCTTGGCGGATGCCTGCCCGACACGGCTGACTTGTGAACTGGCCCGGGAATGTCTGCCGCAGGATGCCCCGGACCCGAATGCGAAATTTGCCTGGGCGAATGCGATCTGTGCGCTCTTCGCACTCATCGGCGTAGTGGGGATTTTCCAACCGCTATTTGTGCTCTCTGCTCCGGCACCAGTGGAGAAGCCATATTCAGTGCCCGTACTGTTCAATCCGCCACCGCCACAACCGACGGTTTCTCGATCGGTGGCCAGTAGTGACAGTGCGCCGCAAGAGAACAGTCCGGAACCGGTGGAGCTGCCTGATATCGTTCCAGCGGTGACCCCGATGAATGCGCAAGTAGCGTTCGCGGTGCCGGTGGAGGGACCGGTGCGTCTGGTCGCGGCCAAATATGCAGTGCCGCCTCCGGCCAAATTGAAGCCGGTGCAAGGGCCGCCAGCTAACAATGGCAAGCCGGGTGGTGGCTCAGGAAATGTGGTGGGAGATGCGGTGGCGTTTGAGCCGACTTTGGGAGATGGTGGTGTGTATCCCCGGCCGACATATCCATTGTGGGCGAACCGGGCCGGTTTGGAAGGGGATATCATGCTGGAAGTCCGCGTATCTGCCAGCGGAGTACCAGTGTTTGTGACCGTAGCCAATAGCACCGCCGCCAGATCGCTTGATGATTATACCATCCAGTGGCTGAAGAAAAGGTGGCGCTTTCCGGCCGGTTCGGAACGCCGCTATCTCGTACCGTTCACATACAAGCTTTCGAAAAAATAAAACCGCTTCTGTCCTTTAGTTGTGATGAATCTGATTCTTCCCATGTTCGCGAATACGATTGTCGAATTATTTGTGAAGGGTGGCCCCATCATGTGGCCGATCCTTGTAGTCGTGCTGGTGGCGGTGGCCGTGGTGGGTGAGCGCATCATCTGGTGGGCGGCGCTCAGTAAGAAACGTGATGCCAAGCGGCTGGAGCAGGTGCTCACGGCGATCGAGGTGGGCGATTTCAATACAGCGGCCACGCGGGCGAAGGATTCGGAAGACCCGGTCATCCGCATGGTCTGGCACGGTATCAATCATGTGCACTCCTCCATGCAAGGCGCGTTGCAAGTGGCGGCAGGAGTGGAGTTGCAACGGGCGGGTCGTTTCCTGACGGCGATGGATACACTCATCACACTGGCTCCGCTGTTGGGTCTGCTCGGCACGGTGACGGGTATCATGGGCTCGTTCAATTCCATCGGCGGCTCGGAGCTGGCGGTGGAGAAGGTGACGGGCGGTATCGGTGAGGCGCTCATCGCGACGGGTGCGGGTCTCGGTATCGCGATCTTCGTGTTGATCCCCTACAACTATTTCTCGGCGCGCGTGGCGCGTTTGCAATTTGAACTGGAGACGGCGGCCACGAATGTAGAAGTGATGGTGCAGGCCGCGAAGCACAAGGAAGAGAATGGCGGCACCTTCCGCGAGACGCCGCAGCCGGTGACTATGACGGCGCGTAAAACCCCGACGGCCTGATCCTGTTTTAGCTGCGCATGAAAATCGGTTCTCCATTGCCACATAAGAAGGCCCGGATTGAGATCATCCCGCTGATCGACATCATGTTCTTTCTGTTGGCGTCGTTCATGATGGTCAGCCTCACGATGGTGAAGCTGCAATCCATCAAGATGGATCTGCCCACGGCGACACAGGCGACGAAAGATTTCAAACCGGAGATCATCAACATCTCGGTGGACAAGCAGGGTGATATCTACATCGATGCGAAACGCCAGACGCTGGCGGAGATGTATGATTTCCTGATCAAGCGGGTGGCGGAGAAGCAGGATATTCCGGTCTATATCAGCGGGGACAAGGCGGCGAGCCATGGCGCGGTCATCAACGTATTGGACATGGTGCGCCGGGCGGGTGTGCAAAAGGTGTCGTTTGCCATCGCTTCGGAGGGAGAGGGGAGCAAGTAATCCATGAAGAAGTGGCTGCCGAATCTATTGCTGGTCTGGTCCATCGTCCTGTGTGTGCTCATCGCCATCCAGTGGGTGAGGGAGGCGCGTTTGCGTGGTCTGTTGCAAGCCGAGCAGGTGGAGGTGCAGACACGTGACAAAAAGCTCGGCGAAGTGGAAGGCCGGCTCAAGCTCATGGAGTCGGAGGTCAAGCGGCTGGATGGATTGAAGGCGGAATTGACCGAGCAAGGTGCCAAGACTTCGAAAGATCTCTCCGGTTTGCAGCGCGAACTGGCAGAGACGGAACGGAAGCTGCGCCAGGCGGAGATGGCGAGCGAGGCTTACAAGAAGGCGCTGGATGACGCGAATGCCAATATCAAGGCGCAGAACGCCGCCGTGCTGGCGCAGAACCAGCAGATCGAGAAACAGAACGAGGTGGTGAGGCAACAGAATGCGAGCATCGAGCAACTCAATACCCAGATCCAGAAGGTGGCCAAGGAGCGCAATGACATGGTGGAGAAATACAACCAGCTCGTGAAAGATTACGAGGCGCTCGTGAAACGGCTGGAGGAAGCCGCCAATCCGAAGGCGGCGGAGAAGAAGTAAGCTTACGGTTTCACCGGCACGGCGTTGATGATGAGTTCTTGCCGGTCGCCGACTTGCACGCGACCTTGGATCTGGAGTTGTTGCGGCATTTCTTGCGCCTGCTTTTTGAGGGCTTCAGCTTTCGCGGCTTCCAACTTGCCGCCAGTCACCATTATTTGAGGCACGTTTTCGATGGTGCCATCAAACACCACCGGCTGGTTCAAAGTCCGGTTCGTGCCGATGACGCGGAAATAGCGTGGTGCAGAGGCGTTGGTAGGAACAGCGCCACCGAAGCCGGAGGCGCGACCGCTTCGGGCAGGCGCATCCAGTTGAGAACGCGTGCTGGCGGCGTCCTTGGCAGCGAGAGCCCTGCTGATATTTTCCAGTTGCGCTTCTGAGTTGACCAAATTGCCGAGATAGACGGAGCCATCACTATCGATAAACTTCAGCTCAGCGCCGTTCTGTTGGAGCTGGAAATTTTCCAGCACGGCGGGGCTGGGCGGCGATTGATAATTTTTCCGTAACATCGCGCGACCGGGAGCCTGCACGAAGTTCTGCCCGGCATCAGTGCGATAACCATCAGTGGCGGTGGTGGCGAAAAATACGGAGCTGGTGTCCATCTGCAGGCTGTTACTGTGGATTGTCTGGATGGAGGGCTTTTGCGCCAGACGGACTTCATCGGCCAGTTTTGCCTGCGGCGACGATTCGCCGGGCTGAGGCGAGGCGATGACTGGAGCGGGCGTTTCCGCTGCTTTCATGACTTTCGACCTGGCAGCGGGCTCTGGTCGGGCTCCGGCCAGTGAGACACTGGGCGATGGATCGGCAGGCATCAATGCAGGAGCCGCAGTTGGCGCGGGTGGAGCAGCCGGAGCGGGGATGCTGTCGCGGGCTGCGAGGCTGTCTGCTTTCGCTTCTTTATATTTCATCTGAACAGCCGGGGCATTTGCGGATACTGGCTTGGAGGCAGGCTCGGCGAGTTGAGGCGCGAGCTGACTTTCCGCAACGCGCATGGAAGTCATCGGCACGGAGCGTTCCATATTACTTGCGATCATCTTATCCCCGGAGGGCGGCGCGGCGGCAGGCATCGCATCGGCGTAGGGTTGGGGCGAGGTGGCGGCGAGTTCGAAACTGACCGGTGCGTGGTTTTCGGCTTGCGAATAACTTAATGGTGCTTCTTCCGATCCCGATTTCAGAAACACGATGGCGAGCAGCATGGCGCAGCACGTCGCGAAGAGCACGCCGGGCCAGTGAGCCCACCAAGGGCGTACGGCTTTTTTTTCCGTGGCCGTAGCGGCGGCGGGGTTGGTGCCGTAAGTGCGCGCCACTTCGTCCTGCAACAGCCGCCGGGTGGCGGGATGCAGGTTCACTTGATCGCCGGCTTCGGCGCGCCGCTTATCCGCGTGCTCGCGCAGTTGCTTCTCGATCTCTTTTTCCGGTTCTTGCGACATGATCGGCTAACTGTTAGACGGAGAAACTGGCGAATTCTCCCCGGAAAACTTCACCCGGGCCAGTTGTTCCAGTTTATCCAGGCATTTGCTGAGCCGGGAACTCACGGTCTTCTCGTTGAGTTCCAAGGCCTTGGAGATTTCCTGATAGCTCAGGTCACCGAAGTAACGGAGCTCGATGATCTCGCGGCACGGGTCGCCCAGTTCCAGCAAGGCGGCGACGACCAGCGAGGCGTCTTCCTGTCGGGCCAGCTCGCCATCCGGGCCCTGTCGCTGGCTGGGCGGATCGATGGAGAGGCCGGTCTCGGGGTCTTCAGCGTGCAGTGAGAGGGTGAGCTGGCCGCCCCCACGTTTGGCCGCGCGTTGTTTTTCCTGATAGTCGCGGGCCTTGTTCACGGCGATGCGAAACAGCCAGGTCTGAAACTGGCAGTTGCCCTGAAACGAAGGCAGGCTCTTGATGACCGTCAGAAACGTTTCCTGACAGATCTCATCCACGTCTTCCGCCGTCAGTGAACTGGAGAGCTGGAAGAGGAAGCGCCCGCAGATGGCATAGTGACGGTCAAAGAGTTCATCCCAGGCGGCGGAGTCGCCTTGGCGACAGCGCGCGAGCAATTCAGCTTCCGCGGGAGAACTCATGCGGGCGACAGGCTAGCGCAAAAATAAGGGAGCGGGAAGAGGGAAACGGGGGGAAGGTAGACACGAATTTCACGAATTGGGGTGGGGAGATTGGCCAGCAGATTGGGAAACGTGAATTAAGAAATTAGATATGGAAACCCTAGATGAACTTTAACGGAAGTGAAACCATACCGCCTCTGCCTGCTCGCTTAATCCGGTTATGGGTCATCTGTCTTTACTGTCATTTTGATATTCTGACAGGAACAACGACATGCTGAGATCCGCCATGGTGCGCAGCATTTCTGGCGGAAGAGCGGCTCCACCGCCCAAAGCATCCTCACGTGGTGAAAACCCAATATCAGCGACATACGCATCCGGCTGGAGGGTGCTGTGATTTTCTCTTAGCCAAACTTCGAGG
>JAURFH010000124.1 GCA_030834415.1 Verrucomicrobiota bacterium | reverse complement strand
CGGACGAAGTTCGCCGCCCATGGAACGATCCCACCATCGGTTTTAATTGGGACACTGAGTTCCGCTAATTTCTCCTGTTCTTTATTTCTTCGTCGGCGCCAGCTCCTTCAAAATCTCCTGCCGCGTCTGCTCGATGTCCACATCGAGATTCTTAAGCACACGGGCGGCCACGCCGTCACCCTCACGCAGGAGTCCGAGTAGGATGTGCTCTGTACCCACATAGGTATGATTGAGCGCCTTGGCTTCACGGGCCGCGAGGGACAGAACCTTCTTCACGCGCGGCGTGTAAGGGATGTTGCCGATGACCTTCTGGTCGGGACCAGTGCCCACCTGCTTCTCCACTTCCATGCGCACGGTCTCGAGATCGAGCCCCATCTTCTGGAGCACGTTCACCGCCACGCCCTGGCCCAACTTGATGAGACCGAGCAAAAGATGCTCTGTGCCCACGAAGTTGTGGTTGAAACGGTCAGCTTCCTTTCGCGCCAGCGCGAGCACTTGTTGTGCGCGCGGCGTGAAATTGTTCATGGCTTCATCGCTCATATAAATAAAGTGCGTTCGGTTTCGAGGTTTGTCCAGCACCCATGGACGGATTTGAAGAGTTACGACAGAAGCCGGATGGTATCCATCGACAACGGGCTTCGTCCGCCCGCAACGCACTGTAAGGGAAGCTCCCCGCAAATCCACCGAAAACTGCGAAGAATTCACGTATTTTTCACTGCCCCGATATTGCTCTGTCGCCTCACCCATATCCCCCTCTTCCTTCATCCTGCCAAAAATCAGTAAACCTGCTGATTTTTCACTTTTCCACCTCCTCTACGGGATCCTCAGATTTGGCGCTTCCCCTTGCCCCAGCTCAACTCTCACCCCATATCTCCTCCAACTACTTCGCCAACATCTCTTTCACCTTCGCCAAATCCTTTGTCGGCGCTTCACAAGCCGTGCCTGTGCACAGATACACCATCGCCCCACCGGGCGCCGGCAATGTCTTCGCGAACTCCTCCACCGGCCCGACGTTCCCCAAGACCACCTTGTGCGGCTGATACACACTATGCGCCGCCTTCAACAGCGCTTGCGCCTCAGCACTCTTAGCATCACCTGCGATGACTACCCGCGCGGGTTCTCCCGACCAGAAATCCAGTGCCAGCAAGGCATAAGGCATCGCGTGCGGCATCCGCTGCATCCGCGGTGAGAAGAGCCGCAGCGTCGCCTCCGCCTTCTCACGATAATCCTTCTTGTCCGTAATCGCCCCCAGCTTCAGTAGCGCCAGCGCCGCCACCGAATTCGCTGACGGCATCGCCCCGTCATAATCCTCCTTCGCGTTCACGATTAGGTCCTTCGTGACCACGCTCTGAAAGAAGCCGCCGTCCTTCGGATCATAAAACCGCGCCACCATCTGATCCGCCAACGCGATCGCGAACTCCAGATGCTCCGGCTTTAACGTCGCTTCATAAAGATCCATTACACCCGCGAAAAGGAACGCATACGCATCAAAGAGTTGCACCTCATCCCGCTCCCCCTCGCGCCAGCGATGATACAACGTCTTTGCTTTCGCATCCCACAGCTTCGCCTTTAGGAACGCCAGATTCTTCTCCGCCGCTTGCAGATACTTCTCCTCGCCCAACACCACACCCGCACGCGCGATCGCCCCCAGCATCATCCCGTTCCAGGACGCCAGCACCTTGTCATCCAGATGCGGCCTTACCCGCTTGGCCCGCTCGCTGAACATCTTCGCCTGCGCACTCGCCAGCAATGTCTGCTCCGCCGTGGTCAGGTTCGTGTCCACGATGCTCAACACATTCAGGTTCTTCAACGGGTCCGGATGGCTGTGGTCCTCGAAATTCCCATGCTCTGTCACCCCGTAGTAACGCATCGCCAACTTCGCTTCATCCGCACTCAGCAGCGCTTCCATCTGCGCCTTCGTCCAGCAATAGAATTTTCCCTCCTGCCCTTCGCTGTCCGCATCTTCCGCCGAGTAAAATCCGCCCTCCGGATGCGTCATGTCGCGCAACACATACTTGATGATATCCCGCGCCGTAGCCGCGTGCGCCTCGCCACCGCTCACCAAATACGCGTCCAGATACAGCTGCACCAGTTGCGCGTTGTCATACAGCATCTTCTCGAAATGCGGCACCAGCCACCGCTGATCTACCGAGTAACGCGCAAAGCCGCCCCCAAGCTGGTCATACATCCCGCCCGCCGCCATCCGCTCGCACGTATGCAGCACCATGTTGATCGCCTCCTGATCCTTGAACTGCTGACCCGCGCTCAGCAGGAACAACGGCTGCGAAGGCCGTGGAAACTTCGGCGCCCCCCCGAATCCGCCATACATCGGATCATAATCCTCCTTAAGCGTCGTCAACGCCCGCGACACCATCGTCGCATGCAAGATGGCATTCGTATCCCGCTCCGGCATCGTGAAGGCCGTCAATTGCTGTGTCAGACTCGTCGCCTGCTCCTCCACTTCTGCGCGACGCGTCGTCCACACCTCATGCACCTTTCCTAGCAACTGCAAGAAACTCGGCTTCCCATACTTCGGCTCCGGCGGGAAATACGTCCCCGCATAAAACGGCTTCAACTCCGGCGTCAGAAAACAATTCAACGGCCACCCTCCCCCACCCGTCATCGCCTGCGCCGCCGTCATGTAGATCTTGTCCACATCCGGCCGCTCCTCCCGGTCCACCTTGATGCTGATGAAATTCGCGTTCAGATAAGCCGCCACCTCCTCGCTCTCGAACGACTCCCGCTCCATCACATGACACCAGTGACACGTCGAGTAACCGATGCTCACCAGGATCGGCTTGTCCTCCGCCTTCGCCCTTGCGAACGCCTCCTCACCCCACGGATACCAATCCACCGGGTTATGCTGATGCTGGAGCAGATACGGCGATTTCTCCTTCGCCAGACGGTTCGTATGCTTGTGCGACATGGTAGGGATAACGTTTGTGGCCGTGAAATTCGTGCCAGCCACACTCACAGTATTTGTTTCCCCCGGCGCCTGACTCGACGGCGAACAACCCGCCGTCAGCAAACCCGCTGACAACGAAAGCACCCTGACCGGTCGGGAAAACAAAAACATTGGTGCCACCATACCCAACCTCATTCCCCCATCAAAGCTCCAAACTATACCACCACACCCTGGTAAGGACCGGTTCCACCCGGTCCCTGACTGAAAGCCTTCCCCTCTGAACGTCGAAAATTGAAAATCTAGGCCACCGGATGCAACCAGCATTAAACGTTCCCCTGACCTATTAGACCTATCGGTCCCATAAGACCTATTTCCCCAACGACACTCCTCCCGCCTGACACTTACTTGGCTGACCATACCGCCTCCTTCTATCCTAGCAGCGCCACCGTTGAGACATTCAGCGGCCCTTTGCCACTGTGAAAAGATTACCATTCCACCTGCCAGAAACAATCGAAAAACACCGGCAAAACACCCCTTCCTCTGCAAATCCAACGCCCCCAACTACATTCAAATCAAAATATTTTCAGCAACTGCCGCCTCTAACCTCAGCCATCAGCTATCAACCTCCAAGCGTGCCATATCCGCGCGTGACATCAGTCGCCTCTCCGCCACCTTGGTAAGGACGGATTCCACTCCGTCCCTGACTGAATGAATTCCCCTTTTCCGCGTATTCCGCGGTTTAAAAATCTCCCCTCACTTCAGCCTCACCCGGCTCATCGTCTGCGCCAGTTGCTCATCGACGCGGTTCCCTGCCCTCCTTCATTGCCGCTCCGCCTCACTGCTGGATGGCCCGGTAGTACCGCTGGTTGCCTGTCCCGGCACCTGTGTCCGTGAATTTGAAAACACCGCCCAAGGTGTTGCTGCTTGTCAGGGTCGTCCACGTCGGATGGGCTGGCGTCAGGTCGGTAGTGCTCTGGATCGCGTAATTCACCCCCGGAGCCCCCGTCAATTGCAATGGGTAATGGCCTCCCGTGAACACTCCGTCCTGGTCCAGCCGGAGCTGGGGCAGGATCAGGCCGTAAGTATCCCCGTTGGAGAAAGTCTGGTCCACATAGCTCGCCGTCACCATCAGCCGCGAACCGGTCTTCAGAAAGCCGCCTACCGGAAATCTCGTCCCTTGCGGACCGAAGCTGGAGAACTCCTCTGTCATGGGCGTGCCCGTGCGGTCGTAGTAGCGATGCCTGAGCGACCCCGTGTTCTGGTCGATCCAGCTGACGATGTAGGCCGTCCCGTCAAAGATCACCCCCCCGTAGAAAACCTGGCTGCCGGACGCGCTCGTGATGGCGAATTCGCTCCCCACCATCGCTCCTGCCGGGGTCACCAGCCGTGCATAGATGTCCCAGTCCGTGGGACTGGGATAGCCAGACCCGATGTCGCGGTTCCAAGCCACCAAGTAATTGGTCCCGTCAAAGGCGATACATGTGGGATTATAACTGGCCGAGGGCACCTGGCTGATGAGAAACTTCGTGCCCGCCACGCCCGCTTTGGAGATGAATTTTCCATAGACATCCCACAATTCCGTCACACCCGCCCGCCGGCTCTGCCACACTGCGAGGTAATTGCTCCCGTCGAAGCCCAAGGTCGGTCCCGTCTGGCTCTCCGCCTCGTTGCTGATTGCGATTTCCCCGCCGGAGAGGCTCCCGTCCGGTTTGATCAGTTGCGCATAGATGTCGGTGTTGGCATCCCCGTTGCGGTGATCATTCCAGATGACCAGATAATTGCTCCCGTCGAAGACGACATGGTTGAAGGAATCCATACTCTGCTCGCCCGTCGCCGTACAGATGGGGAACGGTGAGCCCGACAGCGCACCCGCACGGGTGAAGAACTGCCCGTAGATGTCATCATTCGGAAAGGTCCCGGCATCCGCCCAGACCATCAGATACCGGCTCCCATCAACGGCGACCCGCGGGTTCCCGCCGAAGCGTCCAGTAGAGATGCGTGCCCCCGACAAGGTGCCGTTGGTAATCACCAGTTGGGACCGTGATCTCGTCATGATCCACGCTTCCCCCCTGGATGCCCATCAGGATGTTAGTGCCGTCATATGCCCCGCCGAGGCTGAAATCATTGCTGACGGTGATGCCGATCGGAATTACCCCTCGCGGCAACGGCGCGATGAATGTGCCGTATAGATCACCATTTGAAAAATTCCCGATCAGACCGCCAAATAAAAACCGTTTGCCGTCAAAAATCGGTATTCCGATCAGTGGAGCGTCATTTCCTTGTGCGCTGAACGGCGCGAACACCGAACTGACCGGCATCCCGGACGGACTGAGGAACCGCGCCTTGCACGATTGTGTGGGACTGTTGAAAGCATCGCTCCAGGTCGCCAGATAATTGGCTCCGTCAAAGACGAGCCGGGGCAGACTGGCCTTGGCGGGCGCGGTACTGATGGTCACCACTCCGCCCACCAGCGTGCCGGCCCGGGACACGCGCTGGCCCAGCAGATTCTGCTCCGAGGAGCTTACATCCTGATGCCAGCAGACCAGATAGTTCGTCCCGTCAAAACCCACTCCGGAAAGGTTTGGTACCGAGATGGAGACCCCATCATCGGGTTTGATGGTGATTGGCGAACCGATCAAGGTTCCGTTCGGGCTCACAAACTGGCCCGCCACCACCGTGTTTCCCCCTCCCCCTTGTGCGTTCTGGGTCCAGACGGCAAAGTAGTTCGTTGCCCCGGCCACCAGTTGATGGTTCTCGTGTTCGGCGACCACATTGTTGTCGTAAAAATTGGCATCATTCGCCGGGCTGATCCGGATTTCTCCGCCCACCAGCGCCCCGGCCTTGGATATACGCTGCCCGTAAACATCCGAGCCTCCCCGGCGATAATCCTCCCAGATCACCAGATAGTTCGTACCATCGAAAATAACTCCATGGGCCCACTGCGCCCCAGCGGCCTGGGTGACGGGAAAGGCTGAACCGACCAGCGCCCCCGCCTTGCTGATCAACTGTCCATAGACGTCCTCATTGGGCGTGCTGGCACTGTCCGTCCACACCAGCAGGTAGTTGGTTCCGTCAAATGACACATGCGGTATCGGCGTATTGTCCGTGCTGGGACTCGCATTGCGCCCGATGTCGATCAGCGCCCCCACCAAGGCTCCGGACTGGCTGATGAATTGCACCGCCATCTGCCGTTTCGTATTGGCGCGGGCAAAGAGCCCGTCACCCTGGACCGGGACCAGGTAATTGGTGCCATCAAAGGCCGGACCAAACGACAGTTTGGCTCCATGGTCAGAGGTGATCGGAAATTGTCCCGCCCATCCACTGAATTCCATGAAGCCGGTTAAGCCCATGACCAGCAGGATTTTTCCGAGATAGTTTGGAAGTTTCATATGGGTCGTTGGCGCGTTGGGAGAGACTGATTGTGAAGGTCAAAGGATGAAATGCACCCAGGTGTCACTGGAGAAAATCTCAAGGAGTTCCCGAAATCACTGCGGCTAGGCCGACGGCAGGAGGAATCAAAAAAAAGGAAAGGCGGGCAGGAATCGCTGGCAGTTCTCATGGTGGTGATAACGGAGTTCTTTTCGCTGGAACGTCCTACATCTACCACCTGGTCAACGCCAATACCGTTGCACTGTTAGACCCCGGGTTATTCTTGAAATTTCAGGCTTAAATTATTATTAGTCAATCTGCATTTTATAATTAGATTTATAAATGCCATTTATCCTCCCTCGCGCGGCATTTGGCAGCATTCGCTTCAGGGATATAAGGCCGTAGAAAACGACTAACGAAGCATACCCTTTGACTGAGTGTGTGTCGGCGACCCTCGTTTCGCTGGATAGGAAATTGTTCCGCTTCCGTCCTCAACACTCTACTCAACCCAACTCAACTTCAAATCTCACTTCGGCTTCACCCAGCTCATCGTCTGCGCCAGTTGTTTCGACGCCACCACCTGCCCGTTGTCACCCAGCATCTCCACCTCGATCACATCGATATTGATCAGATCATACTCCGTCTTCGCCTCCGGATGCACCGCCACCTTGAACAACTCCACACCGCTCCCCTGCTTGATACTGTTTACGTCCGCCTTGAACCACTCCGCCGCCGCCGGGTTCCCCTTCGGATACAGCTTCACCCGCAGCTTCGCGTTCCCGGACGCCGTGTACTTCACCGTTACATACCCCGTATACACATCTGCCTGCCGCACCAGGTCGATATCCACCGACCCCTCCACCTTCTTCGCCGCCGTGGTATTCGCCGTGGCCGGCCCCGCTGTCGGCGGACGCCACACCAGGAACATCGTTGCCGCGAACAGATTCACCTGCTTCGCCGTCGCCCCATCCGCCATATACACCAACATGCGATCCGTCGCGTAGTTGTTGAAATTGCCCTTGCCCGTCGGCGGCTGGAACTTCACCGGCACCAGCACCGTCTCCTTGCGTGACCGCTTGATCTCCATCGGCTCCGCCGAGAAATACTCGCTCGCCTCCGCCATACCCGTCTTGGCCACGGCCACACCGAGCAAAGGTTTGCTGCCAAACTTGTCGTTGTAATCGAACTCCACGCCGATCGTCATCTCGCTCCGGTCCAGGCTCCGGTTCACCACATCCAGATTGGAGACCTGCGACTTGATATCCGGCGGTATCTCGATCACCGCATTCGCACTCGAAGCCAGCTTCGCCGCTTCCTCCGCCTGTTTCTTGATCTGCTCCTTCACCTTGGCCAAGGCCGCCGCTTCCTCTTCCGCCTGCTTCAAGGCCGCCTCCGCCTTTTCCCGCTCCGCCTTGGCCTTCGCTTGCGCTTCCATCTTCTGCTGCTCGGCCAGCTTCGCCTTCTTGCTCTCGTTCTCGCTCGCCATCCCCAGTTCCTGCGCCTTCTTCAAAGCCGCCTCCGCTTTGGCTTTGGCCTTCGCTTCCTCTTGCGCTGCCGCTTCGATCTGCGCCTTCACCGCCGCGATCTTCGCCGCCAGTTCCCGCTGCTTCGCCTCGACCTCTGCCTGCACCCGCATCGCCTCTTTTGCCCGCGCCTGCTCCACCGCCTTGAGCCGCTCTGCCTCTTTCACCGCAGCTTCCGACGCCGCGCGTATTTCTGCCGCTTTCTTGGCCTCTTCAGCCGCACGCAGCTTCGCCGCTTCCTCTGCCGCCGCGCGCGCTTTGGCCTCTTCCTCCAGTTGCTTGCGCTTCGCCGCCTCCTGCTCCGCCTTCGCCATCTCCTCTGCCTTGCGCTTCTCTTCCGCCAGTTTTTTCAGATTCGCTTCCCGCGCCAAGGCCTCCGCCTTCAACTTCGCCTCCGCTTCCGCGCGCGCTTTGGCTTCCGCCTCCGCCTTAAGGCGCTCCTGCTCCCGTTTCATCGCCTCCGCCTTCGCCTTGATTTCGGCCGCTTTCTGTTCCTCCGCAAATTGTTTCGCTTCCGCCTCCGCCTTCATCTGCTCCTGCTTGCGCAGCTCGGCCGCGGCCTTCTCCTTTGCCTCCGCCATACGCCGCTCCTCCGCCAGCCGCTTAGCTTCCGCCTCCGCTTTCACTTTCTCTTCCGCCAACCGCTTCGCCTCCGCCTCGGCTTTCATCTGCGCCTCTTGTCGCTTCTTGGCCTCCTCTTGGGCGCGCCGCTCCAATTCTTGCCGCGCACGCGCTTCCGATTCCGCCTTCATCCGGGACGCCTCGATCTTCTTCGCCTCTTCCTCTGCAGCAATCTGTGCCTTCGTCTTGGTCTCGCCCGCCGGCTCCGACACCTTCAACTTCTGGGCGTTCGCACTGCCCCACTCGATATCCTTGAAAAACGGCACCGCCGTGACCACCGACCGCCGCGTGCTGTTCATCAACAACACTTTCACGGAATCGGTCTTAAGCTGGGCCGGCACCCCCGGCTCATCATTGAAATAACGCACCTTCACACTCACGATGCCTCGCCCGCGCGCCACCGTCTGCGGATCCGCCCCGAACCACATCGCCACGCCCTTGTCCCCTTTCTTCTGGATCACCGGCACGATGAACGCCGCCCCGCCCATGGAACCATCGTACGAATAATCCATCGTCAGCACCACTTCTGTGCCATCTGGCGACTGTTCCGTCACCCGCAGATTCCGGATGCTGCTGCCCCCCGCACGCAACGGATCATTGCCCCCGATGATGATCGGCTGGGCCACCAGTTCGGCCGCCATGAGCAGCCATGCCAGTCCGCAAAAGAAGATGTGTTTCATACGCCGTGCTGGATAGTTGAACCGTCCCTTGCACCGTCGCAAAGAAACCCACAAAACGCAAGCCTACCGCCTCCTCCTCAACCCTGCCTCGGCAACGCCCCCAGCGCCTCTTGGGCAAGTTCCCGCAACTCCGCCTCACTCGTCTGCGGATTCTTACGCCATGTCGCCTTAACCTTTTGCTCCGCATTCTCCACCGCATGCACCTGCGCCAGCGTCTTCAGCAACACTATCTGCCCGCCTGCTGCGATACGCTTCTGCACCCGCTGCCGGTGCTTCGTGATCAGTTCCGGCACCAGCGTTCCGGCATTCAAACACTCTGCATCCACCAGTGCCGGATACTTCATGCCCTGCAAATGTTCCGCATTGGCCGTATTAACAAACGTCCCGTCCTTAAACACACTGCTGAACTCGACCGTCCGACACTCCTTTGCTCCCAGCAGACCCGCCAGCAAGCCGGGTTTGAAATAATAGCACCCCGCAAACATCTGCCCGTCCGTGCTCACCAGATAACGGATAAAGGTGTCCGCCTTCACATCCGCCAGCTTCTCATCTCCCAGATAGCGGAAGCCGAACTCCTCCAACTGCTTCATCGTGCGATGATAAAAATCATGATCCACCCGTGGGAACTCCCGCACCGTGTTCAACACCGGCACATAAGTATGCGCTTCCACCAAGTTGATCGCCCCCTTGTTCACCGCCTCATTGTTAGCTTCATTCGGATCATCCGAACTCCTCGAACCCACCAGACAGAACAAGCCGAGCAACAACAGCCCGCCACTCATCGCGAAATCCGATACCGTGCTCATCTCCTTGACACCAAACGCACACACCTCCGGATTTGCCGCGAGATAACGCACCGTGATCGGACCACCGTTCTTGGCCACCTCATAAGTCTCTTCCGGCACCTGCCGGTTCAAAGACAGCTTATCACCGCCCTCCGGCTGAAACGCCACAGTCAGATAATAGCGCCGGCTCAAACGCCCTTTGCGATACGAACCATCGAGCACCTCGCCGGAGGTTTCTACTCCGGCGCTGCGCAGCTCTTTGATCTCCCGCAACTCCTTAAAGGCCATCCATATTCCTACGCCGCCCAGCAGCAACAGAAACAATGCGCCCAAAAACAACGTTCTATTCTTCTTGGTGAACACTTCCTCCTCCGTCCGCGCTGTTCTAGCAAAGCCCCCTCTCCCCGCCAAGCGGTTTTCGGCTTTCCCTATCTACCCTTTCGCACAACGCCTCTTTTCCCCTAGCGTTTCTTTCCCCCTTTTGCCTATCCTTCCCGCCCTAAATTGGTCGGGCGCTATCGTCCTGCCATTTAGCGGGTAAGGACGGGTTCCACCCCGTCCCTGACTGAATGCATGAAAAATGAACGGATAACCGGCTGGGGCTTGCCGGCCAGCTTCAAACCGCTGGCCGCTCTGTCCTGCCTGCGTTTGGCCGTCCTCTTGGCGCTATTCAGTCTTTCACTCCCGCACTTGCCTGCTGCCGAGCCCAAAATCCTCAACGACATCCCCTACAAATCCGGCACCGACCTCACCGCCTACGAGCAAGAGCGCTGCAAGCTCGACCTCTTCCTCCCCGCGCTGAAGAAAGATTTCGCCACCATCGTCTGGTTCCATGGCGGCGGACTCAAGACCGGCGATAACGACATGCCGTTCACCCGCAAGATCGCCCAGTCGTTCGTCGATGCCGATATCGCCTTCGTCATCGTCCATTACCGTTACAACCCCATGGTGACCTACCCGGCCTATGTGGAAGATGCCGCCGCGTCCTTTGCCTGGACCGTCAAGAACATCGCCCAGCACGGCGGCGATCCTAATAAAGTGTTCATGGCCGGACATTCTGCGGGCGGTTACCTCGCTGCCATCACCGGTCTGAACCCCTTATACCTCAAAGCCCAAGGCCTCTCGCTCGATCATGTCGCCGGTCTCGTCCCCGTCAGCGGCCAGATGATGACCCACTACACCATTCGTGAGGAGCGGGGATTGGAGAAATTCAACGTCATCGCCGACGAAGCCGCGCCCATCTACCATTGCCGCAAAGACACGCCCCCCATACTCGTCCTCTATGCGGATAAGGACATGGCATCCCGCCAGGAAGAGGACATGTATTTCGTCTCCACCATGAAAGCCGCCGGGAACAAGCGTGTCCAAGGCCTGCTCGTCACGGGGCGCGACCATGGCAGCATCGCCCGCAACATGGCCAACCACGATGACCCTGCCCGCCTCGCCACCATAAATTTTATCAATGAAGTCTCCCGCGAGCGGGAGCAATCGAAGGCCGCCAAGTAAGCCGGTCGGCCCACCCGAAACCAGAAACTTTAAACTAGAAACTCAAGTTCCATGACCAGCACGCAGATCCGCCAGTCGTTCCTCGATTTCTTCAAATCGAAGCAGCACACCATTGTCCCCTCGTCCAGCCTCATGCCGGACAGCCCGAACCTGTTGTTCACCAATGCCGGTATGAACCAGTTCGTGCCCATCTTCCTCGGTGAGCGCAAGGCGGACGTCTCCAAGTGGGCCGGTGCCGTGCCTGGCAGCGATACCAGAGCGGCGGATACGCAGAAGTGCATCCGCGCGGGTGGCAAACATAACGACCTTGATGACGTCGGTCTGGATACCTATCACCACACGTTCTTCGAGATGCTCGGTAACTGGTCCTTCGGCGACTACTTCAAGAAAGAAGCCATCGACTGGGCCTGGGAACTCGTCGTGCAAGTGTGGAAATTCCCGCCGCAACGCCTCTACGCCACCATCTATCAACCGGACAAATCGAAGAACGATCCTGCTGACCGCGATGAAGAAGCGTGGGGCTATTGGGCTGAGAAGTTTCAATCCGTGGGCCTCGATCCCGCCATCCACATCGTCAACGGCAACAAGAAGGACAACTTCTGGATGATGGGCGAGACCGGTCCTTGCGGTCCTTGCACCGAGATCCACGTGGACCTCCGCCCCGGACCCCGTGAGACGGATGTGGAGACACAAATTTCCGGCGCGAAGCTTGTGAACGGCTCCGATGCTCGCTGCATCGAGATCTGGAACAACGTCTTCATCCAATACAACGCGAACCCCGACGGCACCTTCTCGCCGCTGCCCGCGAAACACGTCGATACCGGCATGGGCTTCGAGCGCGTGACCAGCATCATCCAAGGAACGAAGGGTCTGAGCGATTTCCAGAACGCCAAGATCTCCAACTACGAGACGGATATCTTCCGCCCCATCTTCGACGAGATCGAAAAACTGAGTGGCAAGAAATACGGCTCCACCCTGCCGAAAGCCGGTTCCACTGGCGACACCGAGCAGGAGAAGGCCGATGTCGCCTTCCGCGTCATCGCCGATCACATCCGCACCCTCAGCTTCGCCATTGCAGACGGTATCCAGCCGGGCAACACAGAACGTAATTACGTGCTCCGCCGCATCCTGCGCCGCGCTGTGCGCTATGGCCGTACCCTCGGCTTCCACGAGCCATTCTTCTACAAGCTCGTGGATGTCCTCGCCGTTCACTTCGGTGATGTCTTCCCCGAAATCCGCACGAAGAAAGCCCATGTGCAAGAAGTGCTGAAGCGTGAGGAAGAGGCGTTCAACAAGACGTTGGACCGGGGCATTGCGCTGTTTAACGAAAACACCGCGAACGTATCTGGACAGGTGACCGGCAACTTTGCCTTCCAGCTCTATGACACTTACGGCTTCCCGCTGGATCTCACGGAATTAATGGCCCGTGAACGGGGCCTTACCGTCGACAAAGATGGCTTCAACAAAAACATGGAAGAGCAGAAGGCCTTGGCCCGTGCCGCTCAAAAGAAAACCGTCATCGAACTCTCCCAGATCGAAACGCAGACGCCTACGAACTTCATCGGTTTCGACGCCTTGAACACTGAGGCGAAGGTCGTGGAAGTCGTCGAGTTGAAGGACAAGACGGCCGTCGTGCTCGACACCACTTCCTGCTACGCCGAGATGGGCGGCCAGTTGGGTGATACCGGCGAATTGACCGGCTCCGGCCAGCTCTGGCGCATCGTCGACACCAAGAAGACCGGCAACACCTTCCTGCATTTCCTCGAGCAAGGCGATGCCCCCGCCGTCGGT
>JAURFH010000123.1 GCA_030834415.1 Verrucomicrobiota bacterium | reverse complement strand
ACGCGCCGTTGGATGAATCCAACATCAACCGCTTCCTGCGCGTGCTCAAGCGCTTCCTGGAGCATTCCCAGTTCGTCATTATCACGCATAACAAGCGCACCATCGGTATCGCCGATGTGCTCTACGGTGTGACGATGCAAGAGCAGGGCGTGAGCCGCATCGTGAGCGTGAAGTTCCACAAGGCAGACGAGACGGCCGGAGCCACTGGCGAAGCAGAGCAGGGCAAGCCGCTCGTGCCACCGCCACAAGGGGGCACGGTCAACGCACTGGAGGACGCAACGCACAAGCCAGAAGAGACGCTGGAATTGACCGCAGCGAAGTAGTTCTGAGCAGGCAGATATCTTGAAAGGCCGCGTTTTGATGACGCGGCCTTTTTCTTTGGGCGGGTTGCGTAGTGCTTTTCCTTGTTGCGCCGGATTGGCCAGTCTCACTACGCTTCGCCCCATGTTTTCACATGTTGTGATCTTTTGGACGGACCCCGCCAACCCGACGGCGGCGGATGAACTTATCGCTGGTGCCAACCAGTATCTGAAGCCCATCCCGGGCACCCTGAGCTTCCATATCGGCAAGATGGTCGGTAGCCATCGCCCGGTGGTGGATCAGTCTTATCAGGTGGCCTTGAATATCGTCTTCCCAGACAAGAAGACGCAGGACGACTACCAAGTGCATCCCTTACATATCGAGTTCATCGAGAAGGTCTTCAAGCGGGTTTGCCAAAAAGTGGTCGTTTACGACTTCGAGTGATCTTTTGATCGGCTGGCCAAGGCCAGTGTTTTCAGGCGGCGGTGCTCAACCGCCGCTTTTTCATGTCGGAAATGGGCGAAGGAGCGCTTAAAAAGATGTATGAAAAACTTTTAAAAGAGGGCTTGCAATCTTGCGTCATCTGCCGCTTAATCTGCCCCGCTTTACGGAACGGAAGCGAGCGTAGCTCAGTCTGGTAGAGCGTCACCTTGCCAAGGTGAATGTCGAGGGTTCGAATCCCTTCGCTCGCTCCAATCTCAAAAGCAAAAACTCTCCCAGGCAAAAATCACCCAACGTTCTTCTTCTGTCCAGATTTCTTGCGCAGTCCTCTTCGGCGAACTGCGGTTACTTGGTTATGTGGATTAACCAAGACACTTTTCTGAGAATTAGAATACTTTGATAGGAAGTCTCATGTAGCGTGTTGACACCGGGTATTCCTTGTGACAAGTATTTTCCTGTTGTGGTTGTGCCGGTGTGGCGGAATGGCAGACGCAGTTGACTCAAAATCAACCGCCCCAAAGGCTTAGGGGTTCAAGTCCCTTCACCGGCACCACTTCTTCGCCCAACTTTTCCCCCGACTAACTTAAACTTTCCATTGCTATCCTGATTTACCCAATGCCCGGCGAATGGTTTCGGCCAACTGGCTGGGGGTGTAAGGCTTGGAAAGGAAGTGGATGCCGTTTTCCCGGAGGCTATCTTCTCCCAATGAATCTGGGCTGTAACCAGTAGAAAGAATTACAGGCAGCTTAGGGTTGTCACGATGTATGATTTCGGCCAATTCATGGCCGGTCATCCCCTCCGGCATGACCATATCGGTGAGAAGCAGTTGGATGCGGTCTTGATCTTGTTTCCATACGTCCAAGGCTGCTACGCCGGTTTCGGCTTCCAGCACGGTGTAACCGAGGCGCTTAAGCAAACGCGAGCAGAGATTACGGACGGCCATCTCGTCTTCCACCAGCAAGATGCATTCATCTCCTTCGGCCAGTTTGGTGGGGGATCTCTTTTCTTCTTTGGCCTGTACCGGGGTGGAGCTTGCTGGCAGGTACATAGTGAAAGAGGTGCCGTGGCCTAGAGATGATTGCACGTCGACCCATCCACCGTGTTGTTTGACGATGCCATAGACGGTGGCTAAACCCAAACCGGTACCTTTACCCGGTTCCTTGGTGGTGAAGAAAGGTTCGAAGATGCGTTGTAAAAGCTCGGGCGGAATGCCCGTGCCTGTATCTTGGGCGGTAAGACAGACATATTGTCCGTCGTGGCCGTCAACTTGGTCGCTGACGGGCATGCTGCTACGCACGACCTTGTGGGTGCGCAAGGTGAGGGTACCTCCCTTGGGCATGGCATCGCGTGCATTGACAGCCAGATTCATGATCACTTGCTCGAGCATGGACTGATCGGCTTTCACCGAGCGGAGATGGGGGCTGTATTCACAGTGCAAGCTGATCGGTTCCCCTAACACCCGTTGCAGCATGCGTGTGATGTCGCTGACTACTTCATTGAGGTCCACTTCGCGTACTTGCATGGGCTGCTTGCGGCTGAAGGCAAGCAGTTGCCGGGTGAGGCTGGCGGCGCGATCTGAGGCGCGGGCAATTTCCCGCAGCGCTTCATGGTGGTGGGCGTTAAATGCCGCATCTCCCAGCAGCAGGGCGGCATGACCATGGATGACGGTGAGCAGGTTGTTGAAATCATGCGCCACGCCACCGGCCAATTGGCCGATGGATTCCATCTTTTGCGATTGGCGTAACTGCTCTTCCAGTTGGCGTCGCTCGGTGACATCACGGGCGATGCACAGGATGCCGGTGATCTGGCCAGCATCTTCGAGCACAGTGCTCGTCACTTCCAAGGTGATGAAGCCACTCTTTGCCGGACTGTGGATTTGCAATTCTACAGGCGGGGGATTCTTTCTTTCCAGCGTGGCTTGCAGCCAATCCTTGGCCTGCTGGTGATTGTCGGAATGGATGAATTTAATGAAGGCTTTGCCCAGACACTCCTTGCGGGCCCAGCCGGTCATGTCGGCGCAAGCGTTATTGACGGAACTGACCAGTCCATCAGCGGCCAGGGTGAAAATGCCATCACGCGCTTTCTCCACCAACCTGCGGTAGAGTTCCTCGGAAATCCGTAAAGCCTGTTCAGCCTCGCGTCGGGCGCGCCTTTCGCCAGCCTCCTGCAAGGCTCGTTCGATTGCCGGGACGAGCCGATCCAACCGTTCCTTCATCACATAGTCCGTCGCCCCTTGTTTTAACGTCTCGATGGCCAGTTCTTCACCCAGAGAGCCGGTGACAAAGATAAAGGGAAGATCGGGGGAATGCTGACGGGTATATTGCAGTGCGGCCGGACCGGAAAAGCGGGGCAGAGAATAATCGGCCAGGATCAGGTCCGGCAGCACGGTGTGCAGTTTCTCCTGGAAGGACTCAGGGGTCTCCACACGAAAGATTTCTGCGGCCAGTTTCCCCCTTTCCAAGGCACGGATTATCAACTCCGAGTCCAGCGGGTTATCCTCTACATTTAGTATCTTAAGCTTGGCTCCCATAACATGGTCGCCGGGTTGCAACTACGTCCCTCCTGCAACACAAACAATGATTGCATCCCCTTTTGTGCGGATGAAAGCAGAGACTCAATAATCCCGCTCCCGTGCGCACCGCGTCCTCAGACGTTACATCGATGTCCCAACCGCGGTGTATTAAGACTAGTCCTTACCATTTGGTAAGGAAAGCAAAGAAACTAGGCAGAAATTGTTATCCAGCCTTAGGATGAGCGAGGGAGGGCTGCATCTGCCGAGTTGCGACAGGCATCAGCCACAAGGCTCAGTTCCTCCAGAAACGCCTCGCGTCTTTCAGCGGGCAGAGCTGTCAATACGTCTGTCTGAAGTTCCACGGCAAGTTGTCGCAGTTCCTCGTATTTGCGTTTGCCGGCGGGCTTCAGCTTGATGCGATAGGCACGACGGTCGGTCTCGTGCCGTTTGCGTTCCACCCAGCCGGATTTCTCCATGCGCTCCAAGAGGGAGGCGATGGTGTTCGGATCGCTGCTCATGGACTCGGTGAGCTGACATTGGCTCATACCCTTGGGATCGCCCTCCAGCAGGCTGCGCATGGCGGTGAACTGATCCGGGGTCGCTCCCGTATGGGCGATGCGGCGGCGAAACGCCTGATTTAGGCCATACCAAGCCCGGCGGAGCAGGGGCGGCAGTCGACGACGGTCAGGAGCATCCACAGGTGCCGGTTCCGTGTTTTTCAATTTGGACGGGGCAGATTTCATGTCAGTTCACTGGCCAAGGGAAATAATACGTATAGGTATTATTTTTTGTTGCATGACCTGTTGAGATGTAGAATAGTGCGTTAAATCTTGGAAGAAAATTGCTGTCACAGGCGTAAAAAAGTTTTCCTCCATTACGACGACGTCAATTTTAATACCGGCCAAATTGCCCATGAAACGTCACGTTGCGTTCTTAACAGGAACTTTCGCTGTTGCCCTCTCCCTGCTTCAACCGGCTTATTCCGCCTCTGCCGCCGTCACGGGCTGGCTAGACTGGCGCGGGCCGAATCAAAACGGCACCTCCACGGAAAAAGGCCTGCCGACGGAGATCAATCCCGACAAGCCGTTGTGGTCTGTGGCTTATCCGGGCGCTTCCACGCCGGTCATCGCCAATGGCAAACTGTATGTCATGGGTTATCTCGGAGACGGTCCGGATCTGCAGGAGGGCATCGGTTGCTTTGATGCAGAGACAGGCAAGGAGCTTTGGTCGCACCGGTTCAGCGATTTTTTGAGCGACATCATCTACATGCGCTATGCCTCTTCCAGTCCGGCAGTGGATGCGGAAACGGGTAATGTCTACATGCAGGGCACGCAGGGCCTCCTAGCCGCTTTCACGGCGGATGGCAAATTGCTTTGGAAGAAGTCGATGCTGGAAGAGTATGGCCGCCTGACCTTCCCGAACGGCCGCACGGCTACTCCGGTGGTAGATGGTGATCTGGTCATCACGCGCGGTATCACGGCGAACTGGGGTGCCAATGGGCCTATTGGCGACCGTTTTTACGCTTTTGATAAACGCACGGGTGAACTCGTCTGGGCTTCTACGCCAGCGGACAAACCGAAGGACAGCTCGTTTTCTTACCCTTACATCGGCTTTCAAGATGGCAAGCGGGTTATTTACGCCACCACGGGTGATGGCAGCGTGGTCTGTTTCAATGCGCGCACGGGTGATCCGCTTTGGCGTGTGCCGCTGGGCAAAGCCGGTATCAACTCCACCGTGATCGTGCATCCGAACGGCACAGTAGTGGGTATTTACGGCACGCCTTATGAGCCAGGTCAGATGGTGGCTTTCAAAGCGCCGTCAGTTGCGGGCATGGATTTGTCGGCTGGTCCGAAAGTGTTCGAGCGCTCACAGGTGGAATTGTGGAGCTTGGACATCTCTACTTCGACCAGTTCGCCCATCTTGGTGGGGGACACCATTTATGTGGTTGCTGAAAAAGGTGATCTGCATGCCGTCGATATTAAGACTGGCAAGATTTTGTGGAACCCACCCGTGAAGATCGGTATCGAGCAGCGCAATTCCTGCCCGCTGTATGCGGATGGCAAATTGTATGTGCCGATGCTGGATGATCCCGCCGCCAAGACGGAAGGTAGCAGCGAGGCTGGCACCAAAGGCGCGTTTTACGTCATTAAGCCGACTGCGACTAAGGGTGAGATCGTGACGCACGCCTCGCTGGATGGACGGTGCTTCGGTTCGCCTACGGCTTACAATGGTAAGGTGTATATCCAGACCTCCCGTCGGCTGTATTGCTTCGGCAAGGCTGGCAACAATCCCGGTCTGCCCAAGCCCGCTATGGCTGCGAAATGGCCTAAAGCTGGGCCGGCTACCCAACTTCAGGTCATCCCCTCAGAAGTGTTGCTCCATCCCGGTGACTCCGCAACTTTCCGGGTTCGTTCCTTGGATGCCAATGGTTTCGTTGTGCAGGACAATATTGATCCCAGCAAAGTGAAGTGGGAATCCTTCATTCCGCCCACCGCCAAGGTGAAGGCCAAGATGAGCGGCACTTTCAATGCCGAAGGCAAGTTGGTGGTGGATGCGGGAGCTGCCATGTCAGCCGGCGCTTATCAGGCCTCGCTGGGCAATCTGAAGGGGTATATCCGCGGCCGCGTGCTGCCCGGCCTGCCGATGAAAGAGAACTTTGATTCCTTCAAGCTTACAGAAATGACCTCGAATGAACTTGAGCCACCGACTGCGTTCGCCTATCCGCCTTTGCCGTGGATCGGTGCCCGCTTCAAATTTGAGGTGCGCGAGAAGGATGGTAACAAAGATCTCGTCAAGACGATCGACAACAAGTTGTTCCAGCGCGGTGTTATCTTCATGGGCTCGGCTGACATGAAGAACTACACCATGCAAGTGGATGTGATGACGGAGGGTAACCGTCGTAAGATGTCTGAAGTAGGTGTGGTGCATCAGCACTACCTGATTGTGCTCAAAGGTAACGATCAGAAGCTGGAGATCAGCTCAAACTACGAGCGGTTCCGCTATCCCAAGGCGGATGAACCTTCCAATTTCAAGGTGTCGCCTAATGTCTGGTATCGTCTGAAGACCCGTGTTGATGTGGCTGCTGATGGCACGGGCATGATTCGGGCCAAAGCTTGGCCGCGCGATCAAGCCGAGCCGGAAGGCTGGACAATCGAGGTGCCTCATAAGCACGCCCACACGGAAGGTGCTCCCGGCCTCTTCGGTTTCTCGCCGCAGGAGATTCCGGTGCGCATCGACAACATCTTGGTGACCCCTAACTAAGGGGTCTCTTTCAATTGAACCCGTTACGCTCTAATAACGTCCAAAGAATTATGAAATCAGCGATTATCACAGCGGCGGTGCTGGCCGCAGGTACTCTGGTGGCGTCCGCACAGGACTGGCCGCAATGGGGTGGCAATTCCCAACGGAACATGTATTCACCCGCCAAGGGACTGCCGGATAAGTTTGAGCCGGGCAAGTTCAAGTCGGGCACTGAGGAGATCGACATGGCCACCACCAAGAATGTGAAGTGGGTGGCCAAGCTCGGTTCACAGAGCTACGGCAACACGATTGTCACCCAGGGCAAGGTGTTCGTCGGCACGAATAATGACAATCCGCGTGACCCACAACATGAAGGCGACCGCTCGGTGTTCATGTGCTTCGACGAGAAGACAGGTGAACTGATCTGGCAGCTCGTTGTTCCCAAGTTGAAATCCGGCAAGGTGAATGACTGGGAAAACTTGGGCATCCTTTCCTGCGCCAAGGTCGAGGGCAAATTTGTTTACTTGGTGACGAGCCGTTGCGAAGTGATCTGCCTCGACATCAATGGCATGGCCGATGGCAACGACGGTCCGTTTAAGGATGAAGCCAAGTATGTCGTCAAGGATACGGGCAATCCGCCAGCCAAGATCGGAGCCAAGGATGCGGACATCGTCTGGGTTTACGACATGATGGATGAGTTGGGGGTTTTCCCGCACAACGCTTCCAACAGCTCGCCGCTCATCATCGGTGATAATGTTTATGTCTGCACCTCGAACGGTCAGGACTGGACGCACGTGAACGTGCCTTCGCCGCTTTCGCCGAGCTTCATTGCTCTCAACAAGAAGACGGGCAAGCTGGCTGGTGAAGACGAAGCTGGTATCGGTTCCCGCTTGTTCCACGGTCAATGGACCTCGCTCTCCACGGGCAAGGTGAATGGTAAAGATTTGCTCTTCGCCGGTGGTGGTGACGGCTGGCTGTATGCCTTGGATGCCAAGGCAGTGAAGAAGGATGATATCGATTATCTGCCTACGGTCTGGAAGTTCGACGCGAACCTGCCGGAGTATCGCAAGGTGAAGTATCCGATGGCGGAAGGCCCGAGCGAGATCAATGCCACGCCAGTGTTTTATAAGAACCGGGTTTATGTAGCGATTGGTCAAGATCCGGAGCATGGTGAAGGTGTGGGCCGTCTGGTCTGCATCGATCCTACTAAGAGCGGTGATGTCACAGGTTCAGCGCTCATCTGGGATTATAAGAATATCCATCGCAGTATCTCCACGGTTTCCATCGACCCGGACACCGGCTTGCTCTTCGTTGGCGACTTCTCCGGCTTCGTGCACTGCTTGGATGCCGAGACCGGCAAGGTCTATTGGACCCACGATATGAAGGCTCACATGTGGGGCTCCACGATGGTTGCCGATGGCAAAGTCTATGTCGGTGACGAGGATGGTGACTTGGTGGTGCTAGCGGCCACGAAAGAGAAGAAGGTGCTGAGTGAGTGCAATTTGGGTGCTCCGGTCTACTCCACGCCGATCATCGCGAATGGCGTGCTCTACATCTCGAGCAACACGCATCTCTTCGCCTTGCAAGACACAGCCAAGGCGCAACCGGTGCCGGATCAGAAGAAGAAACTCGAATAAACGCACAGGCACCCGGATAAATCTACAGATGCAACCCGCTTCACCTCAGAAGCGGGTTGCTTAATCAAATAAGCAGTACATTTTAGGCACATCACTGAAATACAGGGTATGAGCGAAAAGACCATCACGCAGGCGGAGATACAGGCGGCGCAGGACAACTTGAACGCGCACCTGAAAGAGATCATCAACTGGCATTTCTCGCCGGAAACGGGTTGCCCGTTCTGGCTGGAGTGGGCGTCCAAGAACTTCGATCCGCGCAAGGAGATCAACTCCTTCGAGGACATGAAAAAGTTCCCGCACTTCCAGGATGAGTGGTTGCGTGATCTCCAGCCTGAGGTTTGGGTGCCGGCGGCTTTCAAGGGTAAGCCGTTCAACATCTTCGAGACGGGCGGCACGACGGGCATGCCCAAACAACGCATCGGCTGGAACGATTACAAGGTCGATTACAGCGAGTTCTCCGACAAGGTGTCCGATGAGCATTTCCCGAAGAATCACTACTGGCTGATGATGGGCCCGACCGGTCCGCGCCGTCTGCGTCTGGCCATCGAGCATCTCGCCAATGTGCGTGGCTCCAGCTGCTATTTCATCGACCTCGACCCGCGTTTCGTGAAGAAGCTCATCTCGAACAAGCAGTTTGATGTGGCGCGCGCTTACATGGACCACGTGGTCGACCAAGCCGCGACCATCTTGAAGCATCGTCGCGTGAGCGGTCTCTTCACCACGCCGAAGCTGCTCGAAGCCTTGGCGGAGAAGGTGGACCTCTGGGATGCTGGTATCCGTGGTGTGTTCTGTGGTGGTACGACGATGGCGCCGCAGTATGTGCGCTTCATCGTGGAAGAGGTGTTGGAAGGCCGCATCGGCTTCTATCCGACCTACGGCAATACGCTGATGGGTTTGGCGGCGAGTGTGCCGATCCGGGCAGAAGACAATTTCTCCGTGACCTACTACGCTCCGCAGCCACGAGCCGTCTTGCGCGTCGTGGATGCGAACAAGACGGAAGACACCAAAGGATACGGCGAATGGGGTCGGGTGGAATTGACCACATTGACCAAGGAATTTTTCATGCCGCGCTTCCTGGAGCGCGACGAAGCCATCCGCCGTGAACCGCGCTTCCCATATGCCTGGGATGGTGTGGCGGAAGTCCGCCCGTTCGGCGCGATGGAGAAGAACATCGTGGAAGGCGTTTACTAAGCGCCCTTGCCTTATGGACGCCGACTCCTCAGCTCGCATGCTGAAGTTGCTTGAGAGCATCGACTCCAAGCTGGACCGTCTGGAGCAGATCGAAGAACTGCTATATGACATCAAGCTGGAGGTCTGCGGCTTTGAGCATGAGGGGACGCCGTATCCTGGATCTACAGAAAAGATTATCAGTGCGATTGAGTCAGTGGAGGCCGAGGTCGGCTCCTTGCAACTGACCATCGAAGCGATGGAAGACAAATCGTCGGAAGAAAAAGAATCATGAGTTCTGTTCCCCATATCCCTGTTATCCGTCTGGGCCGTAATTATGAGAGCCTGGACAAGGTCGAGATCAAGAACCACTCCACGGGCGAGGTCATCGCCACAGTGTCGAGTGTGAACGCAGGCATCATCCGCAAGGATTTCCGCAAGATCGGCGAAAGCCGGGCCGCGTTGAAGAAGTTCACGGTCAAGCAGCTCATGGAACTTTCGGCCAAAGCGGGCGATCTCTTCCTGAACGGCACGCTGCCGTTCGGTGACAAGGGCCACACGCAGACGCCGCAGCAATACATCGAGACGCTCAGCCTCACCAGCGGCCTGCCGCACGTGATGGTGAAGCGCAACATGACCAAGATCCATTACGCGCTGACGCATCTGGATGTGATTCTGAACGGTCTATCCCGCGGACTGGACATGAGCATCCTCGATTCTGGCACGGGCGAGCAGTTCGGCACGAAACTATCCTTCTTCCCGACCGCCGCTGCGCTTGGGTTGGTAATGCCGAGCAATTCACCGGCGGTGAATTCGCTCTGGTTGCCCGCCATCGCGCTCAAGACCCCGGTCATCATCAAGCCGGGTAAGGAAGAGCCTTGGACGCCGTATCGTTTGATCCAGGCTTTCATCCAGGCCGGTGTGCCGGCCGAGGCGTTTGGTTTTTATCCCACGGATCACGAGGGGGCGGGGGAAATCCTCAAGACCTGTGGCCGCGCGCTTATCTTCGGTGACAAGAACACCACGGCGCAGTATGCGAATAATCCGGCCATCCAGTTGCACGGACCGGGCTGGAGCAAGATCATCGTCGGTGAGGATTGCATCGAGAACTGGCGCGATTACATCGACGTGATGGCGGGTGCCATCTCGGACAACGGCGGCCGTTCCTGCATCAACGCTTCGGCGATTGTCGTGCCGAAGTATGCAGCGGAGATCGCAGATGCCATCGCCCAGAAGCTGGGACCGGTGAAGCCGACGAAACCGGATGATGAAAATGCCCGGCTGTCCGGCTTTGCCAACGTGAAGATGGCTGAGTTCATCGACGCGCAGATCGAGGACGGTCTGAAGACGCCCGGCGCAACTGACGTCACGGCCAAGTATCGTGATGGCTCACGCAAGGTGATCTTCGAGGGCGGCACGTATATGCGACCGACCATCGTGCATTGCGATTCGTTTGCCCATCCGCTCGCCAACAAAGAGTTTCTCTGCCCGTATGCCAGTGTGGTGCAAGTGCCGCAGAAGGATGTGCTGCATCAGATCGGCTACAGCCTTGCGGTCAGTGCCATCACGAAGGATCAGGCCTTCATTGACGAGATTATGGCGTTCCCCGAGATCGAGCGTTTGAACATCGGTCCGGTTTCCACTATGGCCATCTCTTGGGACCAGCCGCATGAGGGCAACATGTTCGAGTTCCTCTGGCGCCGTCGCTCGATC
Organism: Verrucomicrobiota bacterium; assembly: GCA_030834415.1. Classification (GTDB taxonomy): domain Bacteria; phylum Verrucomicrobiota; class Verrucomicrobiia; order Limisphaerales; family JAEYXS01; genus JAEYXS01. The sequence continues at coordinate 2,274 of JAURFH010000123.1, read as the reverse complement.
GAAAAAGCTTGGTAAAACTTGAACGACAGGGCTTGGTGAGGCGTCTGACATTCGTAAACATACCAAAACGATGACGAGTCACGCCGCCTTTGATTATCAACCCCGCACGCGCCTCGTCTATGGCGTGGGCACTGTGGATCGTGTGGGTGAGTTGGCGGCGGAACTGGGCGGCAAGCGCATCCTGTTAGTGACCGATGGCGGCATCGCAAAGGCGGGCCACGCACAGCGTGTGCTGGAAAACCTCAGCAAACACGCTGATACCGTCACCCTCTTCGACAAGGTTCACGAGAATCCCACCACCAAGGACGTGAATGACTGCCTCGCGGTGGCGCGGGCGGCGAACATCAATTTGATCGTGGGTTTGGGCGGCGGCAGTTCCATGGACACCGCCAAAGGGACGAATTTCCTCCTCACCAATGGCGGTGAGATGAAGGACTACTGGGGCGTGGGCAAAGCCACCAAGCCCATGCTACCGCTCATCGCGATACCGACCACAGCAGGCACCGGCAGTGAATGCCAGTGTGCAGCGCTCATCGCCGATGAGGAGACGCATAACAAGATGGCCTGCCTGGATCCCAAGGCAGCGGCGAAGGTGGCTATCCTAGACCCGGCATTGACGGTCTCCATGCCGCAACGGGTCACGGCGTTCACGGGTATCGATGCCATCGCGCATGCGGTCGAGACCGCGGTCTCCAAGAAGCGTAATCCACTTTCCTTGATGTATTCTTATGCGGCCTTCCGGTTGCTGGTGCCGAGTCTGCCTCGGGTGCTTTCCCATCCGGACGATGTGGAAGCCCGTGGTCGGATGTTACTTGGGGCGGCCTATGCAGGAACGGCCATTGAGAACAGCATGCTGGGTGCAGCCCATTCGGCGGCGAATCCGCTGACGGCGCATTTCAACATCGTGCACGGCCAGGCAGTGGGCATGATGTTGCCGCAGGTAGTGCGTTTCAATTCAGAGGATCCGGAAGCCTTGCAAGGCTATGCGGAACTCGCCTCCAGTGCGGAGATCGCCAAATTGAAAGATGGGGCTACCTCGGCCTTGGAAGGGCTCATCGCCCGTCTCGACTCGCTGCTGAACATCGCGAAGATGCCGCGGACTCTGGGTGAATGCGGAGTCAGCGCGGATGATTTGCCAGTCATGGCCGATGAAGCGGTGAAGCAGTGGACGGTGAATTTCAATCCACGCCCGATGACGGCTGCGGATTTCCGTGAACTTTACGAAAGAGCTTTTGATCGCCGGAGCGATGGCGATCTGGTCTAAGCTGGTGGCAAGGTTGGAGGGTTGGCCTCTTCCTTCAACAAATCCAACCCGGCAAGAGTTCCCGCGATTATGCCGTAGCTGGGCGCGACAAACCAACCAATGATGGGCACCGCCATCAGCAGCAGAAAACCCACGCCGACACCTATCAAGCGAGGCCGATGCCGCCGGGCGAACTTCAAGGTTGAGGGAATGGTGTAACGCCGCCGTTCCAAGACCGGATCGGCAAAGCCAATTCCAGCTAGATACGACTGGATGATGGTCATCAGCGCGAAAGCGACCACAGCACCCGCCACCGGTATCAACCCGATCAGGAAGCAAAGGGCGAACGCAAAAGCGGAGATCAGCACCGCCAGCAGACTTAGGCAAGTTGCGCGCAAGATTTCTCGACCCACACCTTGCCAGGTGAACTTGGGCGGTTCGATGCCACCGGAGACTTTCTCCACTGTTTCTGATATGTAAGAGAGCAAGGGTGAGCATAGAATCATGATGACATTGCGGAAGAGCAGAAAACCGACATATATGCTCAATGCCCAGATGACGACACCCAGCAAAGCCAATGTCAGTGTGGACTGTAGAAATTCCGGCACCCATTGGGCGTGCAGATAGCGGGTGACGGGGCGCACGGCGTACATCGTGCCCCAGATGACAGCGGGAAAATAAAAGATGCTCAGCAACCCGGGAATCAGGATAAGACGCCATAGCTTGTGATCCATAACGAGGCGGTGGGCGCGTCGATGGCAGCTCAAGCCGGCGAGAATTTCCTTAATCCTCATGCGCGGTCAGGATGACGGGTTCGGCCATCACTTTGCGATCAGAAACCAACTGCCCGATGAGAACTGTCTGGACTCACTTTTTCTTTTTGGGTTCCAAATCGGGCAGCGGCATCAGGGAGAACTCCATCCAACGCTCCTCCAGCTTTTTCAAGGAAGGTACGCCGCCGTGCACATAGAGGCCATAACGCAGACGTAGGGGCTTGCCGACTGGAATGGTGAGAGCGTTGCTGTAGGTCA
>JAURFH010000122.1 GCA_030834415.1 Verrucomicrobiota bacterium | reverse complement strand
ATCTTGCGGTCACTACAGATGCAGACTTTATTTATTTTCCCGGTCAAGCTCCTCGTAAGCGCTCTTAAGCCAGTACTTCACGCGCTGGCGCTCCATCAAGCCGAGCCCTTTGGCCTCAGTCTCACTCTTTTGCTTGGCGGCCCAGAAACTGGTGCTGCCGGCATCGATCTTGTTGATCACCGGTTCATGCAGACGCTTGAGGGTGACGATCCTGGCATTGAGTTCCAGCGCCCGGGCCTTCTCTCCAGATTTTTCGAGGATATCGAAATCTTCCCCACGGAGCTGATTCAAGACGAGCACGTAGTTGAGCCGTGAACCAAAACGGTCCAGCAGCTTCTTCAGCAAATCCACGGAATCCTTGCCCGTATCCATCACGTGCCAGTAATTGAGCGTGAGGCCCATATCACCCGCCATCTCGAGCACGCCAGATTCATCCATCCACTTTACCAGTGGCGTGTGAGTTTGTGCCGCCAGGTCGACGAGCACGCGTTTGTCTGGCTGTTCCGTGGCCGATTCGATGATGGTGTCGAGACTCTCGTAGCTGTCCACGACCACCGGGGAAGCGAAGTCGGTATAGAAACGCAGCAAGGAACCGTGGGAACGGTCCGTATCAAATCCGAGGAACGGAAGATTGTTGTCGATCAAGTATTGGGCGACGACGCGCGCCACGACCGACTTGCCCACCCCGCCCTTTTCACCGCCGATAAAATGTATGTTGCTCATGAACTGAATGCTTTTTCAAATGGATCCAACTGACCGGTATCAGCCGCTCAGGAAGTTAAGGAGATTTTCCCGAACCACGGCCAGAAGTTAGGTAGCCGGACGTGGAGGAAACGACATCAATCAGCGAAATCTCGTGAAAAGATTTAATCGATGTCCTGAACGGATGATGACGGACAAGTGACAGAGGCAAAAAAATCGAGGCCCGCGTGGGCGAGCCTCGATGTGTCAAAGTTTAGCCTAAGATAGACTAGTAACGGTCACGACCGCCGCCACCGCTACGGCCACCGCCGTAACCGCCGCCGCCACTGCGACCACCGCCGTAACCACCACCACTGCGACCGCCGCCGCCGCCGCTGCGCTCTTCACGCGGCTTGGCCACGTTGACCGTCAAAGCACGGCCATCGAAATCGCGGCCATGCAGGCCTTCGATCGCGGCTTGCGCTTCTTCAGCGGTGCCCATGGTAATGAAACCGAAACCACGGGGACGACCGGTTTCACGGTCCGTCATCAGGTTCGTCTCGGTAACCGTGCCAAACGCGGCGAACGCGTCTTGCAGGTCATTCTGAGTGGTGTTGAAGGAAAGGTTCCCAACAAACAATTTATTGCTCATGTGATGTATTTACTGCTGACAAACCAGCGCTTTCTGTAACGGCCACCCGGACTTCGGGTCTAAAATCATCACTGAACTTTGTTCACTTGAGGATTTACTTGGTCTTGAAAGTAACAAGCTATCTAACAGGTGGTGGGACTATCGTCGGGTTTAAACTAATAGCAACAATTATTTCAATTTATCTTTTTACCCCCTCAAACCGACGGACGGTTACTCGAGGCCAAACGCATGCCGCCTTGCAAGGCAACAGGTTAGCATGACCGCCTTCACCGGCAACTATCAGGGCTGGGCGTGGTCCTTGAAAAATTTGACCATCAATTCAGGGCCATTAGACGGAAACTTGTGCCCACCATCGTGCAGGTAAGTCACGACCGGAGCGCCAAGCTTGGAGGGGTATTGCGTGGCTCCCTTTACATCCTTCCACGGTTTGCCTTCGCCGCATTGGTTGAATTCGCGAAGACGGTCGATCGTGGCTTTTTGCCAGGCGAACTTCACCAAAGGATCATTCTCCGCTCCCAGATGCAGGATGGGTTGCGGCTTGGGGGTGACTTTGGCGGCAGGTTTGTCAGCAACGGGCTTGCTGTCATCGAGTTTGGTGATCCCGGTTGGTTCCTTCGCCGTGGTGCCGGTCTTGTCTTGTTGATTGACAGCGATCTCACGACCGATGGCACTGGCAGCGGAAGCAGAAGGGGCAAAAGCCGCGAAGTGCTCACCGCGCGTGGCCCAGAGCAGATAGGTGAAACCACCGCCATTCGAGTGGCCGGTGGAATAGATGCGCTTGGCATCCAGCTTGTAATCCTTTTTGAGACTCGCAAGCATGGCATCGAAGAACTTCAGGTCGCGATCACCTTGCGTCCCTGCTCCCTGCTGCCAGCCGGGTTTCTTGCCTTCGGGATCGGTGAGACGTCCAGGGGTGTTCAAGCCTTGCGGGTAAACGACGATGGCCTCGGGCCAAAGGGTGTGGATATGGAAAGAGCGGACGGTATTACGCATATTGCCGCCGTGACCATGAAAAGCGAAGACCACAGGGGCGGCATTCGTCTTGGCTCCGGCTGGCACATAGACCAAGGCCTCGCGGGCCACCCCGTCTATCGACCACTCCCTACGGGCGGGCTCATCTGCGGCTGAGGCACTTGCACAAGCTGCCAAAGTTAGGCTTATCAGCAAAAAAAGGCGACGGGAAATGCTTCTCATACGCTTAGTGACGTTGTCTGGAAGGTATCGGTTTCAACTGAAATGGTGAATCCGCCTATCAGGGAATCCAAGCATTAAAGACAAGCCGGCACTTTCCATCCAGATGACCAAGCCACCACGAACGAATCTGATCGCTTTCCTGTTGCGTGAGTTGAATCAGTACGCTTACGTAGTTTTATAGTTCCGGTGAGTAATTTCATTGCCTTGGGACGTCTAAAGATACGAAATTTGGCGGAATCACATCAAAAACAAGCAGATGCACTTGATCTCACGTCTTAGCATATTGGCTCTCGCGACCGCCCTGACTGGCAGCGTCTTGGCTCAACAGGGTGACAAACCCGGTGAAGTCCAAAAGCTGCTCGTCCCCAAAGAACTCATCCCCCCTTCCCCGGTGCTGACGCCGGAGCAAGCGCTCAAGGCTTTCAAATTGGAACCGGGCTTCCGTATCGAAGTGGTCGCCGCCGAACCGCTGGTGCATGACCCGGTGGCGATGAGTTTCGATGAGCATGGCCGCATGTGGGTGGTGGAGATGCGGGGCTACATGCCCAACATCGCGGGCACAGGCGAAACGGAAAAGGTCGGCAGCATCGCCGTGCTCGAAGATACCGACGGTGACGGCAAGATGGACAAGCGCACGGTCTTTCTGGATGGACTGGTGATGCCGCGCGCGATCTGCATCGTCGCGGATGGGGCACTCGTTTCCGAGCCGCCGAATCTCTATCACTGGAAAGACACGAATAGCGACGGTAAGGCTGATACGAAGACTTTGGTAGCCGATGATTACGCCAAGCAATCCGATTACGCCAAGCTGGGCCAGAAAGCAAATCCTGAGCATGCCTCAAACGGTTTGATGTGGGCGCTGGACAACTGGATCTACAGTGCCGATCACACCACCCGCTTTCGTTATGTGGACGGTGAGTTCAAGCGTGAGAACACGAACTTCCGCGGACAATGGGGCATCTCACAAGATGATTACGGCCGCATCGTCTATAACTCGAACAGCGACCAACTCCGCATGGATCTGGTGCCATCGCAATATCTGGCGCGCAATCCTTTCTATCGCGAAGCCGTGGGTTTGAATGTGGATCCGGTGAAGAATCAAAAGACCTATCCCGTCCGCGTCACCCCCGGCATCAACCGCGGATATCAACCGGCGATGTTGAACAATGGCAAGTTGGCCAAGTTCACGGCAGCCTGCAGTCCGGTAATATATCGTGGCGACAATTTCCCGAAGGAGTATTACGGCAACGCGTTTGTCTGTGAGCCTTCTGGCAACCTGATCAAGCGCAACATCCTCACTGACAAGGACGGCATGGTCACGGGCAAGCAGGCCTACGATGACCGCGAGTTCCTCGCTTCCATGGATGAACGGTTCCGCCCGGTGAATGCTTACAACGGGCCCGACGGCGCACTTTACATCGTGGACCTCTATCGTGGTCTCATACAGCATCGCATCTTCCTCACGAGCTACCTTCGTGGTCAGATCGAGGATCGTAAATTGCAAGAACCGATCGGCTTGGGCCGCATCTACCGGATCGTGTATGACGGCAAGTCCCTGACTAAACAGCCGCCCTTGGCGCAGGCAACGCCGGTGCAATTGGTCGCCAGCCTCTCACATCCGAATGGTTGGGTGCGTGATACCGCCCAGCGCTTGTTGGTGGAAAAACCGGAAGCGACCGCCACCGCCGATCTGAAGAAGCTCGCGCTCGAAGGCAAGAACCCCTTGGGACGTCTGCATGCCTTATGGACCTTAGATGGTCGTCAGCAGCTTGATGAGGCCACGGTGGAGAAAGTCTTGAAGTCCGAGAAGAATCCGAAGGTGCTCGCTGCGGCGATCCGCCTTTCGGAGCAACACTTCGACTCGGAAGACATCGCGACCTTGCTCCCGCTGCTCACCGGTCTGGCAAACAATCCAGATGGCGATGTGCAACTACAACTGGCGCTGACTTTGGGACAATTGAAAGACGAGAGTACTGAGAACGCGCTGGTGACTTTGGCCGGGAAGTATGCTGGCAACCCATATGTGCGGGACGGCATCGTCTCCAGCCTGGCTTTACGGGAAGATACTTTCCTCGCAAAGTTGCTCGCGAATGCGGCTTGGAAAGAAAAGTCCAATGACCGGAACGATATCATCAAAGCGCTGGCGCGGGCGGTCTTCAATCATGGGAAAGGCAATCGCGTAGGAGCCGTGCTGGATCTGGCTGAAGCAGCCAAACAGGGCTGGCAACAACAGGCCCTACTGGACGGCATGCTCGCCGCCACCCCTCCCCTGCCCAAGGGCAAGAAGGATGCAGTTCCGACGAAGCGCGTGAAGTTCACGGATGAACCCGGCGCACTGAAAACGCTGATGGCATCCAGCAACAAAACCATCAAGGACCGAGCCGTCAAACTGGACAACTACCTCATCTGGCAGGGCAAACCGGGCGTTCCACCAGAGCCGCCGGTGAAGCCGCTGACCGCAGCGGAGCTGGCCCGCTTTGAGATGGGCAAACAGCTTTTTGAGATCTCCTGTGCGGCGTGCCATCAGTTGCATGGTTATGGCATGGAAGGTCTCGCCCCGCCGTTGGTGGATTCCGAGTGGGTAGTCGGCAGCCCAGCACGCCTCGCGCGCATCATCTTGCATGGGGTACGCGGCCAGATCACGGTCAAGGGCCGCAAATATGACATTGATATGCCTTCGCTCGGCACCTTTGAGGACGAGCAGATCGCCGCCATCATGACTTACATCCGTCGCGAGTGGGAACACACCTTCTCGCCAGTGGATACGAAGTTCGTCACCAAAGTCCGCAAAGAGACAGGTAACCGTGAGGAATCCTGGACGGAAGCGGAATTAAAGAAAGTGAAGTAAGCTTTCTGATTGCCTCTGAACAGACTTTGCGCATCATCCGCGCGTCACCGAAATCAATCATATGAAATTGAATGCCCTGTTCGCAGCCTTGTTGCTGCCTTTCACCCTGATCGCCGCGGACAAGCCGGACAAAGACGGTTGGATCAGCCTCTTCGACGGCAAGACCTTGAACGGCTGGAAAGCCGCTGGTGGCGCAGGCTCCTTCAAAGTGGAAGATGGCGCTATCGTCGCCAACGGCCAGCCGGTCGGACATCTATTTTACGATGGCGAAGTGAAAGGACACGACTTCAAGAACTTCGAGTTGATGGTAGATGTGAAGACCACTGAGGGCAGCAATGGCGGGGTGTATTTCCACACCAAGCTGCAAGAGAGCGGCTGGCCTGAAATGGGTTTTGAATGTCAGGTGAATGCCACGCACAAAGACTGGAAAAAGGGCGGCGGGCTATACAGTGTGGTGGATGTCAAGGAAGCCCCGGTAGGCGATGGCAAATGGTGGACCTACCACATCATCGTGAAGGACAACAAGGTCACATTGAAGATCAATGAAAAGACCACGGTGGAATGGGAACAACCGGAAGGCTACCAGCATCCGCAATTCAAAAACCGTAAGCTCGGCAGCGGCACGTTCGCTTTTCAAGCCCACGATCCCAAGAGCGTGGTTTACTACAAGAACGTGAAGGTGAAGCCCCTGCCCTGACGTTCAGCTTGTTCTTGCTTCAAGTGAAGGCGCTGCTCAAAAAGGCAGCGCCTTTTTCATGCGCTCGTCTTCTGCTTTGCCACCTCCCTTGATCATCAGCCAAAGGGTGAAAGCGCCCCAGAGCACGCCGATGACAGAGACCACAATTGCCACCACGCGCACAACTTGAGCTATCTCCTGTTCGTATTGCAGGACATCCCAATGATTAAGCAGCCAGTTCCAGTCATGGATGGTTTCTCCATCTCCGCCAAAGGGAGATACCAGCTCCAGTTGCAGCACCCGGGCATCGCTGATGTAGAGCGCTACGCCGTGCAGATTTGCCGCCAGCCAGACGAACGAAAAGCTCCACGCAAAGTAATCACGCTGCCGCTTGAACATGAAGAGGGAGATTACCGGCACCAAGCATTGGACCACGGACCCGCCGAGAATCCCAATGGTTTGCCCGAGCGGCCCGCAAATCAGATGACCGAATTCGTGGATACCCAGATTAAGACCACCCAGTAAACCGTAGTAATCCTTGTCTCGTAGATGTTGGAACGCGATGTAGACCAGCAGGAACCAAAAGACCAGCCGACCCGGCCACGACCTCTCGCCACAGGATTCATGGATGTCCTCCCACAGCTCTTGCAGCCATTCTTTTATGTATGACATCACTGAAGGTCCTTTAAGTTTGGGCTTTCTATCATGCCTCGCTGCTAACAAATCGACTTTGACAGCATGTGTTACTGCGGCCAATCCCATTTCCCAGTGAAATTCGGAATGCTTTCTCCCTTTGCACCGGCGGCCTACCAGTTATCTTTTCCGCCGTGGCAAAACCGCAATGCATGGAACTCGGCGAAAGCCGGAGCATCACCCGTATCCCCATCTTGTATGAGGATCGCTCCGTCATGGCTATCGACAAGCCAGCGGGCTGGCTGCTGGTGCCCTTCTCCTGGCAACGCACCCAGCGCAATCTCCAAGCGGCCGTCACCTCCAGCATATCCGCCGGGCATTTCTGGGCCCGCTCACGCAACCTGAAATTCCTCCGCCATGTCCACCGATTGGATGGTGATACCAGCGGCATTCTGCTCTTCGCCAAAAGCCTCGGTGCAGTGGAGACTTACAGTGACCTCTTCGAAACCAGAAAGATGGAGAAGACCTATATGGTCGTCGTCCACGGCGAACCTAAGCAGACGGAATGGACCTGCACGGCCAAGCTGGAATCTGACCCGCAACAGATCGGCCGTATGCGCGTCAACAACAAGGAAGGCAAGGATTGCGAAACGTCCTTTCGCGTTTTGGAATCGGATGGGCAGACGAGTCTGATTGAGGCGTTTCCGGCCACAGGCCGCACGCATCAGATCCGCGTTCATCTGCTCGACAGCGGTCATGCGGTAGTAGGTGATGACATCTACGGTCCCGATGCTGGCAAAGGACATAAACATCTACCCAAGCAGCGCGCGGCTTTCCCTCTGGGTTTACGGGCGGCAAGCCTGACCTATTACGATCCTTTCCTCCACAAGAACACTCGCATCAAAGCTCCGGTGGATGAGTTTGTGACAGCATTCGGTTTCAAACCGAGAACACCGGTTAAAACGGAAACAGCAGTAAACAAAGCCGTCAAGCCGACGACGCCGAACAGCAAATAGCCGCTCACCCTCGCCTATGGGGTTCGATGTGCACCAGCACATCTCTGACCTGTGGCATGGCAGCCTTGATACCGTCTTTGACCTTGTGCGCGATATCGTGCGCCCGCACGACAGTCATTTGCGGATCCACCTGCACATGGATATCGACGAAGAGATTATGGCCGGCTTTGCGGATCAGGCATTTCTCGATGTTCCCCACCCCATCTACCGCCATGCCCAAGGCGCGCACTTGCCGTTCCACGGCTGGATCAGCTTTCGCATCCATCAATTCATGAGCAGCGGTGCGGAACAACCGGCTGCCGTTCCAAGCGATAATACCAGCCGCAAATAACGCGGCCCAATCATCCGCCGCCTCATAGCCGGGTCCACCGATCAAAGCCACCGCGATACCGATGGCTGCCGCCAGCGAAGTCAACGCATCACTCCGGTGATGCCATGCATCCGTCTCCACCGCGGTACTCTCGATGGAAACGGATTCACGGATGACATGACGGAATAGCGTCTCTTTGATCAAAACCACTCCCACAAGAACTACCAAAGTGAAGGGAGCCGGCATCGAGTGTGGTGTGATGATTTCCCGTATGGCCGTCCCGCCGATCCAGACGGCGGCAAAGACAAGCATAGTGGCCACAACGGCTGCAGCGATGGGCTCCGCCTTGCCATGGCCATAGGGATGATCCTTGTCCGCCGGAGCATCTGCCACCACCAGACCGCGCCAGACGATGACCGAGCTGAACAGGTCAGCCAGTGATTCCACCCCATCCGCCACCAAGGCATGCGAATGACCGATGACTCCAGCCGCAGTTTTCCCCACCGCCAAGACCGTATTCACGATCATACCGATGAAGGTAACTTTCAAACTGCGCTCTAAACGTTGCGTCGACATGTCATCAAATTGCTGTTCCCAAAAATTGTCAGCCTACTATCTCAGCTGGAAGTCCGTATTGGCAAGCCAGTCAAAGTTAGGCAGTCCAATGAATGTTACTCCTGCCTGAGTCGTCATTACTGCTGACCACCCTATTTTCATGGGGCTTTTGCATTGACCGCCTATCGCCCGAACTTAACATTCACCAATCGCTATGACCCGGTTAAAGACGTTGCCCTTTCTATTATCGCTGCTGCTTTGCGCGGCTTGTGCGACCACGGACAAAACCTCATCCAGAAAGAGTTCCGGGGTCAGGATATCCAAAGAAGAAAAGGCTCTCACAATCAAGGTCAATGGAGACGTCTTTGCAGTATACAACTTTGACGCCGACGGAGCGAAACGCCCTTACTTCTATCCAGTCTATGGTCCCAGCGGCAAATTGACCGTGCGCAACTGGCCCATGAAGGAAGTGCCCAATGAAGAGCGCGACCATCCGCATCATCAAGGCATCTGGTTCGGCCATCGCGAAGTCAATGGCATGACCTTCTGGGATAACAACGCGGAAGGCGGATTCCAACGGCACGAAAAATTTTCCCAAGTCAGCAGCGGCAAGGAAGCTGGACAATTCACGGAAACCGTACGCTGGGATGATAAGAATGGCAAAGAAGTCTGCCGGGATCATCGCACCATCCGCATCTGGAACCGGCCGGAAGGACGCTTCATGGATTTTGAGATCACCCTCTTCGCCACTGGCGGTCCGCTGCATTTCGGCGATGACAAAGACGGCCTGATGGCCATCCGCGTGGCCGAGTCCATGCGCTTAAAAATCCCCAAGGAATGGAACAACCGCAAAGCAGGCATGAAGCCGGGTGAAGGTCACATCGTCGTGAGCGATGGCTCAAAGGACGATGATACTTGGGGCAAGAAAGGTCCGTGGTGCGATTATTACGGACCGGTAGATGGCGAGACCATCGGGGTGGCCATCTTCGATCATCCGGATAATCTCCGCTATCCCACCTGGTGGCACGTCCGTGATTACGGTCTCTTTGCGGCGAATCCTTTCGGCAAACGGCATTTCGAGAAACTGAAGGACGAGCATGCGGGGGATTACGAATTGCCCGCCGGAAAGAGCATCACTTTCAAGTATCGTTTCTATTTCCATCAGGGCAATGAAGTTCAGGCGCGGGTGGCCGAGCATTACGAGGATTATCTGCGTGAAACTTCTTTGCGCCTGACGGCCCGTTGATTTAACCTTTATCCCTAGCTCCTATGAAGAAACAAACACGTCGTAATTTTCTTAAAACCTCGCTCTTTGCTGGGGCCACCATCGCGTGGACCGCAAAGTCCTGGGCGCAAGTCCCGGGTGCCAATAGTTCCATCCGGGTGGCCACTGTGGGATTCCACAGCCGTGGCCGCAGCCACATCCAAGGCATGGTCAAGCTCGCACCTGAAGGTGTGAAGTATGTGGCCCTCTGCGATGTGGACCAGAAAGTTCTCGAGGGCGGCAAAGAAGCCCTCGCCAAGCTCAAAGAGCCACAGAACGTGGATACCTACGTGGACATGCGCAAGATGTATGAGCGCAAAGACCTCGATGTGGTGACCATCGCCACCCCGAATCATTGGCACGCTCTGAGCGCCATCTGGGCAATCCAAGCGGGCAAGGATGTGTATGTGGAGAAACCCGTCTCCCATAATGTCTGGGAAGGACGCAAGATCGTCGAAGCCGCTCGCAAGTATAACAAAATCGTCCAGACCGGTACGCAAAGCCGTTCCAGCTACGCCATCAAAGAAGCCGTGGAATGGGTGCAGGCTGGCAACCTCGGCAAGATCAAGATCGCCCGCGGTTTGTGCTACAAGCCACGCGCCAGCATCGGTGATACGGAAGGACCGCAGAAGGTTCCCGAGACGATCAACTATGATCTGTGGTGCGGCCCTGCCCCGCTCACTCCGCCGATGCGTAACAGCAAAGGTAATGGTCCCATCCACTATGAGTGGCACTGGTTCTGGGATTACGGCTGCGGCGATCTGGGCAACCAGGGCATCCATCAGATGGATATCGCCCGCTGGTTCCTCGGTGAAGACCGTCTCTCTCCGCGTGTGTTCAGTGTAGGCGGACGTCTAGGCTATGTGGATGATGCCGAAACGCCGAACACCCAGATCGTTTATCACGATTACGAAAAAGCCCCGTTGATCTTCGAAGTCCGCGGTTTGCCCGAGAAGACAGGTTCCAAGAACATGGACAAATACAAGGGCGGCAGCGTGGCGGTGATCGTCGAATGCGAGAACGGCTACGTGCTCGTGCCGAACTACACCAGCGCGACCGCTTTCGACAACAACGGCATGAAGCTCAAGGAATGGAAAGGCGCCTCCGACCATTTCGACAACTTCATCCAGTGCGTAAAGAGCCGCAATGTCGGCGACCTGCATGCGGACATCTGGGAAGGCCATCTCTCCAGCGCTCTGTGCCACACCGGCAATGTCTCCTATCGCCTCGGCCACAAAGCTTCTCCAGACGAAGTGAAGGAAAGCATCAAGGCCAGCCCCGGAGCAGTGGAGACCTTCGAACGTATGGCCCAGCATCTCGCGGCCAACGATGTGGACATCAAGAAGGATCAAGTGACCATGGGCCCCGTTCTCACCATGGATCCGAAGGTGGAGAAGTTCATCGGCAACAAAGACGCTGACAAGCTACTGACCCGCGAATACCGGGCGCCATACGTGGTGCCGGAGCGCGTGTAATATCATTCTGAAAACAACAACGGGTTCCGGTCTTAAGATCGGAACCCGTTTTTTTATTTGTGGAACGCGAGACTGCTCAAGCTCACGACTTGATATCGCGCAATTGGAACACCGTGCAACCGACCAAAAGGAACGTGAGGTTGAAGCCAGTCAATATGCTCACTGATTCCCAGATACGTGTCACCGGGATCGGTTGTGCCAGCATGAATTGCCAAAGGTTCAGATGATACGTCAGGAACCAGTATTGGATGTCCTTGAAGAACGGGATGTTCATCAGGATGAAGTTCAAGAAAACAAAGGAAAGAGCGAGGATAGTCGCAGCGGCGGGCTTCACATTGAAGCAGGAGAACATGAACGCCAACGTCATCACCGTTGTCGCTTTGTAAGCCATCAGCAGATGCGCACCAGTATAGTGGCTCAGGCCATCCGTCGCGTTGAACACACTGAAAAGTTCTCCCGGGATAAAAGCGAACAAACCGCCCCAAGGAAACCAGATGGACGCGAAGGCGACTCCGAAAACCCCGAGTGCCAGCACCGAAGCCACCGAGAATACCACCCCGGCCAGCCACTTCACCATCAGGAGACGTATCCGCGAGATAGGACGCGACAGGATCATCCGCAGTGTGCCGTCCTCAGCCTCCTTCGCTACCAAATCTCCCCCCACCAGCGAGACATAGAGTGGCAACATCATGTACGCGATAGGAAACAACATGATGGTTGCGATCGTCAGGCTCGAGATGAATTCGTCGGGCAGGTAGCCATTTCCCTCGAGCGTATTTTTCATCCCGCGCGCTGCGTTGGAGAAACGGAAGATCAACACAACCAGATTTTGCGCCAGCAGGAACATCAGGAAGCCGATATACGTCCGCTTCTTGCCGAAGAGTTTCCAGAGTTCGTTACGCAGTTGCAGCCAGAGCATGTGATTCCCTTAGTTCTTCCCCGCGGACGCCTTCACCAGTGACAGATAAAAATCCTCGAGCGTCGCCTGATGCACGGTCATCTCGTGCACTTGAAAACCGCGCTTCACCAGAAACTCAACCAACTGATGCGGCTCAGCGTTTTCCGCCAACGCAAACAGATCCGACTCACGCTCTTCTGCGATCAATCTTGCCTCCCGCAATTGCACCCGTGCCTTTTCCGGTTCGGAAGTTTTCAGCCGCACCCACGTCTGCTCGCCGCGCACATCATTCAAGCTGCCCTCAAAAACCTTCACGCCCTTCTGCATCACCGCGATACGCGTACAGAGCTGCTCTACTTCATTCAGCAGATGCGATGACAACAAAATCGTCAGTCCCAGCTCCTTTTGCAGGCGCACGATGGTGTGACGCATCTCATGAATACCCTCCGGATCCAAACCATCACTCGGTTCATCAAGTATCAGCAACTCCGGATTCGGCAACAGCGCTTGCGCCAGTGCCAGCCGCGTCCGCATACCGTGTGAATACGTCTTCACCGCCGCCTGCTCACGACCGGTCAACCCCACCCAATCAATCACCTCGCGCAATCTCGCTGCGGAAGTCGGCGCTGTGTAATGGCTGAGTATCTCCAAGTTCCGCCAACCGCTGAGGTAATCGTAAAAAATGGGCGCCTCGAAAATCGCCCCCACCTTCTCCAAAGCTCGCTGACGGTATCGAGTCACATCATGTCCACACACGATCACTTCACCCTCTGTCGGCCACACCTGCCCCAGCATCATACCGATGCATGTGCTCTTACCCGCCCCGTTATGACCCAGCATCCCAAAAATCTCGCCCTTCGGCACGGAGAGATTCATCCGCTCCACAGCGGGCCGTTTCCCAAAAACCTTGCGTACCCCTTTGAGCTCGATCACTTAACCCCCTCCACCGCCAAAAGGTTTTTGATATGACCGTCCGCGTAAAGGTAGTTCACCGCTTTGTCCTCACCCCGTGCACGATGAAATGATTCTTTATCAAAGAACAACGGCACCTGATGCGATTTGAAATTGATCGAGAAGATGCGGAACCGA
>JAURFH010000121.1 GCA_030834415.1 Verrucomicrobiota bacterium | reverse complement strand
TAAAAACATCGTATTGGGGGTCACCGGCTCCATCGCCGCGCACAAGGCCATCGACCTGGCCAGCCAACTGGCCAAGGCCGGTGCGAATGTGGAAGTGACTATGACGGCGGATGCCCAGCGGTTCGTCACCCCCCTGCCCTTCAAGACGCTTACCCGTAACCCCGTGGTGACCGATCTCTATGATGAAGAGGAAGGTTGGAAACCCAGCCACATCCGTCTGGCAGATGATGCGGATCTCCTGCTCATCGCTCCTGCCACAGCAAACATCCTCGCCAAGATGGCCCATGGAATTTCCGATGACGCCTTGAGCTGTATCGCTCTGGCCTTGAATCCACAGGCGAAAATTCTCATCGCTCCCGCTATGAACGGCAAGATGTGGCTGCACCCCGCGACGCAAGCCAACATGCAGACGCTCAAGGATCGTGGCGTGCATTTTATCGGCCCGGATGAGGGCATGCTCTCATGTGGATACGAGGGCATCGGACGCATGTACCCGGTGGAGCAGATATGCACGCAGGCTTTGAAACTGGTGGGATTGGATTAGCCCGCGGCCAGTGAAGGCGACATGAGATTCAAGACGCTCAAAGAACTGGCCAGTGTGTTGATCAGCCCGCCGGTTGATCCGCTGGAGCAGTCCCGCCGCGTCGGTTTCATGGAGGAGAATGTGGCCCTACCGGTGAAGGCCATTCTCTTCGCAATGGTCTTCTATTTCCTCTTTCTTTCCGGCGAGTTCGAGGGCGTCAGGAATCTTGGCGACGGCGGCTTCCCTATTGAAAGCATCAAGCAAGCGATGATCGCCTATCTCGCCTTGAATTGCGGCGCGGCCTACGTGCTCATCAAGCACAAGCAATACAGTCCGCGGTTGGTGCAATGGGTGGTCTTTAGCAGCAACCTGATGGATGCCCTCATCCTCGCCCTTTGCACCATGCTCACCGGCGGTCTGAACACTTATGCCTACTGGGTGTTTCTGGCTTTGATCATCCGCAACGCCGTTAGCGTACCAGATGCCCCTTTGCAGATCGGCCTCAATCTATTGCTGGTCGTGTGCTATGCTGGTGCCGCATTCGTCGATAAAACCTCCATCGATTTCGAGATCGAGCGTCAGTTTGAGCTGGAAGATGCCCAATTGCGCAGCGGTCACATCATCGGCGGATACACCTATCAGCCCTACATGATCCGCATCTTTCTGATGCTTTTGCTCATCGCCTGCTGCTACGGCGTCCAGATTCTTTTCGACCGTCAAAGACAAGTGGAAGAAGATCAGCGCGAGCATCAACTGCGGCAGGAGCAGTTGCAATCTGCCGGCAGACTGGCTGCCGAAATCGCGCATCAAATCAAAAACCCGCTGGCCATCATCACCAACGCCTCCTTTTCCCTCCAAAAAAATCTGGCCTTGGAAGGTAAAAAACCCGCCCTGCATCAGATCCAGATCATCCGGGATGAAGTGGAACGGGCCGATCGAATCATCACCGAACTGATGGGCTACGCCCAACTGGCAGAAGGCAAGGTGGAAAAGTTGAACGTCCTCGAGGAACTGAATCGGGCTATCGACCAGGTCTTCCCCAAGGGCACCCACGAGAAAATCCGGGTCGTGCGGGATTATGACAATGACCTATTGCCGCTCCAGATGCAGCAGCGCCACCTTGCAGAGATCTTCGTGAACCTGCTTACCAATGCCCGTGAGGCCATGCACGGTGAAGGCCGCATCAAGATCACCACTCGTAACGCCAAAGATTATCGGGTGATCATCACGATCGAGGACAGCGGGCCGGGCATAGCCCCGGAGAAAGTGGTAAAGATTTTTGAAGCCTATTTCACCACCAAGGAAAAGGGTTCCGGACTTGGCTTGGCCATCGCCAAGCAAAATACGGAGATCTATGGCGGCCAACTGACGGTAGAATCGGAGATTGGACAAGGCGCCAAGTTCATTTTAAATCTCCCGGCAAGAACCATGATGCGAATCAACCGATGAGCCGTACATTGCCCCCCATACTGGTCGTCGACGACGAGAAGAACATGCGCGTCTCGCTCCAGACCATTCTAGAGGATGAGTCTTACGAGGTGGTGTGTGTGGATTCCGCTGAGGATGGGTTGAGAAAACTTGAGAACGAGGAGTTTTTCATGATCATCACCGACGCCCGTTTGGGCGGCATGAGCGGTTATGATTTCCTGGCCAAGGCCAAGGCTCGTTGGCCCCAGTTGCCCATCGTGATGATCACCGCTTACACCACCACCAAGCTGGCGGTGGAAGCCATCAAGGCTGGCGCGATGGATTACCTGGCCAAGCCATTCGCCCCCGAAGAGCTCCTGCATATCGCGGAGCGTTGCGGTGAACGGTATGAGCTGCTGAAGGAGAATGAGTCCCTGCGCTCCCGCAGCTCGGAGACATATCATCTGGAAGACATCATCGGCGAATCCGCCCGCATGACTGAGCTGCGGCAATTGATCAAGACCGTGGCCCCGACCAATGCGACCGTACTCATCCTGGGCGAAAGCGGCACGGGCAAGGAGTTGATTGCCGGCGCGATGCACAATTTGAGTCAACGTGCCCGGAAAAATTATGTACGGATCAACTGCGCCGCCATCCCGGAAATGCTTCTGGAGAGCGAGTTGTTCGGACATGAGAAAGGTTCCTTCACCGGGGCCTTGAAGCAGAAAGTTGGCCGGGTGGAAGAAGCTCATGGTGGCACCATCTTTCTGGATGAGATCGGTGATATGAGTCGGCCCCTTCAGGCAAAACTCTTGCGCTTTTTGGAAGACGGCTCTTTCACCCGTGTCGGCGGCAATGAAGAACATCGTGTTGATGTCCGCTTGATTGCCGCGACCAACCGGGACGTCATCAAAGCCATCGAAGCCGAGGAATTCCGGGAAGATCTTTACCACCGCTTGAACGTGGTGCAGTTCCGCCCCACCCCACTACGTGAACGCGGCCGGGATATCATTCTGCTGGCCGAGCATTTCCTGAAACACTTCAACCAGATCATGGGCAAACACGTGGTCCGGCTCTCCAAACTCGCTGAGAGCCACCTACTTTCGCACCATTGGCCGGGAAATGTCCGTGAACTACGGAATGTCATCGAACGGGCCGTCATCCTGGAAGGGACGCAGGAAGTTCAAGTGAGCAGTCTACCTGATTTCCACCTAGAGAACCGCCTGCAAAAAGGCGACAGCCCGCGGCTTCCCACCGCCCAGTCACTGGATGATGCGCTGGCGGACTACGAGAAAAAACTCATACTTACCACCATTGAGCAAAACCGTTACAGTCTTTCCCGTTCTGCGGAACAGCTGAAGATGAGCCGTCACGCCTTGCGTTACCGCATGCAAAGGCTGAATATCAGCCTGGATCAGGCAAGTGAAGACGGTGCCGACAGCAATGATTAGGAAAACGGCAGTTCAGGCAGTCGATAAAGCATGAAGAGCGATAAACTAGAGGCCCAGATAGATGGACAGAAAATGTCCCAAGGGCAGTCCACGCTCGATCAGACCGCGCTGATGGTGCCAGCCATAGGCATCGGCGTGATGCTCCTTTTGATGGCAGTTTTCTATTTCCGTTATCGCCGCAAACAACGGCGGCATAATCCTGCAAAGCAGACAAAAGCCAGCCGCAAACTAGAGCAACCGGACCGTTCCAAACGCCGTCGTGGAGCGACCTTGGCTGAATCTGGAGGTCTACCCCCAGTCCGCCCTTCGGGCAGGGAGGTCGCCTCGTGAGTGCAGCGGTGAGTGAAGGTATCACGCAGCGAAGCCAGTCAAACTTGGCACTCGCGTTCATTTTGTTGCCTCCGGAAAAACGGGTAGGCATGTCCGCCTTGTACGCCTTCTGCCGCGAAGTCGATGACGTGGCTGATGAGGAATCCACCCCTGCTGAGACGCGTCGTCAACAATTAGCAGAATGGCGGGAAGACATCCATAAAGCATGCCACGGCGGCAACCCGAAGTTCGTGGTGAACCAGGAACTGCAACCATTCATCCAGAAATACGGACTGCAGTACGAGCACTTCGAGGCGCTGATCCGCGGGTGCGAGATGGACTTGGATACTTTCCGTTACGAGACGATGGCGGATATGGAAAACTATTGCTACCACGTCGCCTCAGTTGTCGGCCTCTTGAGCATCCAGATCTTCGGCTATCAGAATCCAGCCTGCCGTGAGTATGCCGTCTATCTCGGGAAGGCTCTGCAATACACCAATATCCTGCGTGATGTCCGCAATGACGCCGAGCGCGGTCGCATCTATCTCCCGTTGGAAGAACTGCGCAAGCACGTCGTGACGGAACAGGAGATTCTGGAGTTCAAATACAGTGGCAAGTTCAAAGCCCTGGCGACGCATGTCGGACAACAGGCCCGCCATTTTTACGAGCTTGCGCGAAAAACCCTGCCCCCCGAGGACAAAAAGAACATGATGACCGCGGAACTGATGGGTAGTGTTTACTGGCGTTTGTTCTTAAAACTGGAAGCCAGTGGTTTTGATGTTTTTGGGCCAAAAAAGACAAAGTTGAGCAAATTGCAAAAAATCTCCCTCATCTTCAGGGCGTGGTTGGGGATGACCGTAGGGGGCACAGTGCCAGGGTATGGAGTCCGTTAGGTCGAGGAGACGTCTCATTGTAAACGCTGATGATTTTGGCCGTTCTGCAAGCATCAACGCAGCGGTGATTCGCGCCCATAAGGAGGGCATCCTCACGACAGCCAGCCTGATGGTGAACGGCAGCGCCTTCAATGAAGCGGTGGAACTGGCCCATGAAAACCCAAAGCTCGGCGTCGGTCTTCACCTCTCGCTGATCTGCGGCCGCTCGAGCCTCAAGCCCACGGAGATACCCGGCCTGGTGGATAACCGGTATCAGTTCAGCAACAACCCGGTCAGCACCGGTTTCCGTTATTTTATCAACCCTGGCTTGCGGGCGCAGTTGCGGCATGAGATCCGTGCGCAATTCCAAAAGTTTCAACTCACGAAACTGCCATTGGATCATGTGAACGGACACCTGAACATGCATCTGCATCCGACCATCTTTAGCATCCTACGGCACCACGCCATGGATCTGGGCATTCGTCATATGCGAGTGACGCGGGACCGTTTCTGGCTGAACGCACGCCTTGCGGGTGGTGAATGGCTCTACCGCGTCAGTCACGCGGTCATCTTTAGCATGCTCGCCGCCCGTTCCCGGCCCGCCTTACGTCGGCAGGATATACGACACACCAAACATGTATTTGGCCTGTTACAAAACGGCCGGGTGCATGAGGAATATGTCTCCCGCTTGCTGGCTCGTCTGCCGCAAGGGGATTCCGAGCTTTACTGCCACCCTTCGCTGGACGATTTTAAGCACGAACTAGAGGCGCTATTAAGCACGCGCGTCCGCCAGCTGGTGGAAGCAAACGGCATCGACCTCATCCGGTATCAGGATTTATAGCAATCGAATGTGGAAGCTGGTGCTAATCCTATTGATCGGTCTCTTTTTTGAGTCCATCGGCGTGGTGTATCTAAAGAAAGGCATCACCACGCTCGGAGATATCAAGCAGATCAATGCCAGCGAGATCATCCGCCTGATCAAGGCCGGAGCGACGAACAAGCACATCCTGCTGGGGGTGTTTTTCGAAGCCCTGTTTTTCGGCACCTTGCTGATGCTGATGTCGCGCGGAGACGTCAGTTTCGTCTGGCCGATGACCTCGCTCAGTTTCGTGTTCACCACCTTCGCTGCGGTCTGGTTCCTCGGAGAAAAAGTGACCTCTGTGCGCTGGATCGGAGTGACATTAATCGTAGTCGGTGCCGGATTAATCAGCTGGAGTGAGAAGCAGAAAGAACAAAAACCCACGACCGAAACAATTTCCCCCGCAGAAGCTGTTCCAAAGACCTTGAACGAACCTTAAAGGCTGGCCGACAAGACTTGCGCGAGCTTAAGGGCCGAGGATTGGACTCGTTTTTGGAAACGCATCAGCTCCGGAATCTTCCCGGGAGATTTCAGCAGTGTCCACGCCAGCTTGCCGAAGTTCATCTCCATCTCCGGCGTCATCAGTTCATTGAAGTTCAACGGCAAATCCTCATGCGCGGCATCGGAGATGACTCTTACCGTAGCCGCAGGAATCCCCCGCTCCGCGCAGATCTCACGGATGATGCCTGATTCCATCTCCACGGCATCACACTGGGTCCGACTAAACAGCGCAGCTTTTTCCTGTTTGGTGCTAGCAACAGTGGTGGTACAGAGAAACGTCCCCTTCTGTGCGCCTGCTTGCAGCAATTTACCAGCGACCGGAAAATCAGCCGTGGCATCCAACACGACAGATTCAGGAGGCAGACCAGGATTTAATCCACCTGCATAGCCGGCGGTGATGACGAAACCTGGAGTCGCTTTCTCCAAGGCAGCGAGGAAAGATACGCTGGCATTCTTGGCTCCCATGCCCGTGACAACCATCTGAACATCTGACCGGCCTGCCACCAAGGGACGAAAAGGGGCCGCTTCTTCTTTTACCGCAAAACAGATGATAACTTTTACCGGGTCGCTCATGTAATTCTCTGATGGTCTGCTGCGAGCGGAATGTCTGTTCCGTGATGGCAGCAGTCAAAATCGAGTGGGCTTCTTACGGCTCGAAGGCGGGATGGTAAAGGCAATTCCACCCCAGACCAAGAAGTCGCAATCTCTTGAATAGTGCCCCCTTATTCCGGTATCACATCCTCATCCCACTTATTGAGCTATGATCGCGAAACGAATCTGTCTGCTGTTTGCCATCACCTTTTGCCTGACCACGTCCTACAGCTATGGCGCAGCCTTAAGAGCCGGAGCAGCAGCCGTCGATATCACGCCCAAGGAATTCCCCCTGAACATGCCCGGCGGTTTCAGTGCCAATATGGCTGAAAAAGCCCATGATCCCTTGCATGCCCGTGCGCTCGTCTTGGATGACGGCATCCTGATTCTGGCTATGGTGGTGGTGGATAATCTCGGAGCCGCACCTGAAACCATCGAGGAAGCCAAGGCCATTGCGACGAAAGCGACCGGCATCCCGGTTAGCCGCATGCTCGTAGCCTCGACGCACACGCATACTGCACCTTCATCAAACACTCAGAAAGGGCCCGCACCTGCAGTAGCTTATCGCAAGCTACTGGTTGATGGCATCGCCGAGTCCATTATCAAAGCGCATGCAGCTTTGCGCCCGGCAGCTTTCGGCGCTGCATCCCATCCTCTGCCTGAAGAAGTCTTCAACCGGAGATGGTATCTGAAGCTGGGCAAGATGCCGCTAAATCCATACGGCAAGCTGGATCAGGTAAAGATGAATCCAGGCACCAGTCCCGACGTATTGGATCGACCTGCTGGACCAACGGATCCGGATATCACCGTCCTTTCCTTGCAGGACACAAAACGCAAACCACTCGCCCTCTTCGCCAATTATTCGCTGCATTATGTGGGCGGCAGCCCCTCCGGCATGGTCTCGGCCGATTATTTTGGCGAGTTTGCCCGCCTGATGCCTTCCCGCCTACGAGCAGGAGATGACTTCGTGGCCATGATGTCCAACGGCACTTCCGGTGATATCAACAACATCCCCTTTCTCGTCAACCGACCGCCGCGCGAACCTTTTGAACAAATCCGTATCGTCGCTGGTAAAGCGGCCGATACGGCTTGGCTGGCCCAGCGGAAAATCATCAAACACGAAACGAATATCCGGCTGGGCATGCGCGAGCGGGAAATCACCCTGACCTATCGTAAGCCCACGGATGAACAGATGGCCGCCGCCAAGAAAGTGCTGGCCATCAAAGACAAAGAAGCCATCGAGAAGCTGCCGCGTCTGGCTCAGAACTATGCGCGCAGCACCTTGTCTGCCGCTGAGCGCCCAGAAAGCTTCACCGTCAAACTCCAAGCCATCCGGATCGGGGATGTGGTGGTGTGCGGCATACCTTTCGAGACGTTCGTGGAGATCGGCTTGGAGTTAAAGAAGCGCAGCCCGTTCCCTCAGACCATGGTCATCGGGTTGGCGAATGGAAGGCATGGATACCTCCCTACCCCGGAACAGCATCGACTGGGCGGCTACGAGACCTGGCTGGGCACGAACATCGTGCCGGAAGACACCTCCGTGGTTCTGGTCAATCATCTGATAGAGATGATGACCGAACTGGCGAAGGAGAAATGAACTGCTTCTAAGCCCTGGCTTCTCGCAGTCGCATTTCTTGATTGATATGCACAAGATTGTCCGGCATCAAGTTAGCCTGCGGCATCTGCTTTATCGCTTTCGGGAAATCGCGATAGAGAGTGATGGCCACATGTTCGTTTTTCTTCACACAGGCTTTGATCGCCTCGGCATCTTTCTCGCAGTTAAGCAAGGTCTTCCACGAGTAGATGTGCTTGGGCTTGTGGAAATCACTGTTCGCCACAAAGGGCAACTGCTTCGTGCCGACCGGATTGAAGATGTCATTCCTGTTGGCGATCTCCCACGCATCGATGAGCGGTGCGTAGGTCTCCATGTTCTCCCACAGATGCAGCGTGTTCTTACCCCATTCACTCTTCATGAGGTGTGGGTGTGAAGCGATGGCCAATCCACCCTGCGCATGGATGTGGCCGATGGTCTCCGGCAGATCCATGGAAGGATCAATCGGGGTCTTGAGATCAATCCCCAGAAGATGCGCAGATGACTTCGCGGTGTAGCCATCCTTGTTGAACTCGATGCCCGTCATCACGATCATCCCATACTTGCGCCAAGCCCGTTTGCGCTCACGCTCGATGACCTCAAAGTATTCCTCCACTTGGTTATGTCCCAAAGTCAGGTTACTCAGTTTCACCAGCTTGCCGATGAGCCGACGGGGGTCCGCGAGATGGTCTGTGATGCAAATGCAGTCAAAGCCCAGCTTGCCATAGAAATCCACGAGATCAGGCACGGAGAGTTTGCCGTCCGAGTAATTGCTGTGCATGTGGAAATCACACAACAACATCTGCTGCTGGTTGGTGATCACTCCGGGCGCACCGTTCACGCTGCGCTCCATGACGCGTTCAGCTGGTTTCTCGAAGAGTTTGATCTTCTTGGTGGGATCATCTTGACGGTCGCACTCTGCCAAAACGGCTTCGGCGATCTTGATGGAAGCATCCGGCTTGCTGATACGGTCCAGATTCTTCTTCCAGCGATGCCAGAGCTTAGCTCCGTCGGCAAAGGCATCCTCCACCAATTCCACCACTTCCTTGTGCTTCTCCGTCACAGCTCCGAGGCCGGCTTCCTCGATCAACCGCGCATTCCCCTCTTCTTGCCCGGGAATCACCTGGTTCACGATCATGGGTGTCTTCGCGGCGATAGTCTCCTGCACCGTCGCCCCGCCGGCCTTGCCGATGATGAGATGGCTCTGCCGCATGAGTTGCGGCATGTTGTTCGTCCAACCGAGGATTTCTACCCGGTCTTTATGCTCCGCCGTGCGTTCCAGCAGTTTCTCTTTGAGCTCGGCATCGCGGCCTACGGTCACTGTGATATGCACATCAGGAAGTTCGAGCAAGCGGTCCAGCGCCTTGCCGGACTTTTTCTTGCCGGTGTTGATGAGATAGAGAATACGCCGCAAGCGGGCCGCTTCCGGCTTCTCAAGCTCTTCTTTCAAAGGTTCGGCGAAGAGATAACTCACCGGGAAACCCAGCGAGCGTATCTGCTCAGCCGGCACGCCACCGGCAATCATCACTTCTGCCGTCTGGTCATTCGGGACAAAGAAATAGTCGCTCGGGGCCCGGAACCAGGCGGTGTTCACAGAGATGGAATCCGTGACCACCGTGATAAAACGAAAGCTCCGCTGCGAATGATCTTTGAAGAGTTCTTCGATGACGTGGGAATAGACCGGATAGGTGGAGACGACACAGTCCGGCTGGGTCTCGTGCAGGATATCCCCGAGGGCATCACGCAAGCGGCCGAAACCGCCGAGATTGCGATTGAGCAAGGCAGAGTTGTCCAACAGGTTGTAGATGCTGCCCCAGACACCCGGCGCGTATTGCACCAGACCTAGGTAGGCCTTCTTGACCAGTTCGTTCACAGAGCCGTAGCTGGTCTCGAAGAGATCGAGCACCTCCACTTTGACGTCGTCGGAGATGTACTCGAGTGCGTCGCGGATGTTTCGGGCCGCCGCGTTGTGGCCCTCGCCGAAGCCGGCGGTTAGTATGATGACCTTTTTCATAAGCGGTCATCGTCACGCTAGCCCCCCAATGTTACAGCTGCGTGTCCGTCAGGTTAAAAACTACCCACAACTAGAGATGGGGTAAAAAGAAAACAGCCACCACAATAACTTGTGGTGGCTGCACGAGAAAGTATCAGCTTAGGCTTTGCCGTACTTGGCTTTGACCGCGTCAGCGCGGCGTTTTACGTAAGCAATGCGTCTTTTCCGTTTAATCGTCTTGTTATACTGTTTACCCATAACTTTAATTCGGTTCTGAATTTGTAAGGCGTGATTATGCTTATTTGCAGCAAACGTATCAATACCTATTTGGTCTTGGCCTTGACGCTCCTCCTGACGGCCTGTGCCTCTACGGGTAAGGATAAGAAACAAAAGGCGGTGCTCGACAAGAAAGGCAAGGAGAAGAGCTTCCTGCGCATCCACATCCAAGAAGACCCAGATGGCACGGATCGCAGCGCTGTGGTCAGCGTGTATCGAGCCAATCCGGTCAAGATAAGCGTCCACAAGGAACCATTTCTGGATCAGGGCAATCTGGTCAAAGCCTCCGTAGTAGATGATATCGGTGGCTTCGCCATCAAACTGGAATTCACCCGTCAGGGCACTTGGCTGCTGGAGAACCAGACCAGTGCCTACAAGGGCCGCCAGATTGTGATCGGCGCTCTCTTCGGTGACACTCCGGACAAGCTGCGCTGGCTCGCCGCGCCTTACATCACCGAACCGATCGGTAACGGCATCCTTCGCTTCACACCTGATGCCACCCGCGAAGAAGCCGAACGCATCGTGTTGGGGCTGAATAACGTGATTGCCGATGTTAAGAAAAAAGCGCTCCTAAAAGATCGTGATGACGAGTAAACTGGCCGCGTAACGAAAATCCAATCTTTCAACATATCGGGTCCAGAAACATGTCGTTTTTCGTAAAAGCCGCTCTCTTCCTGCTGCTCACCCTGCTGCCCTCAGAACTGCAGGCGCAGCCATTCATCCTCCCCTCGCCTAACCGAGCCTTCTACGACCCGGATGGCATGACCAAGTATTATGCGCCCACACCGGGTCGCGACTGGCGCAGCGGCACGTTTGGCTGCGTGCGCTCCGAGGGCTGGCAGATGCATGAAGGTATCGATATCCTGCCCGTAAGCCGCGACAAGCGCGGTGAGCCTGCCGATGATGTCTGGGCTGCCGCCAATGGCATCGTGGCCTATATCAATCGCAAGGTCGCCCTTTCCAATTACGGTAACTACCTCATCATCAAGCACCAGATCGAAGGGCTTGAGGTCTTTTCCCTCTACGCCCATCTTCATTCCATCAGGGATGACCTGCGCGTTGGTTCTCCCGTGAAAGCCCGCGAGGTCATCGGGCTCATGGGCCGCACGGCTAATACCCGGACGGCCATTGGGAAAGACCGCGCACACCTGCATTTCGAGCTGAACTTCCTCGTCAACGACCGCTTCTCGCAATGGCACAAATCTTACCTGCCGGGCCAGCGCAATGATCACGGCGATTTCAACGGCCAGAACCTCATCGGCATCGACCCCGTCGAAGTCTTCAAAGGCCAGCAACGGGATGGCTCGCGCTACAGCCTCTTGAATTACGTCCGCAACCAGACAGAACTCTGCCGCATCATGGTGCGCGATACCAAGTTCCCCTGTTTGAACCGCTACATCCGGCTCGTCCGACGCAATCCCATTGCCGAAAAGAACGGCATCGTCGGCTACGAAATCGCCCTCAATTTCAACGGCCTGCCCTTCCAGCTCATTCCCCGCTCAGAACTGGAGATCCCCGGCAAAGCCAAGGTGCAACTCCTGAGCGTCAACGCCGCCGAACAGGCCAAGCATCCCTGTCGCAAGCTCGTCACCAAAAAGGGCACCCAGTGGGAACTGACCAGTACCGGCCAGAGGCTCATCGATTTGCTGATTTACTGAGTAACCCTGGCTATCCAACTCGTGTCCAGGACTTGTATTGAGCATTCCCCATATTGGCCAGCCGGTGCAACCGGCCCAGTTCGTTCTTGCCCCGTCGCCCTCAGTTGCTAATCCTTTCAGCTCGATTTTGTTATGAACTATCATATCTCGAAGCGCGCCGCGTCCTTGTCGCCGTCCCTGACGCTTGCCATTGATTCCAAAGCCAAGGCCATGAAAGCCGCTGGCGAAGATGTCGTCGGCTTCGGTGCCGGCGAACCGGATTTCGACACGCCGCAGCATATCAAAGATGCCTGCGCCAAGGCGTTGGCCGATGGTTTCACCAAATATACCCCCAGCAGCGGCATCCCCGAGCTGCGCCAGGCCATCGCGGACAAGTTCCAGCGCGATAACGGCCTCAGCTTCAAGCCCTCGCAAATCATTGTGAACTGCGGCGGCAAGCACTCCTGCTACAACGTCATTTTGGCCACCTGTGAAGAAGGCGATGAGGTCATCATCCCCGCCCCCTATTGGCTCAGCTACCCCGAGATGGTGAAACTCGCCGGTGCGACCCCGGTGGTGATCAACACCTCGGACAAGACCGAGTTCAAGGTCACCCCTGAACAACTCCGCGCCGCCATCACGCCGCGCACCCGCCTCTTCGTGCTGAACTCGCCGAGCAACCCGACCGGCAGCGTTTACACGCCGGAAGAGATCAAGGTCCTCGGCGACATCTGCGTGGAAAAAGGCGTCCTCATCATGAGCGACGAGATCTACGAACACCTCCTCTATGATGGAGCCGTCCATAAGTCCGTGGCGAGCTTCTCGCAGGCGCACAAAGACCACACCATCATCGTGCACGGCCTCGCCAAGGCTTGGTCCATGACCGGTTGGCGCTTGGGTTTCATCGCCGCGCCGGAGCCGATCGCCAAGGCCATTGATGCCATCCAGAGCCATAGCACCAGCAACCCGACCTCTTTCGCGCAGAAAGGCGGCGTCGCCGCTCTGAACGGTCCACAAGACCATTTGCCCATTTGGCTCGCGGAGTATGCCAAGCGCCGCACCTATGCCTGCCAGAAGCTGAACAGCATCCCCGGCATCACCTGTGTGAATTCCAAAGGTGCCTTCTACCTCTTCCCGAACATCTCGGTGCTCGGTCTGAACTCCTCCGACTTCTGCGCAAAGTTACTGGAGCAGGAAAAAGTCGCCGCTGTCCCAGGTATCGCCTTCGGTGCTGACGACTACCTACGCATCAGCTACGCGACCAGCCTCGCCAACATCGAGAAGGGCCTGGACCGCCTGGAGAAATTCGTCAAAGGATTGAAGTAAAAAACACTTCAGCCCCAACTCACTCTCACAAAGGCCGACGCAAGTCGGCCTTTTTCTTCGCTCCTAGCA
>JAURFH010000120.1 GCA_030834415.1 Verrucomicrobiota bacterium | reverse complement strand
GATGCATTTTCATTGGCTCTTTGGCTGAAGCCCACCGAGAAGCAAGCGCGGGCTGTGGTGTTCCATCGCTCGCGGGCGTGGACAGACTCGGGCAGTCGCGGTTATGAGTTGGTGCTGGAAGACGGTAAACCGTTCTTCGGGTTGATCCATTTCTGGCCGGGCAATGCCATCGGTGTGCGTGCGAAAGAGGCGCTGCCATTGAATGAGTGGTCCCATGTGGTGGTGACCTATGACGGTTCCAGCAAGGCGGAAGGTGTGGCGCTTTATCTGAACGGACAGCGACTGGCATTGGATGTGGTGAGGGACAAGTTGACGCGGGATATTATCCATCGCGCGGAATGGGGGGATGCAGAGGCTGGCAAGATCGAACTGACGCTGGCGGGGCGCTTCCGGGATAACGGTTTCAAGAACGGGTTGATCGATGAGGTGGCGATCTATGACAAAGCGCTCACGGAGTTTGAAGTGGGTGAAATGTTGCACCCCACTGCGATGCCGAAGGTAGCGAATGAGGAGGATCTGTATGCTTACTATCTCAATCGTCACGATGAGGCATATCGCGCAGCGCAGGCAGAGTTGAAGCGATTGCGGGTGGTGGAGAACAATATCGCGGATGGAGTGCAGGAGATCATGGTGATGAAAGAGTTGCCGCAGCGCCGCCATACTTACCTCTTGAAACGAGGAGCTTATGATGCGCCAGCGGAAGAGGTCTTTCCAGGAACACCCGAGCGCATTTTCCCCATGGCGGCAGAGTATCCGAAGAACCGGTTGGGATTGGCCGAATGGATGACGGACCCGAAGAATCCACTTACTTCACGAGTGGCGGTGAATCGCATCTGGAAGCTGCACTTCGGCAAAGGGCTGGTATCCACCGTGGAGGATTTCGGATCACAGGGGCAAAGCCCGACGCATCCGGAACTGCTGGATTGGTTGGCTCGGAAATACATCGAGACCGGCTGGGACCGGAAAGCGATGCACAAGTTGATATTGATGTCGGCTACGTATCAACAGGCATCGGTGCCCAGCGCGGAACAGCTCAATAAAGATCCGGAGAATCTTTTGCTGGCGCGTGGGCCACGGCATCGGCTTACAGCGGAGCAGATCCGCGATTCGGCGCTGGCAGTGAGCGGTTTGTTGAGTCCAGCTATCGGCGGACCCAGCGTGAAGCCGTATCAACCAGCGGGGCTTTGGGAGGAATCCGGCACCGGCAAGAGTTACAAGCAAGACAAAGGCGCGAGTCTTTATCGGCGGAGCATCTATACTTTCTGGCGGCGTACTTCACCACCGCCATCCATGTTGAGTTTTGATGCGACGTCGCGCGAGGTGTGCACAGCGAAGCGTGAGGTGACGTCCACGCCGCTGCAGGCGTTAGTGTTGCTAAATGACCCACAATTCGTGGAAGCCTCGCGTGTGTTGGCTGAGAAGCTTGTCAAAGCTGAGCCGCTGTCGGTGGATAAACGAATCATGGCGAGCTTCCGTCAGTTGACTGGACGCAGCCCGGACAAGGATGAAGTGGCGATTTTGGAGCGGTTGTATGCGGAGCAGAAGGGGCGCTTCACGAAAGATACAGAGGCCGCGCAGAAACTCGTGAAGACGGGTGAATCCAAAACGGATGCGACACTCGATGCCACTGAGGTGGCGGCGACAACGATGCTGGTGAGCACGTTGATGAACTTTGATGAATTTGTGATGAAGCGATGAAATACGCCGTATTCAGTGATATCCATGGTAATCTGCCAGCTTTGCAAGCTGTCCTCAGAGACGCTGAAGGTAATGGCTGTGAGGGGTATCTATGCGCGGGTGATATCGTGGGTGAGTATGGCCAACCTGAGGAGTGTGTGGAGATGGTTCGGTCTATCGGGGCACTCTGCGTTAAGGGGAATCAGGATGAGTACTGCGGCACGGAGATGACGTTGGATGGATTTAACGAGAATGCCAGAGAGCGGATAAGGGGGGCTCGTGAAGCGTTGAGCGAAGAATCGAAAGAATGGTTGAATAAACTTCCCCTCGTTCTGGATGGTGATGGTTTTACATTAGTGCATGCGACGTTGGATCATCCTGAGAGGTGGGGATATGTTTTCGATAAATTTGCAGCAGCAGCGTCATTCGCGGGACAGAAATCAGCAGTGTGCTTTAATGGGCATACCCATGTGCCGGTTTGTTTTGAACGTGATCAAGTTGTTCGCGGAGGCACCTACACCCAAGTGAGTTTTCTTCACGGCTCAAAGTATCTTGTGAACGTGGGCAGTGTGGGGCAACCCAGGGATGGTATAGCGAAGTCCAGCTATGTCATCTATGATGAAGACAACAAGACGACTACATTGAAGCGTATCGACTTCATGATGCCTGGAGGCGGCCCAGCTGCCGCTCCAGTAATTCAGCCAAGATGAAAGATTTTGTTATGGATAATCCACTTTGCACCGGTCCGCTGGATACGCTGGGTTTGAGCAGGCGACAGTTCTTGAACCGTTTCGGTTTGGGGCTCGGCGGTATCGCCTTGGCCAACTTGATGAATCCGGTTGGTGCATTTGCGGATATCAAGCAAGCGCCGGATAACGGTATCCTCAAAGGCCAGTTGCATTTCGCGCCGAAGGCGAAGCGGGTGATCTATCTCTTCATGAGCGGTGGGCCGTCGCAGTTGGAGACGTTTGATTACAAGCCTTTGCTGAATGAGCGGAACGGTGAGCAGTTGCCAGATTCGGTGCGCAAGGGGCAACGGCTTACGGGAATGTCGGGCAATCAGGCATCGCTGCCGATGGCGGGGTCCATCTACAAGTTCGGCCAGCATGGCAAGAACGGGGCGTGGGTGAGCGAACTCCTGCCGCATACGGCAAAGGTGGTGGATGACCTGTGCATCGTGCGTTCGATGTTCACAGAGGCGATCAATCATGATCCGGCGGTGACGTTTTTGCAGACGGGTTCGCAGTTGTCCGGGCGGCCAAGCATCGGCTCATGGGTGCATTACGGTTTGGGTAGTGATAACGAAAATCTTCCTTCCTTTGTGGTGTTGATCACCAAAGGAAAGTCGGGACAGCCGCTTTACTCGCGTCTATGGGGTAGCGGGTTTTTGCCGTCGCGTCATCAAGGTGTACAATTCCGCGCGGGTAAGGAGCCCGTGCTTTACTTGAGCGATCCAGATGGGGTCGACAGTGATGGACGTCGCTTGATGTTGGACCGGTTGCGTGAATTGCACGAACACAATGCTGCCAAGCAGCAGGATGCGGAGATTGATACGCGTATCGCCCAATACGAGATGGCGTATCGCATGCAGACGAGTGTGCCGGAGGTGATGGACTTGTCCGGTGAGCCGCAAAGTGTCTTCGACATGTATGGGCCGGATGTGAAGAAGCCCGGATCGTTCGCGGCGAATTGCCTGCAGGCGCGGCGATTGGCGGAACGGGGCGTTAAATTCATCCAGCTTTATCATCAAGGGTGGGATCAGCACGGCGGTTTGCCCTCAGGCATCAAACGCCAATGTCAGGAGACGGATCAACCAGCGGCAGCGCTTGTTCAGGACTTGAAGAGGCGAGGTCTGCTGGACGATACGCTAGTGGTTTGGGGCGGTGAGTTCGGGCGCACGAATTATTCGCAAGGCAAACTGACGGCGGCGAATTACGGGCGAGATCATCATCCGCGTTGCTTCAGTATCTGGATGGCTGGCGGCGGGGTGAAGCCGGGTACGGTGTATGGCGAGACGGATGAGTTCGGCTACAACGTGACGAGCAAGGGCGTGCACGTGCATGATTTCCACGCGACGATGCTGCACTTACTGGGGATCGATCACGAGCGGTTGACCTACAAGTATCAGGGGCGATACTTCCGGCTTACCGATGTGCATGGACATGTGGTGAAGGATATCTTGGTGTAAGGGAGGAATATGGATGTGGCATTCGTGAGCGAATGCCGGATAGGCTCAGGACATGGGTTCGCGATTGAAAAATAAAGTCATCGTCATCGTGGGTGGCACCACTGGCATCGGGCTGGAAGCCGCATCCGCCATGCTGGATGAAGGGGCCAAGGTGGTGGCTGTCGGGCTCGATCGGGCGACTTCACTGAAAGCGCAAAAGCAATTGGGCAAGGCTGCAAAGGTAATCACGGCGGATGCGATGAAGTCGGCAGCGGCGGTTAAGGCTATCAAGATTGCTGTGAAGGAGTTTGGTGGTTTTCATGGGCTGTATCACGTGGCTGGCGGCAGTGGGCGTCGCATGGGGGATGGGCCTTTGCACGAATGCACGGATACCGGCTGGGCTTACACCATGGGTCTGAACTTGGATTCTGTGTTCTATTCGAATCGCGCCGCAGTGCAGCAGTTTCTCAAGCAGGGCACCGGTGGCGTGGTATTGAATCTGGCGTCGGTGCTTGCTTGGTCACCATCACCGAAGTTTTTCAGTACACATGCGTATGCGACGGCGAAGGCAGGAATCGTGGGTATGACCCGCGCCTCGGCGGCTCACTACGCGCCGCAGAATATCCGCTTCAACGCGCTGGCACCGGGCCTGGTGGCGACTCCGATGTCACAGCGGGCACAGACGGATGAGGCGATCATGAAGTTCATCCAAAAAAAACAACCATTGGATGGCGGGCGGATCGGACATCCAGAGGATTTGAGTGCGGCAGCGGTGTTTTTGCTTTCGGATGAAGCGAAATTCATCACGGGGCAGGTGTTGGCGGTGGATGGTGGCTGGGAGGTCACCGAGGGCGAGGGGTAAACTTCGCGGTTGTAGTTCCGGCATATCCGGTCAACCTATTCCCGTTGATGAAAACTGAACCATATGCATTGGGCATAGACCTCGGCGGATCGAGCGTGAAGGCCGTGGTGGTGACTTCCAAGGGCGAAGTGTTAGTGCGCCGACAGGAGGATTTTGATGCCGCGAACAGCATGGATTGGGCGAAACGCATCTCTGCCATGGTGCGCGGTTTCACCGCTGAGCAAGGGAAAGATCCCATCGCGATCGGGCTTTCAGCTCCCGGCTTAGCGGCAGAAGATGGACGGTCCATTGCGAACATGCCCGGTCGCCTGGCGGGCTTGGTCGGGTTGGATTGGACGAAACATCTACAGATGGAGAAAACCGTGCCGGTCTTGAATGACGGCCACGCGGCGTTGCTTGGTGAAGTGTGGATGGGGGCGGGCAAGGGCTGCCAGAATGTCATCATGCTTACCTTGGGCACAGGAGTGGGCGGGGCGGCGATTGTGGATGGTCAGCTCCTGCGTGGGCGCTTGGGGCGGGCTGGTCACTTGGGTCACATCAGCCTTGATCCAGAAGGAGCATCAGATATCTGCGGAACACCAGGCAGTCTGGAGGCCGCCATGGGCAATGCGACTATCGGTGAGCGTTCGGGCGGGAGATTTGCCACGACGCATGATTTGATCGCTGCGTATCGTGCCGGAGATGCGGCTGCTAAAGTCATCTGGTTGAAGGCGGTGAAAGCTCTGGCGGCGGGAGTGTGCTCTCTTATCAATGTTCTGGATCCGGAGGTGGTCATCATCGGGGGAGGTATCGCACGAGCAGGTGACGTTTTGTTTGCTCCTCTGGAAGAATACCTCGCGCCCATGGAGTGGCAGCCGACAGGCACGCGTGCCAAAGTGGTGCCGGCGCTAGTTGGCGAATATGCTGGTGCTTTAGGCGCGGCGTATCACGCGCTGTGCTACAACAATAAGCCGCAACGACAGGGCAAGTGGCGGATCGACTTGGTGCCGTTCGTGCACAAGGGAGGCTAAGCGATATCGCTTACGGCAGCTCCTTCAACTGGATGTGCCGGTATTCCATGATGCCGCGGTCGCCTTCCAGACCGATGGGGCCAGTCGCGGGAACTTTCATTGCGGCATTCAGCACTTCGCCATTGCAGGTGCAGTGTGCGATGCCATCCTTCACGGTGACTATGATTTCGTTCCAATCCTGCGGCCTGTAGTTCTTCAGGTCCTTGTATGGACCCGCGATAGGATAATCCCGGCACTGGAGTTGAGGTTTGCGAATGAAAATGCCGCTGTCCGCATTCACGCAGGCGCGGAATTCCAGTTTGAGGATGAAGTCTTTCGGGAATTCTTTCGTGGTCCAGATCTGTTGGATCTTCCGATACTCCGGCGGGTAATTCACGATCAAGACGCCGTTTTTTGCCTCATAACGACCATCGAAACTCACGGTTTTGCCGTCGAAATTATTCGTGCGATAGCCCCAGCCGGTGAGGTCCTTACCATTGAAGAGACTGACAAAGCCCGGCTCAGGTTTGAAATTGTCTGTCGGTGATTCACTCAAGCCGAGCACGGAGAAAATCGGGCGCAACGCAGCTGCCCACTTGGCGTAACCGTCCTTGTTTGGGTGCAAGAGGTCGGGGAACTCTTCTTTCTTCGCATCACCTGCATCATTCGCAAAGAGCGGCCAGGTTTCTACAAGCGTGATCTGCGGGTCACCCTTGATGGCGGCCAGATATAGTTCATTGATCTTCTTAATCTTTTCAGCAGAGCGCTTCTTCGTATCGGAGCTGGGAAACACTTGGTTCAAGATGATGGGCATCTTTGGGTTGTGCTTTTTGAATTCAGCCAGCAGCAGCTTCAGATTGGCTGCGATGGTTTCCGGTTCGGCCTTCTCTTCCAGATCGTTTGTGCCGATCAACAGCACGATCGCTTTCGGCTTCAGCGAGAGCACATCTTCATCCAGCCGGATGAGCAGTCCGCGCGTCGTATCGCCGCTGATGCCACGGTTTGCGACCTTCAAGCCTGGGAAACTGTTCCCCATCGTGTCGCCCCAGCCTTGGGTGATGGAGTCGCCCAAAAAGACAACCGCGTTCTGATCCTGCTGCACATGTTGCGCCCAATTCATCCGGCGCTGCACCCAGAGCTTCTTGAACCAATCGTAACGGCGTATGGGGCCGGCACCGGGCAAGCCGTCATCCGTTTCCGGGATTTGAAAATGAGCGGAGTCTTTTGAGTCCGCCGCATGAGCGGGGAGGGAGTGGGCCAGTCCGAGCAATACGGCGACAAGGCAAAGAATGCGCAGGAGTTTCATGTTGGTATGGCCGAAATGATTGGCTGATTCTGCCTCGTGAGGCAATAGCGATATCGCAACTCAATCGAGCGTTTGCCGGTATCGTTTGATGCCGATCGTCATCACTACGGCTACAAAGATGGCAATCGGCCAGATATGAGTGACGGATTCTGCCAGACCGTTTCCTTTGAGCAAAATGCCACGGACCAACCTCAAGAAATGCGTCAATGGCAACGCCGAGCCGATGTGCTGAGCCCAACCAGGCATGCCGCGAAACGGGAACATGAATCCGGAAAGCAAGATGGACGGCAGGAAGAAGAAGAAAGACATCTGCATCGCCTGAAGCTGATTCTTGGCGATGGTGGAAAAGGTGATGCCGACGGCAAGATTGGCGGCGATGAAAAGGATGATCAGCCCGAGGAGCAGGGGGATGCTCCCGAGCATGGGCACTTGGAACAGGAACTTGGCGGCGAGGAGTATCAGTACCGTTTGGATATATCCTACCATGATATAGGGGATGATTTTTCCGAACATCACTTCCGCCGGACGCGCTGGTGTAGCCAAAAGGTTTTCCATGGTGCCACGCTCGCGCTCACGGGTGATGGCCAATGCGGTGATCACGATCATGGTCATAGTTAGCACCACTCCCATGAGTCCGGGCACGATGTTATACTGAGTTTTGCCTTCCTGATTGTAATGCTTGTGGATCTGCAATTCTGCTGCTCCGGGCCTTCCCCGCAGCTTTTGGAGCGGTCCCTTCAAATCGCGATCAAATACCGTGGTCACCAGCGTATTGATCGCGGCGATGGCATTGCCCGTGGCCGCCGGGTCAGTGGCGTCCGCCTGAAGGAGCAACTTGGGGCGTTCACCCCGGATGAGCTGCCGGGAGAAATCTTCCGGGATATGGATTACGAACTGCACTTCGCCTTCATCCAAAAGAAATTGCACCTCGGCCTCGGAATCAGCGACTTCGACGAGGTCAAAGTAGCGGCTGTTCCTCAGTCCCCAGATGAATGTCCGCGAGAACGGGCTGTGATCTTGGACAATGATAGCCGTGGGCAAATGCTTCGGGTCAGAATTGATGGCAAATCCGAACAGCATGAGCTGCATCAGGGGGATACCAACCATCATGCCGAACGTTAGGCGATCCCGCCGCATCTGGATGAACTCCTTCACGACCACCGCCCACAGACGCTTGAATGAGAATCGGGTGCCGCTCATTTGAAGTTATCCTGTGATTGCTCCATCAGGCTGATGAAGACGTCTTCCAAGCTGGATTCGACCTGTTTCCAGCGATAGGGGGCTTTCATCCACGGCTCGACTGCCTTGCGTAATTCCGTCTCCTGCTCGCCACTGACATGCAGTGTATTCCCGAAGG
The DNA here is from genome assembly GCA_030834415.1 of Verrucomicrobiota bacterium. Taxonomy (GTDB): domain Bacteria; phylum Verrucomicrobiota; class Verrucomicrobiia; order Limisphaerales; family JAEYXS01; genus JAEYXS01. The sequence goes on along the minus strand of JAURFH010000120.1, from coordinate 5,191 downwards.
CGACGACTTGTGTGACACCATCTTTATGGCGCAACTCTCCAGCGAGCGAAGCTAAATCCGGTCCAGCTACTTCCCATGTGGTCAGCTTGGCGCCAGTAACTACTTCCTCGACCGTGCCACTGGTGAGCAGATTTCCATACGCCAGATAGGCGATACGATGACACCGCTCGGCTTCATCCATGTAATGCGTGGTGATGAGCACCGTCAGGCCCGCGGCAGCGAGTTGATGGATCTCTTCCCAGAAATCACGCCGGGCTTTCGGGTCAACACCCGCCGTCGGCTCATCAAGCAGTAGTAAGTCCGGCGTATGGATCAGGGAAGCAGCCAAGGCGAGCCGTTGCTTCCATCCGCCTGAGAGTTGTCCGGCCAGTTGTTTACGCCGGGCGTAGAGCCCGAGTTTCTCGAGGCTGTCTTTCACTGCCTGACGGCGGTTCTGCACCTGATAGATTCGGGCAATGAAATCGAGGTTCTCCTCCAAGTTCAGATCCTCGTAGTAACTGAACTTTTGCGTCATGTAGCCGACGTGTTTCTTAATCTCGTCGGATTGATGGAGGATGTCGTAGCCGAGGCAAGTGCCTTTGCCAGCATCGGGTTTTAACAGGCCACAGAGCATCCGCAGGAAAGTGGTCTTGCCGCTGCCATTGGGGCCGAGAAAGCCATAGATCTCGCCTCGGCGGACATGCATGCCGATGCCGTTCACCACCGTCTGCGCACCGAAACGTTTGGTGATGCCAGAGACATCGATCACCAGCTCCGTATCACGCGGAGGAGCTGCGGCGATGATCTGTTCGTTGGATTCCAAGGTAAGGGTTTGTTATGCGACGTCGCCAAGACTTAAGATGCTGGTCGCACATCCACGGGTTGACCCGGGTGGAGGGATGCGCTGTCTGCTGGAGTGAATTCGGCTTCGATCATGAAGACCAGCTTTGAGCGTGTCTGCTGACTGTAGATGACTGGATGCGTGAATTCCGCCTGGGTGGAAATGTAGCTGACTGTGGCGGTATATTTTTTATCGGAACCGTCGAGCGCTACTTGCACTGGCGTGCCAGCCTTCAGCGAAGCCAGTTTGTCTTGTGCGACAAAAAAGCGGACTTTGATGTTTTGTGGCGGTAGCAGTGAAACGATCGGGCTACCGGCACTTACAAATTCACCCGGCCGATAGAGCGTATCCTGCACGACGCCTTCTGCTGGGGCTGCTTGCGCTTTTTGATCGACTGCCCATTGGGCCTTGGCAAGAGCGGCCTCGAGCATGCTGATCTCCAGTTCGGCTGCTTTGATCTCATCTTCCCGGGCGCCGAGTTTGGCGGTGGCGATATCCGCCTCGATGATTTGCGCCTCGGCTTTGTATGAATCCAGCTTGGATTGTGCCTGATCCAGTTGTTCCTGAGAGACAGCGCCTGTGTTGCTCTTGTAGAGATTGGCCAACCGCTCAAGTTCACGTCTGGCTAAGTTTGTGGCGACCTTGTTTTGTTGCAAGCGTGCTTCGAGCGCCGAGATCTCAGTGGGGCGACGCCCTTTGAGCAGGTTGTCCCGTTTGGCCTTGGCTTGAGCGAGCTTTTGCTCGGCTTCATGGACGGTCGCCATTTCAGCCGCTTTTTCCAGGGCGAACAAGGGTTGGGCACTTTTCACCTGATCGCCGCGTTTTACATCCAGTTCGGTGAGAATGCCGCCGAGCGGGGCAGAGACATAGACGTATTCACCTTCGATGTAGCCTTGCCAGGAACCGTCATGCTCCGGTTTGCATCCGGCGGTCATGAGCAGCACGAGTAGGGCAATAGAGAGAGCGCGCCAGGGTGTTAATCGTTTCATAGCAGCCTCATGCTTTGGTTGCACCAAGGTCCAGATTCAGCAGATTGTTCTGTATCTGCGAGAGTGTCCGCATGGTGGTCTCGATATCCTTGGCGGAGAGCCCGGCGGTGGCATGTTTGGCCATCTGCAAAGCTACCGGCAGCAGGCGATCACGCAGTTGCAGCCCCTTCTTGGTCAGCCAGGCGCAGACTTTACGGCGATCATCAGGATGCCCACGTCGCTCAACCAACCCCTTGCGCACAAGACCATCCAGTATCCGGGTGGTAGTGGTGCGTTCGCGGATGGTGGAATTGGCTAGCTGGCTCTGGGTCTGGCCATCCTCCTGCCAAAGATGGTGGATGATGGCCAGTTCTTCGGGCGTGAGACGGCAGCCTTCCCGCTGGAGTTTCTCGCGCATCCGCATCCGCATGATATACGCCGTCCGGTTCACGATGAATCCCAACGGATGGTTCAGATTATTGATTGCCGTGGCTTCTGCCGTTCTTTGCACAATACAATGTGTGTATTATGCACGTAATTTGTCAAGGACGGTTTGGGATGCTCGTTTGCAGATTTAGATTGCCCTCGAAACTGCCGGTCACAAACTGGCGGCATCTATGAGTGATATCATTTATCCACGTAGCCCCCGGGAAACCATGTGCGGCTGGATGCACCTGCCGCGGTATATCGACAAGATCCGGCTCCATCTGGCCGGTAAATTGCACGCGGATTACCAGCCGAACCTCAACAAGGGCTTCGACGCCGCTTGGCTCAGGTCAGCCGGGTTGACCCATGAGCAGTTCGTGGGAGTGGTCAAAGGCACCATCACGGACGGGGAGGTGGCGGACTGGGTTTTGAAGAATGTGAAAAAGTCTGCTGCGGAAAAGCAGGCTCATGCTGAAGGGATGCTGAACTACCCCAAGCCGGACGATGCCGCTATGCAAGAGCGCCTGAAGCAGCGCAAGGAAGCTGCCGGTCTGGCCCAGCGCGATGATATCAAGGGATTTGTGGATTTCATCGACGCCGACGAGAAGCGGATCTAGTCACTCGCTTTCACAACAAAAAAGCCCAGGCCTGTTTACCATGGCCGGGGCTTCTTTTTTTAGAGTCAGTTACAGCTTAGGCTTCAACTGCGGGAACAAGATCACATCGCGGATGCTTTCCTGACCGAGCAACATCATGCACAAGCGGTCAATGCCAATGCCGATACCGCCAGCGGGGGGCATGCCGTGCTCCAGCGCCACGAGGAAATCCTCGTCCAGCTTCTGCTGCTCGCCACCGGCCTGATGCTCCAGTGTTTCGCGCTGCTGGATCGGGTCATTCTGCTCGGTGTAACCGGGCGAGATTTCCTGACCGTTGATGCAGCACTCGAAGACCTCCACCGTAGTCGGGTCTTCCGGTGTCAACTTGGCCAGCGGCACCAGTTCCTTCGGCAGATGCGTGACGAAAGTCGGGTTGATGAGGGTCGGCTCGATGAGTTTCTCGAACACGGCTCCCGTCACTTCGAAATCCTCGTAACCGGCGGCGATATCGCCCGCCAGTTTCAAATCCTCGATGGCCCGGCGACGACGTTCTTCCGGCGATACATCAAACCAATCCTGTCCAGCGACCTCGCGCACCAAGTCCTTGTACTTCGCCCGGCGCCAGGTGGTCAGGTCGATGGTCTTGGTGACCTTGCCCTCAGCGTCTTTGTGCTCGATGACCAGAGTGCCCAGGACCTTCTCGGCGATGCCTTTGATGAGCGATTCCACCGTTTCCATCATCGTCGCATAATCACCGAATGCACAATACGCCTCGAGCATCGTGAACTCGGGATTGTGACGGCGGGAAAGACCTTCGTTGCGGAAGTTCTTGCCGATCTCGAACAGGCGGTCGATGCCGCCCACGAGCAGGCGCTTGTGATACAGCTCCAGCGCGATGCGCAGGTAGAACTCACAGCCCAAAGCATTGTGGAACGTCTTGAACGGTTGTGCGGCCGCACCACCGGGAATCGGCTGCATGGCCGGAGTCTCCACTTCCACATAGCCACGGTTATGGAAGAAGCTCCGGATCTCATGGATGATGGCGCTGCGCTGCAGGAAGACCGTCTTGACGTCATCGTTGGCGATGAGGTCCAGGTAACGCTGACGGTAGCGCACTTCCATGTCCTCCAGTCCGTGCCACTTGGCCGGCGGTGGACGGAGGGATTTGGCGAGCGTGGTGAAGGACTCCAGCTTCACGGAAACTTCCCCCGTCCGGGTGGTGAACAGCGTGCCCTTCACACCGATGAAATCGGCCAGGTCCAGATGGCGAAAAATGTCGAACTGCTCATCACCGATCACGTTCTTCTGGGCGTAAACCTGGATGCGTCCGCTCTGGTCTTTGATGTCGATGAACATGGACTTGCCCATGTCCCGGTGCGCGGTGATGCGGCCGGCCAGTTCCACGGGGCGACCTTCGGTGTAGTTGGCGCGCGCTTCGGCGCATTTCTCCGTGGGCGTAAACTTGTTACGGAACGGGTCGATGCCTTTGCTGCGGAGCGAGGCCAGCTTGGCCTTGCGCTGTTCGATCAATGAATTTGTCTCGTCCATACTCATCTATAAATAGAGCCCGCTATAGAACACGGAAGAATCGGGGATGTCCAAGGTTTTTGGGCTGCTTGAGAAACCCTAAATAGGGCTGGGGAATCCTCCGTAGCCTCACTGATTTTACATAACGTTGAACATTTCGGCCAGGCACCTTGTCCATTGCTACATAAGAACAGGGCTGTCAGGATGGTCCGACAGCCAAGAAACCGGGTCAAACCGGAGAACCGAAACTTAACAAGATTTATGAAATATATACGCATGTCACTGGCCGGCCTCACCGGGGCCATTGTAGGCGGTATCATCGTTTTTTCCGCCTTTGACGGGATCACGCAGGAGAAAACTTCAGCCAAGAAGACCGAGGCGCCCAAATTTATCATCCAAGAAAAGTCCATCCAACGGACAGGCCCGAATTCCCTGACCTTTGCCCCGGTGGTCAAAAAGGTGGCTCCGAGCGTGGTCAGCATCTATTCCACCAAGACCGTCAAGGTCAACGCCCGCCGGAACCCGTTGTTTGATAATCCGATGTTCCGCGATTTCTTTGGTGAAGATCAGCAGCAGCCGAACAACAGTCGTCCTCGCAAGTATGAGGAAACAGGTCTGGGCTCTGGCGTGATTGTTTCCGAGAACGGCTATATCCTCACCAATAACCATGTGGTGGAAGATGCCGATGAGATCAAAGTGAGTCTGGCTGGTCGCAAGGAAGAGTATGTCGCGACGGTTATCGGCACCGATGAAAAGACCGATATCGCCATCTTGAAGATCGAAGCCAAGGGCCTGCCCGCCATCACGATGACGAGCAGTGATAATCTGGAAGTCGGCGATGTGGTGCTGGCGGT
>JAURFH010000011.1 GCA_030834415.1 Verrucomicrobiota bacterium | reverse complement strand
TGATCGCCAAGGGTCGGTGCGCAGGCGCATTCCCAAGGGGGTCGAAACACCCCAACTCAAAGCTAACGGAAGATGATGTTAGTAAGATTCTCACGTCTTCCCTTAGTGGCGCGGAAATGGCCCGACGACTCGGCGTGAATCGCGCAACAGTTAACCGCATTCGACGCGGCGATGGCTGGAGTCAAATACAGAAGGAACTGAAATAATGAAGCGTTATCTTCCCCTGTTGGCCGCTCTGGTGCTTGTTCCCAGCCTCGCTTTCGCGGGTTGGAACATTCGTCAGGACGGCACCGGCACGGCGGAATGGGTCAACGGCGACGGGGACACTGTTCCCGTTGGCCGCGACCTGACCGTTCTGCTGGAAAACGTCTCCACGGCGTCCACGACGTTCGTGGTTTCCCCGATTGCTGGCACACTGTCGCAGGTTGAGAGTGTTTTGTTTGGCGCGATTGCCACACACGACATTTCGCTGACTGTGAGTGTGGCATCCGCCGGGACCACGGCGTTCACGCCTTACGCAACGGACACGCTGGACATCTCGTTCTCCAACTCCGCTGCGGGTGACGTTGATACCCTGTCGCTTTCGGATCAGACCGTCGAAGAGGGTGGCGTTATCGCCATCACCACGTCGGGCTATTCGACTAACGACATTGATGCGACCCTTGTCATTCGCATCGAAGCACAGTGAGGTTTGGGGCGGTTGGGTCATCTCGACCGCCCTCTTCCTTTCTACTTTGATTTGGTGGCCGGGGCTGGTCGCTGGGCAACTTCCAAAATGGATGGTGCTTTACGCGTTCTGCCTTATGCTGCCGTTTCTCCGGTTTCAGTGGGACGCCGTTACGGCGGCGGTCCTGCTGTTTCTGGGCTGGTTATGCCTTTCCGTTCTGTGGTCTGAGGACCAGAGACAAAGCCTGCACCAGCTACACAAACTCCTGCCCCTGGCCGCGTGTTTCTTCGCCGGAAGGGTGTACGGGATGGCCCCGGTCATCCGCGTTGCAGGGGTTTGTGCGGCGGGTGTTATCGCATTTGACATCTTCCTTGGTTGGGACGGTTCTTTCGGGAACGAGAACTTCGCGACCGAATATGTTGTCCTTTTGTTGCCGCTTTTGTGGCTTGGAACGTCCAGTGAGCGCCTATGGGTCCGTGCGGCGCATTTAAGCGTGTTTGTAGCGTGTTTGGCCTATCTGCTGGCACTACCCAGCCGGATTGAGTTTATCGCGCTCTACGGCCTGTTTTTGTGGCTTCTGTGGCGTCATGCCCGTCATTTGATTGTCTTCGCCATCGCGGTTCCGGCAATCGTCTTGTTCGCCGTTCCTGAAGCGTGGGACGTGGTGGCGGGTTCGATGATGGCCCGCGTGGAGTTGTGGTGGAACACGGCTAACATGATCCTGGAGCATCCCGCCATTGGGCAGGGCTTCGGGGCGTTCAATTACCACTATCCGCGCTTCGGAATGGAGCATCTAGTGCTGTTCAATCGAACGGAGGTCCAGATTGCCCACCATGCGGGCGCGGCACACAACGACCCGTTGCAGCTTTGGGCTGAGACGGGGTTGATTGGTCTGGCTTTGGGAGGTCTTTGTCTGTGGCTGATATTCTCCCGCGCGGTCCCGTCAGTGATTTTGGTTCTGGGGCTGACAATGGGGTTGGTTGGTTTTCCTTGGCAGATGCCAGTTACAGGCGCATTGCTCGCCTATGCCTTGGGCTGCTCCTGTCCGTTGTCGTTGTGGCAAACGGATGGATGGGCGTTCAAGAATGGCGCGGGCATGTTTCCTTCGGGCAAGCCTACCTCCGTCTGAACGCGGCACCGATTGACGCCTTCGAATTCACCGTCAAGGCGGTGCAGACTTATCAATGGGACTGGGAAATCCGGCAGCAAGTCTACCTGTCGCTGCGGAACCTGACCCTGCACCACGAAGTGGTAATGAACGAGGATTCCGAACGGTGGGCATGGGAAGTGTCGTATTCGGCGTCCCCGTGGTCGCCTTTGTTGCACGCAAGCAAGATTGAGGTTCCCGATGGGTAGCTACATCGACAAGGCGCTGATTGGAAACGACGGCGGCGTAAAGACCGTCTTCCACTTCGACCCTGACGATATGAAAACGCGCATCTCCTACCACGAGGACGTGAGCGACACGCTGGACGAAAACCACCTTCTGCGGGTTGACGGTCAGCGCGATATTGGCTTTGGCCGCAAGGTCGCTTCGATCCCGCCCACGGTCTACATGGAATGGTGTCGGCTTTCTGGCGTGAGGGTCCAGGACTTCATGCGCTGGAACCGCAAGGAGAAGGTAGCCTTCCTCAAGAAGTTCCTGAACGATCCTGATTGGTACAAGTTCAAGACCGTTGAGGGCCGGGTGTGAAGTTGGATTTGGTTCGCGTCAAGTGGATTGACAGTTGCTCGCAGCGCGGCGCGGGCACGTGGGTTGACCTTGATGACGTGATGGAGATGGAGCCTGTCGAGGTTGAATCGGTCGGATTCCTCCTGCGCGACGAGAAGGACTTTATCGTGATTGCTTCGCACCTGTGTTCAAGCCAGATCGGCGGCGACCTGTGCATCCCCCGGTCCTGCATCGTCAAGATGAAGTCGGTCAAATGATCCTGATCGTAGGCGGTCATCCCGACTATCAGGACAAAGTTCCCGACCACGACCAGCGATGGGTCATGGCGAAGTCCCACGACCGGGACGCGACAATGGCGTTCGAGATGCACAAGCGGGATAATTGGCTTCCCCGCGTGGATCATATCAACGATTTTGACTGTCCCGTTGTCATGCAGGAACAGTATCCCGAGGTTCCGCGTTCTATCAGCTACCCGTTGACGGAAGTGACCGCGACCTTCGGGTGTTCGATGACCTGCACCATCACTTACATGGTCGCACTCGCGCTCATGCACGACCACGAAGTGGCGTTGTGGGGTGTTGGAGGGGACACGGAGTTGTACGGGTTCCAGACGCCGCAGATTGCGTTCCTGGCGGGGTTTGCCCGTGGTCAGGGGTTGAGTGTTACAGCCCACCCCGACAGCAAGTTGCACCGGATTCTAAACCCATGCGCACGCTATGGATATGATGGCTGCGGGGAGTTGTTTCGATGAGCATCACGAATTATGGAGAACTCAAGTCTGCGGTGGCGTCATGGCTTGAGCGCGATGACCTGACCTCGCGCATCCCCGAGTTTATCGCCATGGCGGAGGATAGGATCGGGCTTGACCTGCGCATCCGCCCGATGGAAACCAGCGTGGACGTGACAATCAGCGCGCAGACCGCATCGCTGCCCACGGGCTTCCTTGGTGCGCGGCGCTTTGTTCTCGACAACGACGCATCGCGGATCGAATACCTGTCCCCGCAACAGTTCTGGAAGCGCGGCATGGCCCGCGATACGGGCATTCCCAAAGCCTACACAATCGAGGGCGATAACCTCGTGTTCGCGCCGTATCCGTCAAGCGGATCGTACACGGGCAAACTGTACTATTGGCAGAAGTTCACCGCGCTCTCTGACGATGCTGATACCAATTGGCTGTTCACGAACGCTCGCGGGCTTCTGCTTTACGCATCCCTGCTTGAAGCGGCGATGTACCTGGAAGACGACGAAGCCGCAGCGCGGTGGGGCAGGCTTTATGAGGACATCAAGGGCCGTGTCAACGTGTCTGACTCGCAAGACCGCTTCCCCGTTGGTGCAATCATGCGTTCTGAGGTGTCGGTGGTATGAAAACAGCTACCCAATACGCGATTGACCGTATCCGTCAACTAGCGCCGCCCAACGGTGACCAGCGGATGAACCTTGAAACACGCCCAGGGCTAATGGAGCAGCCGACCCTCGTCCCTGGCGGCGTTGGAAATCCGCTCCAACTCGACATAGCGCGGTGGCTCCTTGACGGCAACCAGTCCGAGATTGAAAAGGCAAATCTGCCCGACTGGATGCAGAGTTTCGCACCGGAATTTCAGTTTCCACTTGCCTCTGTTCGCAGGAATATATCGCCCGTGGGGGCTTTTGAAGCTGGTGCAGGTGGCCCGCCTATCGCCCAGATGCCCGCACCCACCGACGCGGAAAGTCTCGGCACAGTTCTTTCTATGATACCACCTTTCAGCATTCCCATTGCCTTTGACAACGCCCAGCGCGCCGAAACCGGGGCGGGTTCTCTTGCCGAGATGCTTATGGGGACCGCCGATGCGGGCCTCACTGCACTGAGCGTGAGGCCGTTCGTCCAAGGGGCGCGAGCTGTGGGCGATTTTGATATTTGGGGTAAGTTCTTCGGGGACGAGGGCGGTAGTTTGAGGGGGACGGGTTTAGATGCGCCCGTTCCACCCCGCACAAACGGTGGCCCGCCGCTTGATCCAGAGGTGGCGGCTCGGGTTGAAGCCCAGATAGCTAACTACCCCGCTGCAGAGGGGTGGGCGCAGGATCTGATGGATGTGCAGAGGGTCGATAAGGGCAAGCCCGTTTATCGCGAAGTAGCGTATGGTTTTGAAAAGCCGCCAGAGGGTGTCTCCCCCGAAGATTGGCAATCAACAATTGTGGAGCGCGAGGTCGATGAGGTCCGCAATCTTGTCGATCGGGTGAGGGCAGGCGACCCAGACGCCGCTGAGATACTGAATCAGGCAAACTGGTATCGCACGATGCGTACCACACTGCGCAATGAGTTTGGCGGTATGGGTGATGTCTTCGCGGATATTCTCGGCGCGACCTCTGCCCAGACCGGCGTAGAAATGAACTGGAACAATGCCATTGAGATTATGCGCCGATTCAGCCGGGGCGAATACGACGAGGAGATGAGGCTGTATCAGGAGATGCTCGACGCGGGCAACGTGAATCCGACCCGGCTGCAGCAACTTCATAACGACCCCAACAACCCCTTCCGCTTGATCACCAGTGCTGCTGGCTCACTATTCAACACCAACAGCCCCGCTGCTACGAAAGCACTGTTCGATATGTTCCGCACAGCAAAAGGCGCTCCGAAGACGCCTAACTTCACCGGAAATTTGATCGGTTACACGGACCAGGCGACCATTGATGTCTGGGCCGCGCGTCATCTTCGGCGTCTCGCTGGTATGGATCGCCTGCCGCCTCTTGTCGAAAAGGGAGTTACCGGCAACCACCGCAAAGGTTCGACCTTGGAGAACCCCAATGTTGGTGGCGAGTTTGGCTTCGGCCAAAAGGTTCTTAGGGACGCCGCCGACCGCATCAACGAGGAAGGAATCATCCGGTCGGTTGCCCCTCACCTTGAGGACATGACCCCCGCCGATCTCCAGGCCGTTGCGTGGTTTATTGAGAAGGAGCGGTGGACGGACGGCGGGTGGACAACCAAAGCAGGCGAGGGCGGGTCGTTCGAACTTGAAGCATCCTTCGCGGGCGCTGCCGACCCAGCGGCAGTCAAATCCCTGCGTCGTGAGATTAACAAAAGTTTCACCCCGCCCAACCGACTCGCCACCGACACTGACGCAACCTACGCGGCGCGCGTTGATGCGGCCCGCGCAGATTACGACGCGCGGCAGGCCCAGGCCCAGGCGGAACTGGACCAGATCAAAGCCCCTCTTGCGCGGTACGTCCTGGGTATCAGCGTCGAGCGTCCTGGCCTTCGTCCGACGAACGCGCAGCAAGCCGAAATATCGGGCCTGTTGGGCGCTCCTGCTGCCAACGACCCAAGTGTTGTGATGTACCAAGTGAACAACACCTACGGTCGATTCATGCAGTCGGATGAGCGCGCATTCAACGCAGAGTTCGTTGTGCGCGAGAACTTTGACCCAACAGACGTTACGCGCCGGATGGTTGAGGTGGCGAAAGACGCGGACCAGGATGCCGCATTCATTTCCAAGGTCGTGCCAAATGTCACCCCCGACAGCCGCCCTGGTGTGGAAGTGTACTTCCGTAACCGGCAGGGACCAGAGTTCGCCCGCGAACTGTCGGATAAACTGACAGAGTATGGGGTGGATGGATTCACCTTCATAACCGACAGTCGCGTGATGGATCGCGCTGGTGCGCAAGCCGGTCAGGCCGAGGAGGCAGTCGCGGGCCTTAATGGATTAAGGTTCCAATACATCCCAGAATTTGATATGGGTAGGGATGCGTGGCTGGCTATGAAACCATCCGAAAGGCAGGCAAGACTTGATGAAATGCGCGAACTGTACGAGCAAATCGCCCGTGGCATCGACGACCCCAGTGTCAGTACCGTTAACTTGATGGAGTACGAGACAAACGTAATTGAGAGAGGAGACTACGATGAATATCTCAAATGAGATGAAGATGTCGGATCATCAGCGGAAGCGGCTGGCAAAGATGATCGAAAAGTACGGTGAAAGAGATAGCCTCGTCAGGCACTACCGCAACCAGATTGCGGCATCCCAGACCGGCCAAAGCGCACAGCAGATGTACGTCACCGGCATGATGAAGCGGTCGTCCAGTTGACCAACGACAACGAGGAGGCCGTACAATGAAGCGCCGTAGCCTGAAAACAATCCCCTTCGGCGAGTGGCTTCCTGACATTCCCGACTTCGGCAATCCCGGATTGCGTGAGGCGACGAACGTCATCCCCGACCAATTCAGCTATCAGCCACACAAGGCGTTCTCCGCTATCTCCACGGTGGGACTAGATGCGCGGTGCCGTGGGTTCTCCGGTGCCGTTGGCGCGGGTCATCAAACGTATGCCTATGCGGGCGATGCGTCAAAACTCTACAGCCTCGTTGGAACTACGTGGAACGATGTGAGCAAGTCGGGCGGATACACTCTTGGCGACGATTCCGATTGGGAGTTTGCGCAATTCGGTGAGACGTTCGTTGCCACGAGCTACGACGACCCGGTGCAGTCCATCACGCCGGGTGGGGCTAACTTCGCGGACATGATTACCTCCACGAACAAGCCCAAGGCTCGCCACGTTGGCGTTGTCGGGCAGTTCCTTGTTCTGGGACACACAAACGACACGACCGATGGCGTGAAGCGCTCTAGGGTGTGGTGGTCTGCCATTCGGGACCAGACGGACTTCGACCCTGACGCTGATACACAGTGCGACTACGAAGATTTGAAGGAAGGCGGCGACGTTCAAAGGATCATCGGAGGCGTGGAATACGGACTGGTCTTCTGCGAGCGGGCGATTTACAGAATGACCTATGTCGGCCCCCCGCTGGTGTTTCGCTTTGATCCCATCGACCGCAAGCGCGGCACCCCGCTTCCTGGGTCTGTAACTTCGTTGGGTCGGCTTACCTACTACATTTCCGACGAGGGGTTCTATATCACGGACGGGGCGCAGTCCCACGCCATCGGCCAAAGCAAGGTTGACGAGGAATTTTGGTTAAACCAGTTTGACATTTCCTTGCGGACGCGGGTTACGTCTGGCATCGACCCGTTGAACAAGACAATCGTTTGGTCTTTCCCCGGATCGGGAAACACCAATGGAACGCCAAACAAGCTGTTCATCTATCACTGGCCGGAATCCCGTTGGTCATCGGCTGACGTTGAAGTTGAATGTATTGGTAGCGGACTGTCGCTAGGCACGACGCTTGAAGAGGTTGGCGCGTTGTATCCCGATCTTGAAACGGTGCCTTTCTCCCTTGACGCGATTTCGTGGACGGGTGGTGACCGCCTCTTGGCCGCGTTCAACACGTCACAGCAATACGGGACGTTCACCGGGGCCAACCTCGCGGCAACAATCACGACGGGTTCGCATGAACTCGCCAAGGGATTCCGCGCAAGGGTTCAGCGTGTCCGCCCCATGGTTGACGGTGGGGCCATCACAACGTCCGTTGCGGGACGAGAAGACTTGCAGGAAACGCAATCTTTTGACACCGCCGCAGACATCAACGACATTGGCGACACGGCACAGAACAACTCCGGTAGGTATCACGATTTCCGCGTCTCAATTGCGGCGGGCGGATCGTGGAACCACGCCCAAGGCATTGATGTTGAGTATGTCCATCAGGGCAGGCGGTAATGGTAGACTCCCCCCGCGCAGGGTTTGAGCAGGTAGGCCCGCAGGCCATCCCGCTTGAATACGCCGACCTTACGGAGTGGATCAGGATCATCGCAAGTTGGCTCTCGCAGGTCAGCCCGCAGATATTCCAAATCATCGACCACAAGGGCGATTTCGGAATCCTGATTAACGCAACGTATGACGACCAGATCGCGAATCAAACCACGGCGTTTTCTCGGCTGGATACAACCAGAATTGCATGGTGGATCGACGTTAGATCAAAGAACGTCATCCCCGGCGAAGAAGAAATCGGAGGGGCCAAGGGCATCTGTTTCTGGCGTGCGCGGGCCGATGCAAGCCAACCCCTGAACGGTTATTCGAACGCCGACGGATGGGAACTCCGCGCCGTTGTCACGGAAAACGGCAATATCGTTGTCCAGAGCGGCATGGAGATGGACGGCAACGGGTTTCTGCCTTATGGGCGCGTGACCCACTACACTGACAACGTGACAACGCCCACGGTCGAACTGACGGGGTTGTTGAAGAACCTGTTTCTTGACTTCTCTGGGGCGGATGTGAGCGGCGATCCTTCGTGGTTCGCCGGGTTCGACGGCCTCAACGACCGCTTCGTTCTGCGGCGGTGGGTTGCCGGAACCGTGGGGGCGGGGAACGGGACGGACCTCCTGCAAGTGGACGCGGACGGGTCCGTGCAGGTCGTTGGTCCTTTGGGTTTGGTAAGTTATGCCAAGACGAGCCTTCCGGCTGCGGGAAGCCACAATGCGAGCCTCGTTTACGTCACCGACGAGGCGGGCGGCGCGGTGCCTGCGTTTTCGGATGGGACAAACTGGCGGCGTGTCACTGATCGCGCGGTGGTGTCGTGATCGGTGTACCGTCTGAGATGGTTCCGATAGTCTGGCCGGAAGTGGCGTCCATGCTTGAGGATGCCTTGTCCTACGGAAACGGGGAATACGAACTAGTAGATATTTTCGAGGCCGTCAGGTCCGGGGCGATGCAGTTATGGGCAACGGAAAAGTCCGTGGCCGTAACCACGCTGATTCAATACCCCCGGCGCACGACATGCCTGATTGCGGCGGCAGGCGGCGATTTGGAAGACCTGAAAGAGCATCTGCCGCTTGTTGAAGAATGGGCCATTTGGCAAGGTTGCGATGCAATCGAAGTCATGGGCCGCAAGGGATGGCTTCGTGTTCTCCCAGACTATCACCAATGCCAAGTGCATTTAAGGAAGGCGCTATCATGTACTCCATCTTCGGAAATCCATTGAACTTTGGCGCGGCGCGGTTCCTCACCGGACCCAACTCGCGCTCCGGCATGTTTGCAAACCAGAGCGCACCAATTCAGCCGCGCATCCTGAACCAGTTTCAGCCACGCGGAAACCTCGTTGCTCCGGTCCAGCCGCCCATGACGCAGGTTCCGAATTGGGCAACCGGCCTGCTTGGCGGACCGTTTGGCGGTGCAGGTCGTCCGAACTTCGGCGGCGGCAGGGGTGGCCCCGGAATGGGTAACCGCGCACCAGGACGCGGCCCCGCAGGCCTTGGCCCCGGCGTCAATCGTGGTCGCAGCCCCGGTGGTCCCGGCCCCGGCGTGAATCGTGGTGGCGGCGGTTCTGGTGGCGGCTTCGGCGGTGGAGGGCGCGTCTGATGAGTGGCGGTGGACAGAGTGGAACGCAGCAGACCACGCAGACGCAGGTAGCGGAGCCGTGGTCGGTTCAGCAGCCCTATTTGCGGGACATTTTCAGCGAAGCCCAGAACCGTTACAACAGCGGCGGGCCAAGCTATTTCCCCGAAGCCACGGTAACGCCGTTTGCGCCACAGACCGAAATGGCGCTAAACGCCACAGAAAACCGGGCGCTGATGGGAAGCCCGTTGAACTTTGCGGCACAGAACACCGTGCTTGATACGTTGCAGGGCAACTATCTCAATCAGGGCAACCCCGCGTTTCAGGGCCTTGTTGACACCGTATCGGGTGACGTGCGCCAGCGGGTGGATTCGATCTACAATGCGGGCAACCGTGGGCCTTCTGCGGGATATGCTGAAAGCCTTGGTCGTGGCATTGGTGATGCGATTTCACCCTATGCCTTCTCGAACTACGAGAACGAGCGCAATCGACAGATGGGCGCGGCACAGCTTGCACCCCAACTCGCGGCGAATGATTACTTCGACATGGCCCAGCTTGGGAACGTCGGCGCGGCGCGTCAGAGTCAGGCACAGCGCGTGTTGGACTCCGATATTGCGCGGTTCAACTATCAAGAGACCCTGCCTGACATGCTCCTGAATGATTACCTCGCCAGGATCGGAGGGAACTATGGTGGCACCACGACAGGCGCAGTCAACCAGCCGCTTTACAGCAACGGCCTTGCCATGGGTCTTGGCGGTGCATTATCGGGCGCGGCAACGGGCGCAATGATAGCCCCCGGCCCGTGGGGCGCAGGCATCGGCGCGGGCGTTGGTCTTCTTGGCGGATTGATTGGGTAAAACAATGGGCATCCTTGACTTTTTGAATCGTCCGACGAACTCCCCGTATTCGGAAGACATGCGAATGAACGCGGGAATACAGTCCCTTGGGCTGCTGGGCGGAACGATGATGGCGGCGGGCGCTCCCTCGACCGATCCCGGTCAATATGGCCGGATCATGGCGCAGGGATTGGCTCAAGCTGGCCCCATGATGCAGCAGTCGCTTGACCAGCAGATGCAGATGGAAGAATACCAGAAGCAACAGGAACGTGAAGCCGCATTGCAGGAGTACCTTGCAAGTGGCGGCGGCGGTCTGCTCTCCCCAGAACAGGCTTCGTTCCTCGGCATGGTTCCGCCCGAAGTCGGGGCGAGCATCTTGGGTGAACAGATGTTCCCAGGCGCAAACGATCCGGTCACACTCGGCACGGGCGAAATCCTTGTTGACGCCAACGGGGAACTTATCGCAGAGGGCCCGGAGAGTGTGCTTACTCCGACTTCCGCGCAAAACAACGCGCTTGCGCTTGGCCTTGTGCCTGGGACGCCTGAATATAACGCTTATTTGCGCGATGTGACCATGCCGAGAGGCACCACACCGACATATGAGGAAGACTTGAACGGCGTTCTGCGTTGGGTTGATGGTCCTAATGCGGGCGAGCCTGTGTTCCCCACTGTTCCTCCCCCTGAACCCGACCCCTTGGAGGGGTTCGATGATGAAAAGAAGCTGCGCGATGAATACACCAAATTCTCCGCTGATTACATTGACGTGACCCAGGCGTTGAGAAAGGTCGAGCAGGCGGGTGTCGCAGGCACGCCAGCGGGTGATATTTCTCTCGTGTTTGCATACATGAAAATGATCGACCCCGGATCAACGGTTCGCGAGGGTGAGGCCGCAACCGTCAGAAACGCTCGCGGCGTTCCTGAAGGTGTGATGAACCTGTATAATCAACTGGTTAATGGTTTGACGCTGACGCCAGAGCAAAGGCAGGATTTCACTTCGCAGGCAATGGGAATGTATGAAGGCTACGCCCAGAGTTATCAGCAATTAACGGACAACTACAATAAACTAGCAGAATCCTATGGTCTGGACCCCAGCAAAGTCACAATAGACTTTTCGTATACTCCAAACCAAGGAACTCCGTCACCTGACAGCGGGCAATCAGACCCGCCGCCCACGCGGCCTGATGGCACATTTACTGGAACTTTTACATCTGAAGGCTACCCCATCTACGTCCGCCCCGATGGCACTTCATTTTCGGTGAATAACGATGGCTGAAATAATCACTGAACTCGGCAATCTCGGCACTCAAGATGTTCAGATTGACCTTGAAAGTATCATGGACAAAACCACGGGTGCGCCCGCTGGTGTTCGGCAGGCTGTTGGGTCGGCACACACGCCCGAAGACCGTCTTGCAACGCTTCGGAAATTCTACCCTGACGCACAGCCGTTCGGTGATGAAAATTTCATGTTCTTCAACGGCAACACAGGTCGTTTAACACTTTACAATCCCGAAGGGTTTGACATTGCGGGCGACCTTGCGAGCGTCGGACGCGAAACTGCCGAGATGGTCGGTGGTGGTATAGGTGCCGCTGGTGGGGCTATACTGGCAGCGCCATCTGCTGCTGTTTCCGGGCCTGTCGGGCCGACATTTGGGGGGGTCCTTGGCGCGGGGGTTGGCACAGGTATCGGTGGAAACCTTTATGACTTCTTGGCAGGGCCGTTGCTTGGCACAGTAGACACACGAGGCACTAGTGAAAAGGTCTTGCAGGGTGGCGTTGACGTGCTTGGTGGGACTGTCGGTGAGGGTCTTGGGCAAGCCGGGATAACGGCACTTCGCAGAGCCGCTGCGGGGCTGCAAAATACCGCATTTGGCGACAACATACTAAACGCCCTGCGAGGTTACGACCGGGCGGGCGTGACACCCAACTCCGCTGGAGCGGTGACGGGGAACAAAACACTTCAGGCCCTGGAACAGGGACTTGCTAATGTCCCTGGCGGAATGGGTGTGATTGAAGAGGCCCGATTGACACGCCTTGCTGAAATCGAATCCGCAGTTGAAAGGATCGGCGGCAACGTCCCAACAGCATCTTCCGTTGGGCTTCGGCCCGGACGGGTTGGCGCAGGTGAGGCATTGCAGCAGGGTGGCCGTGACTTTGTTTCCGACTTCACCGTCAGGGCTGATGAATTATACGGCGCACTTGATAGCGCCCTGCCTGACAATCCCATATTGCAGATGACGAATACCGCAGAAGCCCTTTCATCTAGGGCGAATGTGTTCTCAGACCCGGCCAACCCCGCGCCCGCTTTGGGTGCGGCGCTAACCGACCCGACCATGGCTAAATTTGCCAAAGCGATTGAGGAAGCGGGCGGGACTCTCACATGGGCGCAGGCGAAGGAGCTGCGGTCTTTCATCGGCCAGGAACTAGCAACGCCTTCCATTATGACTAATGGCGCTAAACGGGCAGAATTAAATTCCATCTATGCCGCACTGTCTCGCGACCTTGAGGCCGCTGCGGAAGCTGCTGGGCCGGATGCTGTAACCGCATTCCGCCAAGCCAACGACTTTTACAACGTAGGAATGTCCAGAATTGAGGGCGCACTATCTAACATCCTAAAAGATGGCGCGTCGGGCGAATCTGTGTTCGGCAGGGTTAAGAGGTTGGCAACAAGCGGGAGGGCATCTGAAGACATCTCGTCGCTGTTCCAGATCAGATCGTCAATGCCGGAAGAGTCTTGGGACGTTTATGTCCTTGGGCTTCTTGAGGATATGGGTGGCGCAAATCCTGGCGCAAGCGCCGACGATTTCAGCCCCTCCACGTTTCTCACGAACTGGCGGAAGATGTCCGACGCGGCCAAGAACGCGGTCTTTTCCGGCACACGATATGGCGACCTGAAATCAGAGTTGGACAATCTTGCCAAGGTTCTTGGTTCTGAGCGAAACCTTGACCTTTTGAGAAACACATCTGGAACCACGCGAACGCTGATTTCCGCGCTGCTTTTCTCTGGTTCAGCCATGAGCCTGACAGGCGACCCAAGGGATGCAGGCTATGCGCTTGTTGGTTCCTTGATTGCACCCCGCGCCGCTGCAAAACTGCTGACAAACCCCCGCTTTGTTCGATGGCTTGCTGACGTTCCGCTGGGTTCCGGGAACCTGGCAATGGCTCGCGGGCGCGGCGCGATTGATGAGGCGGCATCCTGGATTGGTCGTCTTTATACGGTTGCAGAAGCAGAGCCGACCATTGCAGATGAAATTTACCAACTTATCCAAGCTAGTCAGCCTGTCAATCCTGCGCCCGCCGCAGCGCAATCTGCTCCGCCTTCGGCAGTGCAGCCCCTGTTGCAGCGCCCTTCTGCGAACATGAACCGTGGCCTTTTAAGCGCCCCACCCGTTGAACAAGCACCGCCCCTGAGCGGCCTTCTTTCTACAAATTGAGGTTTCCCATGAAACGCTACATCATCGCGATGGTGGCGCTGCTGGCTGTTCCTGCCATCGCAGCCGAAATTGACAGCCTCGACGCTGTTGACGCATCCAATACCGACCGCTTCCCTGAGAACATGAGTCCAGCCGCCGTGAACGATGGCGCACGGGCGCTTGAGGGCATCGTGGCGCGGTGGTCAGGCGATGAGTCCTGTGTCATTGCCTCTGCCGGGTCTTCGTCGGTCTGGACGCTATCAGCGACCCGAACGCTGTCCAGCTATTACGATGGCTTGAAAATGTGCTTCGACGCGCATACGGACAACGATGGCACCGTGACCCTGAACGTGGACAGTCTTGGTGCCGTTACCATCAAGAAAGAGAACGACGCGGACCTTGCTGCTGGCGACATAGAGGCCGGAATGAAGGTCGAAGTCGTTTACGATGGAACGAACTTCCAGCTTCTTTCGCCCACGGTCAACACCTCGTCCCCCGCCGATATCATCATTGCTCGGGGGGATTTGATCTACGGTGACTCAAGCGCCGACGCCGCACGACTCCCTGTTGGTGGCTCTGACCTGTTTCTTGGCTCCGATGGAACGGACGTGGCGTGGGAAGCCCTTCCCGTGGCCTCCACGACGATTTCCGGTGTTCAGGAAAACGCGACGGCGGCGGAGATGGAAGCGCAAACCGCTCTTCGCACGGTGACTGCGGATCAGGTCGTTCGTTCCCCATACGCGGCCAAGGCTTTCGTCCGCTTCGCAGTATCAGGTTCCGCTATCGGCACCGTGACGGGCCAGAATGTCGCTTCGGTCACCTACGACAGCACGGGCGACTTCACCGTGGAATGGGACGTGAATTTTACTAACGCACAATACACCTGCACAATCACGCTTCAGGATGCAAACTTCAACGTGGCCCGTGTGTCGGGCATCACGGCGGGCCAATTGCAGATCAAGACCGTCAACGCGGGCGGCACGGACACTAACCCCGATGCAGTCAATGTCATCTGCTTTGGCGATCGCTGATACGTGGATTGTGCTGGTTGTCCTTCTTGCGGCCTGCAACGGAGCCACTTAACCCAAGGAAATGCAAAACCGGATCGCGTGCCGAAATTGGCGAAAGGAAAAATAATGAACGCAATTGCCGCAATCGGCGCACTTTTCATGGCTTCCGCGTCATGTGAAACGCCGCAGGACGTGGTGGATACCATGCTTTCAGCGTACCCGGAAAGCTACGTGGAGGATGAAACGACCTTCACCGACAACATCGGCGAAGAGCATTACGTTGTCGTTTTCCGTTCCGCGATTGCGTCAACGGATTTCGTGGTGTTCTTCGACAACGAAGACGGCCAATGGTGCGCGTCCCGGTCGATGGAAGCGCCGAAGCAGGAGCAGGGCGCGTGAGCTTTCCGAATCAAGTGATTGACCACGGTGCGCGTGAAATTGCATCGCGGGCAGAACTCAAGATCGACAGCCATGAGGACCGTTGCGGCGAGCGGTGGAGTGAGGCGCGGAAGGAAATGCGCGGGCTACGCGAGGATGTTACCGCCTTGCGTCGGTGGATGATTTATGGCATTCTGGCAATTGTTTCGGCGCAATTTTCGCTAATTATCTGGTTGCTGGATAAGCAATAGGAAGGCCCGCCCGTGGCAAACCCTGGCCTAAGTGATGCTGAAAAGCAGGAAGCGTTAGAGGCATTCGAGGCGACCAAGACACCGGAATGCCCGCAAGGGAATAAGGCGGCTGCGGCAGATGCTTTGGGCCTCCCCCGCGAGACGTACCGCAATCGCCTTCGCGCCGCTCGCGGTGTGGTGGGCAGAGCGGACGTGGATGGTTCCGTGCCTGACGGCTACATCATCAAGGGACGTTCGACCCTTTACGGGCCAGACGGCGAGGTTAAGGCGGAATGGGTCAAGACCACCGCCGACCGTGAACGTCTGCTTGAAATGGCGCTGGATGCCGTCAAGGAATCCGCGAAGGCCCTGCCGAAGCTGAAGCCCCGACCCGCCAAAGACAAGTCCTACAACGACGACCTGATGACCGTCATTCCATGGGGCGATCCACATTTCGGGATGTACGCGTGGGCGGAGGAATCCGGCGATGACTTCGACGTTGACATTGCCCGCCGCGATCTTTGCGGAGCAGTTGATTACCTCGTATCTCAAGCGCCGTCGTCCAGGCAGTGCGTGATTGCCAACCTTGGCGATTTCTTCCACGCCGACAACATGGCGGGAATGACGCCCGGACACGGCCACGTTCTGGACGTGGACACCCGTTTGCAACGGGTCATGCGGATCGGCGTTTCAGCGGTGCGGCAGTGCATCCACACGGCGTTATCGCACCACGAGATGGTTCACTTCGTTCCGGTGGTCGGCAACCACGACCCCGTGCTTGGCATGGCTATGGGCGTTCTTCTGGCGAACGTCTATGAGAACGAACCCCGCGTGAAAGTCCACGACGCGCCAACCCTTCGGCATTACATCCGACACGGCAAAACGCTGATGGGTTTCGTCCATGGCGACAGAACCAAGGACCGCGACCTTCCGGGCATTATGGCGACAGAAAGGCCCGAAGATTGGGGCATCACCAAACATCGGTATTTCTTTCGCGGCCATCACCACCACGACAGCAGGCAGGAGTTCAACGGGTGCATCGTTGAACAGGTCCGCACACTCGCGGCGAATGACGCATACGCAACGGGCGGCGGGTGGTTGTCAGGCAGGGACATGAAGCTGATTGTGATGCACTCCGAATATGGAGAGGTCGCACGGACAACCTGCGGCATTGACATGCTCCGTGATGCGGCGTGATCCAAGACTTTATCTACGCTCCCCTCCACGGGTTCCTCGTCTACATGGCGCAGGGATGGCGCATCGCCCCCGGCCCGAACAAGGAGCCTGCGTTCCTGGGAACACACCACGGCAAGTATTCCATCCTGATGATGAGGGACGTTGATGAAGCGTGAGGACATCCTTTCCGCTGCCGCTGAAATCACACGCGGGGACCGTCAGAAGGACTACGGCGATTGGTCCGACAACGCCGACGACATTGCAGCGATGTGGTCTGTGATCCTCGGGCATGAAGTCACGCCGCGTCAGGTCGCATTGTGCATGGTGGCGCTGAAGGTGGTTCGCCTCAAGCACGGCTTCCACGCTGATTCATGGATTGACCTCGCCGGATATGCCGCCCTTGGGGGCGAAAATGATTGACTACATCCACGACCACATTATCCCCGCTGCATTCTCGTTCCTGCCCAAAAAGATGGACAGCCGCGAGGCGCGAGCCATGTTGCTTGCCATTGGCTTGCAGGAATCCCGCTTTGAGCATCGCCGTCAGATCGGCGGGCCGGCACGGGGTTTTTGGCAGTTTGAGAAGGGCGGCGGCGTCGTGGGAGTGTTCCGGCACCGCGCATCCAAGCTGTATGCCGTCAGCGCGACCCGTGAGTTGGGTTATTTCGACACCGACGCGACCGTTTACGAGGCCATACAGCACAACGACGTTCTAGCGTGCGTGTTTGCACGCCTGTTGCTCTGGACGCTGCCCCAGGCCCTTCCTACGACGCAGGAGAAAGCATGGGGGCAGTATATCGAGGCTTGGCGTCCGGGGAAACCTCACTATGAAACCTGGGGCGCATTTTACGAGCGCGCCGAAGAAATCACCAAAGGAGACTGACATGACGAAAGAAACCATCCTTGGCCTTGCCCGCCACATCCTGACCTTCGGCGGCGGCTTGCTCGTCACGAACGGGTATCTTGAGAGCGGCGAGGTCGAAGTTGCCGTCGGCGCGATTGTCACCTTGGCTGGCCTCGCATGGTCGGCGTGGGACAAGCAGGCGCGTCAATGACACTCTGGCTTGTACTCGGATTCGGGGTCGCTCTTTTGGGCGGCCTCGTTTTTTTTTGGGTCAACGGCAAACGTGCGGGGCGGGATGCCCACCGCGCTGATGACGCCGAACAAGCATTGGATGCGATCAATGATGCGATTGATTCTCGTGACAGCAGCAGGCTTGATGCTGATAAGCGTGAGCGGTTGCGCAATAAATACCGGGGTTCCTGACCCCTTCTGCGTGATAGGCCCGCCGCCCGTGGAGTTGATCCCCGATCCCGGCGAGCCTCACGGCTGGATTGATGACTTTCTGGCGGTCTATAACGTGACGTGTTAAAAAAAAAGACCTGCCAGTTGTTGGAGCAACCGACAGGCCATGGAACAACCCAACACTACCACCAAAGAAAGCACGGCCACAACTTGGAAACTTCGTAGGCTATGCCCGCCCCCTTATAGCAAAGCACGGGCTTGCGGTCAATCCAACCAACACTACACAGGCGCTCCGCAACCGCTCTATCGGGTCACTCATGATGTTCTCCTTACGCCGATCATCGGCCCTGCATTTTGTTTCAGTTCGTCAGCGGTTAACCCCACTAACTTGCTCATCGCATCCAAAAGCAGATCAACAGCGGCGGTCGCCTCGTCATGCGTCATTTCTGCGATGGAGGTGGGGGACCGTTCAAGTTTCGTCCCGCCCCCGCGGGTCGTGGGAACAAGCACGTCATCGGTCAGCCCTAGATAAAGCTGCATCCCCTTGACCATGCGGTATTTGTCGGGCCACTTGCCTTCCCATTGCGGGGGAAGGTTCTGATACACCTGTTCCGCTACGGCCCACAGCAAAGCGTTCTGTTCCAGGGACCGGGGCTGCTTGAACTCCCCCTGCACCAATTCGCCAGAATGTTTGGTCAGATACGCTTGCGCATCTTCTCCCGTGGGGATGAGGAAGAATTGCGAGCAGAGGAATGTCAGCTTCTTTCCCATGGGCTAAAACGGAATCTCGTCGTCAATGGCGGTATCGGCCTGATTATCCCGCTGACCGCCCGACCAATCGTTGTTGTCCTGACTTCCATCCGACTTCCCGCCAAGCATGACGAGACGCCCACCGAACCCGCTCAACACAATTTCGGTGCTGTACTTGTCATTCCCAGACTGGTCCTGCCACTTGCGGGTCTGAAGCTGGCCCTCAAGATAGACCTTAGAGCCTTTCTTGAGATAACGTTCCGCGATTTCGGCGGTCTTCCCAAAGATGACGACGCGGTGAAATTCTGCTTTCTCTTTCTTCTCGCCGGTCTGCTTGTCCTTCCACGTTTCCGACGTGGCGACAGTGAGATTGGCGACGGAATCGCCTGACTGCATTTTGCGGATTTCTGGGTCTTTCCCGAGGTTACCAATCAAGATGACCTTGTTAACACTGCTCATTTCATTTCCTTCTCGTGGTTGTTGTGTTCGTCGGGGTCCATGTCGGGGAAGCGGTCAAGCAAAGCACCCGCAATGCGTTCCTCTTCGTCCATCATCCATTCCTTAACTCTGCCCATGTTACACCCCTATGCCTGAAACCCCATGCGGTCAGCCTCGCGGGCCTTTTCATTGTCGCGGATGACCTGACGGCGGCGTTCAACCGCACCGCGTAGCCCAAGAATGTCGCCATCATCACCATCGACAAGAATTGGAAGGTCTTTCAACGCCTGCGCAATCAAAGGCTTTGCGGCCTTCACGATTGCGTCAAGGCTGGCTTCATCCTCAACGGCCTCAACGTCCGTCTGCACCTCGCGGAATTTGTCTTTGAGTGCGGTACGTCCAAGCGGCCCGTGCCACGTCGTGACGTTGGCTTGGTCTTTGTCGTAGAGGGCGAGGCCAAAGGGGTTGCCAAAGGTCATCAGCGCCCGTTTCATGGCGTCCGTCTCGGCCTCTTTGATTGCGGACTCAAAGGCATCGCCAAGGTCTTTCGCAACACCGGAGCCGTAGCCAACACCCTCGCGAATAACGTCGCCAACGGTGATCCGAACCTTTGCCAAATAGGCCACGCGCCACTTGTCCTGGACCTCACGCGGCTCCCCGCACCGCTCCAACAGAACCGTCTCACGGTTCCATGCGTCGAACCCGAAGATGCGGTTAGCCTCGGCGATTGCCTGCCAGCCCTCGATATATGAGAGTTCAACGCCCGCCTTGTTGCGTTTTTTGACCTTGTTTGACGAAAGCGGCGCTTCCAATTCGGCGGCCTGTTCTGGCGTGAATGTCATGCTGCGAGTTCCTTCTGCTTCTTATCCATGCCCTCCACAATCGCCGAAAGGAATGCGTGGGCTTCCCTGACTTTTGCCCCGCCAGGATAAGGCAAATATCCCTCATCATGGTAAACGCGGCGCAATCGGTCGGCGTAAAACCTTAGTTGGTCGCAGTCCCACAGCGTCCAGTCTTCGTTCATGGTGTGCCTCGTTCAATTGCTGGGACCAACAGCAGCAGCCCCCACAGGGTGAAAAGGATCAGGGCGAGCGTCAGGGCTTCGCCCACGTAGCGGAGAATCGTTTTCATGACACGCCACCAAACGCCTTCATGGCGACCGCGTGAAAGTCAAAGTTGCCCGAATTTTCGTCATCCCAGCGGCTGTCCAGCGCGGCGGCGCGGATGTCGTCGTGCTTGAGGTCGTCGCGGATCATCTGATCCAGCGCCTTGCCCAGATCGTCGTTGGGCATCGGGGCATAGTGCCAGATAAAGTGACCGTTTTCATCACGCTTTTCTCCGGCGATGACCTCAATATCGCCCAACTCAAACTCCACGGGCGATCCGGGGTCGGCGTGCTCCGGCAGGCAGTTAATGCGAGCCGGCTCGCCATAGCTTGACACCGTGACCTCAATCCGACCTTCGAGGTCAAAAACCCGGTGCTTCTCAGATGAGAAGCAAAAGTGGTAGTAAACTGTGTCCATGTTTCCTCCTTTTGGGCTGGGGTCAGGCACCTAGCAACCTGACCCCTTCATCAACCCAAATCTACTCCGGTTTGTGTTTCGGCCCGTACAACCCCCAGGCCGCGAAAAAGTTAGGCGACTACTGAAATCGGCTTGTTGTAGAACATCGCAACTGGCAGATCAAACGTGACCGACCGGATGGCCTCTTGCAAGATCAACGCACTGGTGCTTGGCACCGTGGTTTTTTGCATCCATGCGGGCTGCATGGTCGTGTAGGTCCGCAGAGTGTTTGACTTGTCCTTGCGCGCATACAGCTTGTGATGGCCGTTGGGGTTGAGTTCGACCCGCATCAGTCCCGCGTCGTCGCCAGAACCCCATAGGATGTTAATGCGGTCCCCTGCGGCGAAGCCGATTCGCTCGCACAGGTCGTTACCAAAGGCCAGAACGATACGGCCTTTTCCGTCGCGGCTAACCTTCACCCCTTTGATAGCGGGCCTTCTTAAAATTCCGCGCTTTGGTTCGATTGCTTCAAACATGATTGTCAATCCCTCTATGATGGCCCTGTGAGGTCGGGCGTTCCCGTCGGTTGACACACCATACATGGCACGTCGTCATTGCTATGTCAAAAGCTTTTCCGTCTTGACCCATGATTGGCCGCCATGTACAACAATGGCATGAGAGATGTAGTCGATATGATTACCCGTAAATTCGGGACGCAGGCACGGTGGGCGGAAGCCATCGGGGCCACGCAATCCACGGTTGCTTATTGGAAGATACGTGATAACGTCCCGTCACGAGCGATCCAAAAGACTCTGGCAGCGGCGAAGAGGGAAGGCATTGACCTGTCGCCCGCTGACTTTTTCACAGAATGACGCGCTCCGGTCCCTCCAGCCGTCGAGTGCGTTATGGGCGGCGCTGGTGTCCCCTTCCAGCGCCGCCCACCCTTTTGTGAGGTGGAATGAATCTGACAGGCGCAACACCCGATGAAGTCTGGCCGCTAGTTCGCGACCACCATTACTCGCGCCGGATGCCGTCAAACATCCAACACTGCTACGCCGTGCGGGAAAGCGGCGGGTTATTCGGAGATTACGGCGACAACATCGTGGCGGCTTGCGTGTTTACGTTCCCGCCCACGCGGTGGTCTGAGACCGTTGTTGAGCTGGCGCGGCTAGTGCGCCGCGATGATTACACCGGACAGTTGTCGGCGCTTGTGGCGTTTGGGTGCCGCCATCTACGAAATAACGGCCACGCGCTTGCAGTGTCGTTTGCGGATTGGACGCAAGGGCATCACGGAGGCATCTACCAAGCGGCGGGATGGAACTACGACGGCCAACGTGAACGCCGGATGGACGGCTTGATTGTTGATGGCGAGTTCGTTCCGGGGCGTTCGTGTAATTCAACATGGGGGACTCGAAGCCCTGTTCGCCTTCGCGAATTGATGCCGTCGCGATCTATTGAACCCCACTACGACGAAGGCAAACACCTGTACTGGAATCCGTTGAACGTGGCCGGGAAAACCCGCGCTAAACGTCTCGGCCTGAAGTCGAACCCCTACCCCAAACCCAACAATGCGACCTGTCCATTGGACGAACTGCCCCCCGGCAGCGCGAGCGCGGAGCATCCCCGCGAGGTCGCTCCAAATTCAGGCAACACATGAAGCGCAACGCCGCCGATGCCGTCTTTTCAAATCTTGTGCGCACCCGCGCCAAATGG
This sequence comes from Verrucomicrobiota bacterium, assembly GCA_030834415.1. GTDB lineage: Bacteria > Verrucomicrobiota > Verrucomicrobiia > Limisphaerales > JAEYXS01 > JAEYXS01. The sequence goes on along the minus strand of JAURFH010000011.1, from coordinate 16,244 downwards.
ACGTGTGAGTGCTGCGGGTCGTGGCACGGCGACAGCAAGGCATCGCTGCACTGTTCCCATCACATTTCACGGCGGTTCAACGCAACCCGCCTGGACTCCCGCAACGCTGCGGCGCATTGTGCATCCTGCCATCGACGTTTTACCGACGATCCTGTAATGCACGGCGAGTGGATCGAAGCCAAGATCGGCAAGGAAACTTATCTGGAACTTCGCGCCGCCGCGAACCGGACGTGTCAGATCAAAAAGCACGAGTGGAAGGGAATCGTCAAAACGCTCAAGTGGCAGTTGGACAAGATGAACGAAGGCTACCCGGAGGAATTTATCGGATGGAGGGCATGACATGAAGCATATGGAGATTTTCAAACGCTGCTGCGCGGCGTGGAACACGTCGGAAGAAGAAATTCTGTCGTGGGTCAAAAAGCGCAAGCTGGCCCGAAAGCGCCAGGTTCTCGCCTGGAAGCTGTACCAGTTGAACTACATGAGTTACCCCGCTGTGGGGCGACTTTTGGGCCGTCACCATACGACCATCATGCACGCTGTTGAGGTCGTTGACGCACTTATAGAACAGCGTGACCCATATATATTGTCACTGGTCAACGCGGTCAGGGACCACGAACCGCCGCCGGAACGGACGGTCGGCCCGGACTTCCTTTTTATCCACGTAGGCAGGAAAGAACGAGCCATCGTGCCGCCGCTGGTTCGCACCATCACGCCACGGGTGTATGTCTGATGAAAAAGGAACGCTATCACGACGATCAGCACGGCGTCTCGTCACTGGACGAGCGAGAAGCCCGCGAGGTGACCTGCCTGAAGTGTCGGAAGACCTTCACGGCTTATCACTCGGGCAACCGGATTTGCGGTGTCTGCCGGGAGATCAACGCGGCGTATAGCCACATGGAGGGTCTGGAGTAATGGCGCGCATTCGGTCCATCAAACCCGAATTCTGGTCGAGCGAACAGGTCATGGAGTGTTCCACGAATGCCCGTCTGTTGTTCATCGGCCTATGGAATTTCTGTGACGATGCCGGACGTATGCCATTGAAGGCCCGCCAGATCAAAGCGCAGATTCTTCCTGGAGATGACATTACTTCCGAGAATGTTCTTGGAATGGTCGAGGAACTTTCCGCGAATGGTCTGGTAACGATCTACGCCGTTGATAATCAAGAGTATTTAGAGGTCACGGGCTGGCATCACCAGCGGATTGACAAGCCGCAGAAGCCAAAATACCCGCCGAATCCGGTAAATGCCGAAGCCCATTCCACGAATGTTCCACGAACATTCCCGCCTGATAGGATAAGAGAGGATAAGAGTTCCCGTAGGGAGCCTGCGGCTCGCGATCGTGAAAAGTGTTTGCCCGAGATAATTTTCGGCGCTTGTCTCGACTACCTCACAGAGCACGGCGCGACGGACAAACATGCACGGTCGGAGTTGGGCAAATGGAGGAAGCTAGTCGGGGATCAGCAAGTCATCCAACTTGTCCAGCGGGCGCAAAAGGAATCTGTCACCGAGCCTATCGCGTGGATCGAGGCTGCGATGAAGCCTGATGCCCGAAAGGTTCTGCCGCTATGAACCTTCAGGACTTCGGCATTCAGCTTCGTTCAGAACGAGCGGGAGATCACAAAACGCTTTGCCCGCAGTGTTCATCGGGGCGCAAACCGCAGAACCGCCGCGACCCGTGCTTGTCGGTTACAATCAAGCCTGACGGTCACGCTGTCTGGTTGTGCCATAATTGCGATTGGTCCGGGACCACCATTGCCCGAAGGGACGCAGAACCGAAGATCAGGCCGAAACTTCCGACATCTGGACTTCCAGAGAAAGTCGTTAACTGGTTTGCATCGCGGGGCATCACGGAGACGACGCTTGAGCGCAATCGGATCGCGTTCGCGGACGGCGAAATACAGTTTCCGTATTTCCGCGACGGCGAACTGGTCAACATCAAGTTTCGGTCAGGGGACAAGCGATTCCGGCAGGTGAAGGATGCGGACAAGGTGTTTTTCGGCCTGGACGACCTCACCGAAGATTGGGCTATCATCGTTGAAGGCGAGATGGACAAGCTGGCGCTTGAGGAGGCAGGGTTTCTGAATGTCATTTCGGTTCCCGACGGCGCTCCCAAGCAGGTCAAAGACGAAGACCCGGACCCGGAACACGACGCCAAATTTAGTTACGTTTGGAACTGTAAGGCTTGGCTGGACCCGCTGCAAAAGGTCATTCTGGCGGTCGATGGTGACGCGCCGGGAAAGGCTCTTGAGGAAGAACTTGCGCGGCGGATTGGTCGGGATCGTTGTTGGCGAGTGACGTGGCCGAACCTCAATGACGTGCAGTCGAAGGACGCCAACGACACGTTAAGGGACCACGGGGCCGACGTTCTCCGGGAGGTCATTGAGAACGCGCAGCCCTACCCCATTAAGTCGCTATTTGATGCGGGGCAGTTTGAGACCGATGTGCTACAGCTTTACCGCCACGGGCGGGAACGGGCAGTATCGACTGGCTGGTTTGAACTGGACCAATTCTACACGGTTCGCGCCGGGGAATTGACGGTTGTCACGGGCTTTCCGGGGTCAGGAAAGTCGGAGTTTATCGACGCGCTGATGATGAACCTTGTTCGTAATTCGGGGTGGAAGTGTGGGGTTTGCTCGTTTGAAAACCCCGGCGAAGAGCACGTTGCGAAGCTGGCCGAAAAGTTGACCAACTCGCCATTTGCCGAAGGCCCGCGAGCGCGGATGACGGAGGACGAATTACGCAAGGCCATCTTTTGGCTGAAGGATCGTTTTTTCTTCATCCGCGCGGACGACGACAGCCCAACAATCGACTGGATTTTGGAAACTGCCAGGGGCGCTGTTATGCGTCACGGCATCCAAGGCTTGGTTATTGATCCTTACAACGAGATTGAACACAAGCGCCCGTCCGGGATGACCGAAACGGAATACGTGTCGCAAATGTTGGCGAAGGTGAAGCGGTTTGCGCAGGGCCACGGGGTGCATGTTTGGTTCATCGCCCATCCGGCCAAGCCGTTTCGTGGCGAGGGTGGAAAGACGCAGCCCTTGAGCCTGTACGACATTTCCGGGTCGGCGCATTGGGTGAACAAGGCTGACGTTGGGATCGTGGTCGAACGCGATTATGAGGCAATCGGCCAGACGGAGATTCACGTTAAAAAAGTCAGGTTTAAGGCGGTTGGTCAACCGGGTTCTGTCCGATTTGACTTTGACCGCGCCGTTGGAACTTACAGGAGCCGCATAGCATGACCGAACCCGTGACCATCGGCGATTGTACGTTGTACCTTGGCGACTGCCTCGACATTCTCCCGACGCTTGGTAAGGTCGATGCCGTCGTCACTGACCCGCCTTACCCTAACCGCGAAGACTTGTTTGCGACTGACACTGTTTGGCCTGTTCTGCGCAGTCTGATCCCGTCCATCCCGTCGTTTGTCTTTTGGCCTTGCACCCCAGACTACCCATGTGGCGAACCTGACGCCGTGCATATTTGGCACAAGGCCGTCCCCATTCACCCGCGTTCAGAAATCGGTAACGTCGCAGGGCATCATTATGAGCGCATCCTAAGTTATGGCCTCGGCAGGAAAAGCGAGGTTCTAAGGGTCGCGGCCATTATGCCTAAATTTGCGGCGTGTCAAGCCGAGTGCGTCAATCACCCGACACAGAAACCGATTGCTCTGATGGAGTCGCTGCTAAAGCGGACGCATGGCGCCATCCTCGACCCCTTCATGGGATCAGGAACAACTGGTGTTGCCTGCGCGAAGTTAGGCCGCAAGTTTATCGGCATCGAACTGGACGACGGCTACTTCGACATAGCCTGCGAGCGCATCCAAAAGGCCTACGACCAACCCGACCTGTTCGTGCCAGCACCTGCAAAACCCAAACAGGAGGCGATGCTATGACCGAAATCCCCGGCGTCACGCGCCCCAAGACCGAACTCGAGCGCGCCCGCGAAGACCTTGCGAAGAGCCGCACCGCCGTTCTGATCTTGTGCGACCAGTTGGGAGGTGCGGGCCGATATAACACGCAGATCGGCAGGATCGAGCGCGCGCTACGGGTCGCATGTGTTGGCCTACATCGCTCCGCAGAGCGGGTCGAAGCATTGGAAAGCGAATGAACACAACAGAACTCTTCGACCGCTTCCGCGAGGCCGCGAAGACCCTCAAGCGCCTTCCGCCGATTGAATCCCCGCGCCTGTGCAACCCTAGCCTGGACTACGTGCGGAGCGCACAAGAGGCATACGGCTACACCGACGCCAAGTTGGTCATACGTCCCACGGGCGAGCAAATCGACCGCATGGACGAAGTGCTTATCTGGTTGCAGATGATGCCCGAGGAGGCCGGGAAAATCACATGGGCGAAGGCCAACAACGCGCCGTGGCACCGCATCGGTAGGTCGATGGGCATGGACCCCCGCACGGCACAACGCCGGATGATGGCTGCGCTGTATGACCTGGCCGAGAGGCTATCGGAAGAAATTGCAAAATAATTCCGTCCCCCCCTTGCATTGTTACCGCTAACACCCTATATATAAGGCGAAGGGCAATGAAGCCCATGGAGGGAAGACAAATGTTTTACGCTACATTGGACACGGTAGAGAATTATCGTGCGGCGGAAGGCGCCTATATCGTGGCGTTTGAAACCCGCGAGCAGGCGGAAGCATATCTCCGCGACACCTACGCCGAATACATTGCCGATCAGGCTGAAATAGACGAGCCCGTCACGATGACGGTAGAGCCTGCACAATGGTCCGATTGTTGGATCAAGACCTATTTAGCTACCACAATCACCGACGGCTACGGCTTTGGCCCATTCGCAGCAGACGACCTTTACATTCAGGCGCCTGGCCAGCATCCCGGCGGGAATGAGTTCTGGATCACGCCGATGGACGACGTGCTGGTGGCGGTCTTTGCCGAAGCGACATGAATCCTGAAAGTCGCGAAACATGGCGGCCCTGGAGGAAAGATAGATGAAAGCAACATTTACAAGCAAGGACGCGGCAACCCTGCGTCGGCTGGAAACTAAAATGTTTTTGGGGAAGGCCACCCGCACGGAAGCGATGAAGGCTGTTGACCTGAAGCGCAAGCGGCTCGTTGCCAAGGCTGAAGCATAATGACCAACACCAACGCCGAAAGACAGGCCCGCTTCAAGCAGAAGATGCGCGATGCGGGCCATGTCCGCGTCAGTGAGTGGGTGCCAAAAGACCGCGCCGATGAATTGCGCCGGATCGCGCAGGGAATGCGCCAGGAAAAAAATTATTCCACGATGCTTGACATGCCCATCGGGACGGAATAAAAGCGTGTAAGCTGTTTTGAGTTGCGCCCTTCGGGGCAGAGTTGACGTGAGCGCCGGAAAATAGGTGATAGGACAGCCCGACGGGGCCAAAGCAGGTCACGGCACCATGTGCCTCATGTCATAACAAGCGCCCCACTGACCCATGTGACTTGGGCGGTGGGGCGTTTCCATTTCCCGGCCCAACAAGCGAACCGCACACACGCTCACACGAGGGCGACGAGGCTTGACTGGTCGGGTAACTTTGAAAGGAGACGCTTAATGAGGCGCATTATCACTGCTGCGGCGCTGCTTCTGGTGGCGTCTGCTGCCTTGGCGGATGACGTGGTTTATCGCCCGCTTTCGTCCTTCACGATTGAAAGCAACCCAAGCACCTCGACCGCCGCGACTTCGGTCCCTGGCGAGGGTGTGCGCACCATTCGCGTTGTGTCCACGTCCGACATTTTCTTCAACGTCGGCGTGTCTCCGAACGCATCCGCAAGTTCCACCGCAATGTTTATCCCCGCCTATACACCAGAATACTTAAATATCGGCGCGGGTGAGCATATCGCCGTGCTGTCTGTGTCCGCGAGCGGCACGGTCTACATTACGGAGATGGGCCAGTAACATGGCGATTGCGGGCGGCAACATTCGTCGGGGCGGCATTTCGCAGAAGTTCCAACTGCGCGGTTATGAGCCGTCAGCGTTTTACGACTTCACGAAAACATCCGGCCCCCGCGGTGCCGTCCCCACGTCTGCCACCGCCGCACTCGGCATGGAGTGGAATGACGGGATACTGCGTTTCGCGAGCCACAACCTGCTGACGTACAGCGAGCAGTTTAATAAAGCAACGGCGTGGACGAAGAGCAACACAATTGTCACTGCAGATGCGGCGACTGCGCCTGATGGCTCCATGTCCGCCGATTTGGTGCGTGAGAACAACAGCAGCAATGTGCACGCCTTCTATCAGAGCGCCACAATCGGTGCAGGTCGAAAAATCTTTTCTGTGCGCGCCAAGCTGGCGGCGGGGTCACGCTATCTGTCCCTCAGACCCTATGGCGTGGGGTTGGGAGTGGCCTTCGCTGCCTTTGACGTATCTGACGGGTCACTGTTCGCGTCCGGCGGATCGCAATTCATAAGCGCCAATTCGACCGCACTGGGCGATGGCTGGTTCTTGCTGTGGATGGTCGGAGATTACACATCCGCGCCTACCGGGTTTTTCTTGGCGTTCTCGGACGACGGAACGGAAGTGCCTTCCTACGATGGCGACAACACCAGCGGGTTCTATGTATGGGGCGCGCAGGTCGAATACGCCGACCCCGACCAGACCGCGCCAAGAACCTACCACATCACCGAGTCTGCCCCATGGTTCGCCCCTCGGTTCAAGCGCGAATACAATGGCTCTTGGTGGGAGCAAATCGGCCTGCTGGTTGAGGGTGCGGCGACCAATTTGTGCCTGCAATCCAACGGATTCGATACGACCTGGACAAACGTCAACAGCATTGATGAGTTTGCACAGGGCACCGCGCCGAGTGGCGGCAACGTCGCATGGAAGGTCACGGACGATTCGTCCACTGGAACGGGGGAAGTTTATCTGAATCAGGCGCTGACGTTGAGCAACGTGGCGCACACCATGTCGATTTTTGCCAAGTCAGACCAAGTAACCATGCTGCGGCTGACGACGGCAAATTTCACGACAAACGCGAGTAGCTATTTCAATCTTTCGACGGGCGCGGTTGGAACGCTCGGCCATACATCATCAGCAATCGAGGCCGTTGGCAGCGGCTGGTATCGTTGCAGCATTGTGTTCACGCCAGGCGCCGACTTCACCGGAAATGTTCGCGTTGCCGTTGCGGAAACAGACAACGTAGCGACAGTTGCGCTGGACGGTACGTCGTCCATCCTGATTTATGGTGCGCAGGTAGAAATTGGCACCACCCCCACCACCCCCATCGGGACCTTCGCCACCGCGGTGGAGCGGACAGGGGATATTCCTTTGCGGACTGTGAGCGGATTGCCGGGAGCGGTGATTATCAAGGGGCGCACCCCGCCTTACATCGGCAGCACAAGTCAGATCATTGCGCAGTGGGACGACGGGACCGACAACAACCGCGTCACCATCTTTCGGCGCGGATCAAGCACACAGGGCGAGATTGCCGTTCAGATTGTGACGGGCGGCGTTTCGCAAGCCGACTTCGACAGTGGGGTAACAGTGGCTGACGATAGGGACTTTGCTTTGTCTGTGCGGCTGTCTACGAATGATTGCGCATTGTCACTGGATGGCGCGGCGGTCGCGTCTGATGGCTCTGTGACCCTGCCGACCGTGACCACAGAGCGATATGGCAACAACGTGGCTGGTAACGCGCCGTGGGATGGTGGTGCCATTATCGTTGATGGTGCCTTTGACGCGCAACTTGCCAACGACGCTTTGCGAAAGATTGCGGCATGATTGTTTACCTAGCCCTGCCCGACCGTGGAACAGCAAAACAACTCCTGTCCGCTCACAACATTGAAATCGACCTTCCCCGTGAAGGCGGCGGCACCGATGAACGCAAGGTTGCACAGCGCAACGGCATTGTGGCTCTGGTTCATGGACCGCTGCGTGGTCACCCTGTTGACACAGGCAACACGGACGCGGACGGTCTGCCCATCTATGAGTTGGGTCCCGTGCTTGCAAGCGCCAAGAATCACGGCTTTCATGTGGACGTATACCCGACGGACGAACTTGTGCAGGTCACAGGGACGCAGGAAGTGGATGGAGAGTTACAGCCCGTCTACGGCGGCGACTTTCTGGACGACGTTGCAGACTACATCGTAACCCCAGAGAGCCCCGTTGGGGCCGTCTTGGCGGGGCGGGGATAAACAGACCAAGTTTCGTTTAGAAACAATGACTTAGCCGAGGTTTAAGCTATGGCAACGACCAATCCGGGAGGCCGGAAGTCGGACAAGCCGATGCGTGACGCTTTAATGCTCGCGCTCACCGAGAAATTAGGCCCTGATGACGACCGCCGCAAGCTGCGTGTCGTGGCAGACAAAGCTGTTGAGATGGCTTTAGAGGGCGACCGCGAGATGATTAAGCTGATCTTCGACCGGACGGACGGCAAGGCTGTTCAGCCCATCGTTGGCGACGACGACCACGCGCCCCTGACCATCAACGAAGTTCGTTTCGTCGTTGTAGACAATGCCGCAGACGTTACAGCTTCCGACGCCTAGGGTATTTGTTCCCCTCTTGTCTCCGGCGCGCTGGAAAGGCGCATACGGTGGACGAGGGTCGGGCAAGTCGCATTTCTTCGCGGAGCAGGTTGTAGCCAAGCACATTGGTCAACCCGGTGCGCGTGGGGTTTGCATTCGTGAGGTACAGAAGACCTTGCGGGAATCGGCCAAGCGTCTGATTGAGGACAAGATACAAAGCCTTGGCGTTGGCTCGATGTTTGACGTGCAGCGGGAGCAGATCAACACCCCTGGCGGCGGGACGATCATCTTTCAGGGTATGCAGGATCACACGGCGGAAAGCATCAAGTCTCTTGAGGGCTTTGATTATGCGTGGGTGGAAGAAGCCCAGACGCTTTCTGACAGGTCGTTGGAGTTGTTGAGGCCGACGATCCGCAAGGAAGGGTCGGAACTCTGGTTCTCATGGAACCCACGGACAAAGCGCGATCCGGTTGACGCATTGCTACGCGGCGGGAAGCTGCCATCAAGTGCGGCGGTGGTTCGTGCTAACTACGCAGACAACCCGTTCTTCCCCAAGGTTCTGGACGAAGAGCGGCAATTCGACAAAGACAACATCCCAGAGCGATACGGGCACATCTGGCTTGGCGAATACGAGCCTGTAGGTCTGGGCGCATACTACGCCAATGAGATCATCGCGGCGCGTGAACAAAAGCGCATCACAAATGTTCCGTACCAATCAAACTTCACGGTGGATACGTGGTGGGACATCGGTGTTTCCGATGACACCTCAATATGGCTCGTGCAGTACGCGGGTAAGGAAATTCACCTCGTGGACTTCATCACCGACCACGGTGAGGCCCCGGCCTATTATGTGGACGAGATACGCAAGCGAGTGAGGCAAAACGGGTGTTCGATGGGTGAGGCGATCTTGCCCCACGACGCCTACGCACGACAGTCAGCGACGGGTTCCAGCTACGCCGACGTTCTCCATACGCTGGGCGTTGATACGCGCCGCGCACCGAATGAATTGGTTATGACGGGCATCAACGCGGCCCGCCAGATATTCGGTCGGTGCTGGTTTGACGAGGGACGGTGCGAACTCGGCCTGGAGGCGCTGGGCAACTACCGCAAGGAATGGGATGACGACAAGCGGACGTGGAAGGGCAAGCCCCTGCACGATTGGGCGTCTCACCCTGCCGATGCGTTCCGTTATGGCGCGATTACCAAGACCGCACCACGCAACAAGACGCAGCCTAAAAACCTTTCACCGAAGATCGCGATTGTCTGATGATCGCAACCGACGTGTTTATGACGCTAAACCGCTCCTTCATGGAGGGTCTGGACGGCGGGGAGTACGACCCAGAGGCGGACGAGATCAACCGTGCCATCCAAGCGTTTGCAGGCATGTGTTACCCCAATGGAGGTGGCGAGCGTGGCTTGCCCGATCTGCCGCCATTCGCTGCAACAAAGAAGGTACGCAGCGCCCCCGTTGTGACGAAGGAAGTGCCCATTCCCCCCAAGCCGCGCATCAAGCCGGAATGGTTAAGCGTGACCGAACGTGTTGACCCGGTGGAAGAGCAGCATCTCCACGCGGGCCGTGACTTCGCCGTGTGGTGGCCTGCCAAGCCGTATCACACCAAGAAGATGCGCGTATCCCGCACAGAATGGCGCTCTGTTCCGGGGATTAACAGGTCCACCTTGGTTATTTGGACGGATGAGTGGGCGAACTATTTTAACCCGGCGATATGCTGGCGGTGGGACAATTTCACAGACCATTTTTACGTGAGTTAAGGAACGAAGATGCCGCGACAGAAGACAGCGCCCGATTCCAGCCCTGAAGTCCGCGCCCTCGCGTTGACGCAGGCCGTCAAGATCATGGGCGAAGCTGCGAAACAGCACGGCCCCCACGAGGCCCCGACCCTGACCCTGGCGATTGCCAAACAGTTTGAGGATTACCTGAAATGAGCGACCGCACCATGAGCCGTTTCCCCGAAGCCGTTCTGACCAAGCGAATGCAGGGCATTGAGAACCGCCTGACCCGGCGCATCCAGGAGCTGGAAGATCGCCTTGCGCGGATCGAGGGCAAGAGGAACGCCGCGTAATGGAAGGCCCTAAGCCCCTCGATGCGGAGACGCTGCAAAGCATCGTCCGTGCGCAGATTAACGCCGCTGTAGGCTCGCGCATTGGTGATGACGGTGCGGGCGACTTCACCGCCGACCGCGAAGAGGCCATGAAGTATTACTTCGGCGAGCCTCTTGGCAACGAGGTGGACGGGCGCTCGCAGATTGTGTCGCGGGACGTTCACGACACGATTGAGTGGATGCTGCCCTCCATCATCGAGGTTTTCACGTCCAGCGACGACGCTGTGCGCTATGAACCTTACGGCCCAGAGGATGAGGCATACGCGGAGCAGGCGACGGATTACGCAAATTACGTATTCCACAAGGAGAACGACGGCTTCCAAATCCTTTACGATATGGTGAAGGACGCCCTGATGCTGCGCCAGGGTATTGCGAAGGTCTGGTGGGACGAACGGGAAGAGCAGAAGCGCGAGGATTACACCGGGCTGACCGACGTTGAGTTGGCGAAGCTGGATCAGGACGACGAACTTGACATCGAGGAAATCGTTGAAATCTCGGACATGCAGATTGACCCCATGTCGGGCATGGAACTCCCCATGGAGCTGTATGATGTTCGTGCGGTCAGGACCACGGTTGAGGGTCGTGTCCGCGTTGAGTCCGTCCCGCCCGAAGAATTTCTGTTCTCCCGTCGTGCGGTGAGGCTGGACGACGAACGGGGCAATATGCTGATTCCGTTCGTTTGTCACCGAGTGAAAAAAACAATCTCCGATCTCGTGGCCGAGGGCTTTGCCTGGGATGACGTGAAGGACATTCCCTCGAGTTACGAGGGTGAATATAACGAAGAGCGCACGACGCGCCACGGCGACGATGACATTGTTGAGAACAGCGCCCGCGATCCGTCCATGCGCGAGGTCTGGATACATGAGTGTTACCTGCGGGTGGACTACGACGGAGACGGCATTGCCGAGGTCCGCAAGGTCACCGTTGGTGGCACGGGCCACCGCATCCTGGAGAACGTGGAGGTTGCCGAACAGCCGTTCGTGACCATCACCCCCGTTCCCACACCTCATGCGCTTGTGGGCCAGTCTGTTACGGATCAGGTCAAGGACGTTCAGAAGCTGAAGACGACCATCTGGCGTCAGTTGCTGGACAACATTTACAACGTCAACAACAGCCGTGCGGCGGTGAACGAGCGGGTTGACCTCGACACCCTGCTGAGTAACGCCATTGGCGGCGCGATCCGCATTGAAGGCCGTGATTCGGTCGGTGACGCGATCCAGTTCCAGCAGACGCCTTCCATCGCGGGGCATATCTTCCCGATGTTGGAGTATGCCGATCAGGTCAAGGAGAGCCGTGCGGGTGTGTCTAGGCTGAATCAAGGCCTCGATCCTGATGCGCTCTCGGACACGGCTGCGGGAATGAACATGCTGATGACCGCATCGCAGCGCCGTCAGCTTCTTATCGCTCGCATCTTTGCCAACACGGGCATCCGCGACCTGTTCAAGAAGATTCTGCGCCTGACTGTGGCCCATCAGGAGCGTGAGAAGATCATCCGCCTGCGCGGTCAGTTCGTGACCATCGAGCCGTCGCGCTGGAACCCACACATGGACGTTACGGTGTCCGTTGGCCTGGGGTATGGATCGAAGGAACAGCAGCTTGTCGCCCGCCGTCAGATTCTCGACATTCAGGGCCAGATCGTGCAAATGCAGGGCGGCTTTGGTCCGCTTGTGAATGAGGCCCATGCGTCTCATGCGCTGTTGAAGTTCGTTGAAGCAACGGGCGAGCAGCAGCCGGAAGCGTATTTCGGCGAGATTTCGACCGACGAGGCATCGCAGCCCAAGCCCCCGCCGCCGCCTGACCCCGAACAGGTCAAGGCGCAGATGGAGGGCCAGAAGATGCAGATGCAGGCCCAGATGGACCAGCAGAAAGCGCAATCTGACATCCAGATGAAGCAAGCCGACATGCAAATGAAGGCCCAGTCGGACCAGCGCAAGGCCGAAATGGAACTTCAGAAGCTACAAGCGCAGTTGCTCTTGGAGCGCGAGAAGCACCAGGCACAGATGCAGATGGAGCGTGAGAAACACGCCCTTGACATGGAATTGAAGCGTCAGGAGGCCGAGTTCAACGCACGTCTGCGGGCGTCCGAGGCACAGCAGAAGGCCGCATTGGCCCAACGGAGTGTTGGGCCGAGGGTCGTTCTGGAACGCAATGACATTGGCGATATTGTCGGCGGTGCGGCGAAAGATGATGACTGACCAGCTCAAAATTAGTGCGTCCATTGATGTGGCAAGGGAATCAGTTGACAAGGCGCTGGGCTATCTTCAGGACAACGATCTGCTTTCGGCCATCAGGGAAGTGCGCTGGTCAAAGGCATGCCTGCGGTGCGCCTCATGGCGATTGAGCAAAGCCATGGAGGATGAGGATTGAGGAAGTCATTGAGATAGAGGAAACGCCGGGCTGGTTCGTTTACACCCCGGAAAGGCCAACCAAGGCCGAAGCGCCTATCTCCCGCCGTCAGACGGACGATGCGGCGCTCTTTTTCATTCTGGCAAATCTGTGAGGCAATCATGAAGCCCAAAGCAAGCAAAAGCCCGCCGACCTCGTATGGCAGCGGCTCCAACGTCGTTGGCTCCCGTCTGAACAAGGGCAGCGACATGGCTTATCGCGGCAAGCGCGGTAAGTAATCATGGACGATGTGGAACTGCGCAAGCAGGAAAACCGAGGCCAGAAGGCCAAGGCGCTGCTTGAGAATCCACTACTGAAAGAAGCGTTCGACAAGGTTGACTCGCTGCTTGTCGAAATCTGGCGCGATGCGAAAGACCCGAACATTCGGGAGGACGCGCACCGAGCCGTTAGCCTGCTTCCCAAAATCAAAGCCGCCATTGAGACGCACGTTCACGCTGGCGACCTTGCAAAAAAGAAGCTGGAACAGCTTGTCAGGCCCAAACGCGGGCCATTCTAACGCCGCCAAGCCAAGAGCAGCGGTATTCGCTATTCCCGAAAACGGCGCATGAGTAGGGCGGGTAAGTCCGCACGAAAGACGCGCACGGTCAAAACCAATGGGAAGGGCTGGGGTCAGAATGTGGCACCCCTACGAATAGGTACGAAATGGCTGAAGAAGCCGTTACGACGGCCACGGCGGAAGCGCCAGCCGTCCCGATGCACAGAGAAGAGCGGCACTCTGTCGATTATGCTGCTCAACGGATCGCTCAAGGATTGATCGGAGCCACGGAGCCAACCGAAACCCCGAGCGACGAACCTGATGCGCCAAGCCATGAGGCAGCGGATGAGGTCAGCGCCGAGCCTATCGAGACCCATGAGGTTGAAGAGGCTCTGGCAACGTCTGATGAGGTAGTTACAGCCGAGGATGCGCCCGACGCTCCCCCGGAACTTCCCTCCACCATCGCGGAACTTGCACAAGCCTTTGAGGCCGAACCCGAGCGGTTCAACGACCTCAAGCTGACTGCAAAGGTCGATGGCGAAGAGGTTGAAGTCACCCTGGCGGAAGCGGTTGCGGGGTATCAGCGGTCTTCGGACTACACCCAGAAGACGCAGGCACTGTCACAGGAACGCGCTGAATTTCAGCAGGCCGTGACAGCCGCCGAAGCTGAATTGCAATCGCGTGTCGCAAACCTCGCGACCCTCACCAAAACCTTGCAAAGCCAGATCACGGGCAAAGAGCCTGACTGGAACAAGCTGCTTAACGAAAACCCGACCGCTTACGTCAAGACGAAGCATGAGTGGGACCAGAAACAGGCCGCACTACGGGCGTCACTCGCCCAGGTCGGTCAGCAACAGCAGCAGATGCAGCAACAGCAGTTGCAGCAGGTCCAGCAGCATCTTGAGGCCGAACGCCAGAGGATGGTCACGACATATCCCGAGTTAGCGGACCCGGAAGGGACCGTTGCGAAGGAAATGCGCGCCTATCTGAAAAGCAAGGGCTTTACGGATCAGGACATTGGCAATCTTGCCGACTCTCGCATGATCGACGTTCTTGTGGACGCCGTGAAAGCGCAATCGGTATCGAGTGCCGCGCCCGAAAAGAAGCTGGTCAAGCCGAAGTCGCGCACTGTGCGGCCCGGTTCGCCCGGTCGTGGTGAGGATCAACAGGATCGGCTCACGGTTGCTCGTCGCAACCACCGCGCCAATCCCAAGAGTGACGATGCCGCCGCAGCGCGGATCGCACTGCTCATGCAAAGGAGTAGGTAGGCGCGGGCAAATTGGGATTTTAACCAATGGCCCATCCAGTATCCAATACCTTCACGGCGTTTGACGCCGTGGGCAACCGCGAAGACCTCGCGGACGCCATCTACGACATCTCGCCCATCGACACCCCGATCATGTCGAGCATCGCCCGCAACAGCGCTGCCGCGGTTCTGCATGAGTGGCAGACCGACGCTCTCGCGGCGGCTTCTTCGTCCAACGCCGTTGGTGAAGGCTTCGACGCCACCACCGACGCCGTAACCGCTACCACGCGGCTTTCCAACACCTGCCAGATCGCGGACAAGGTTGTTCGTATTTCCGGCACCCAGGAAGTCGTGAACAAGGCGGGTCGCTCGTCCGAAATGGCATACCAGCTCGCCAAGAAGGGCCGCGAACTCAAGCGCGACATGGAAGCCATCATCACCCGCAACGGTGCTGAAGCGGCAGGTGACGTTTCGACCGCTCGCCAGCTTGGCGCGATTCCCTCGTGGATCACGACCAACACCAGCAACGGCACGAGCGGCAGTGACGGTTCTCTGGGCAACACCGCCCGCACGGACGGAACGCAGCGCGCGTTCACTGAGAACCTGCTGAAAGGCGTTCTCCGTGACGTGTGGGATAACGGCGGCGATCCTGAGTGCATCTTTGTGGGTGCGTTCAACAAGCAGAAGTTCTCGGAGTTCACGGGCAATGCAACCCGTTTCAAGTCCGCCGAGGACTCGAAGCTGAGCGCTGCCATTGATCTCTATGATTCCGACTTCGGCGAACTTGAGGTCATCCCGAACCGCTTCATGCGGGCGCGGGACGCCCTTCTGGTGCAGAAGGACATGATGGCGCTTTCGTACCTCCGTCCCTTCGTCACGCATGACCTGGCAAAGACTGGCGACAGCGAGCGCAAGCAGCTTCTCGTCGAGTTCACGCTGGAAATGCGCAACGAAGCCGCACACGGCGCGGTTTGGGATTTGACGACCAGTTGATCACTTGCTAATGGCATGATGCTCCGGTATTGTTCTGCAATTTTGAACAGTATCGGAGCATTCCATGTCATCGTGTCGTGTGGTTGGCTGTTCTCGTCCGATTTGGGTCGAGTTAGCCGGGTTATGTTCTCGCCACTACAACAGACTGAGGAGAACGGGAACAGTGGAAGACGGGCCGCGCGCCCGCCTCCCGCTGGAAGAGCGGTTTTGGAAATACGTTGATGTTTGTGGTCCTGACGAGTGCTGGCCTTGGGTTGGCAAAACTCGCGTAAAGGGCTATGGGTCAATCGGCGTCGGCGGGAGAAAGGGACGCAGTATGCTTGCGCATCGGGTGTCTTACATTCTCGCCAACGGGGCTATCCCCGACAATCCAAACGAGTGGCATGGCACTGTTATCATGCACACTTGCGACAACCCCTCTTGTTGTAATCCTGCGCATCTGAAGGCTGGCACACAGTCGGACAATGTGCGGGACATGATCGCCAAGGGTCGGTGCGCAGGCGCATTCCCAAGGGGGTCGAAACACCCCAACTCAAAGCTAACGGAAGATGAT
>JAURFH010000119.1 GCA_030834415.1 Verrucomicrobiota bacterium | reverse complement strand
GGATCGCTTTGCCGCCGAGGGCATCAAGTTCCGTCGCATGTTCACGGCGGCCCCGCAATGCGTGCCTTCACGTGCGACCATCATGACCGGCCGTTCGCCGGTGGCCTGCCGTATCACGCGCTTCAGTTCACCTTTGCCCCGTGATGAGATCACTTTCCCGGAAATCCTGCGTCAGCAAGCCGGTTACTTCGTAGGCGTGCTGGGGCGCAGTTATCATCTTGATGGTTCAGGCCGCGCTCCGGAGGCGACCTCTGCGGTCTTTGAGGAGAAGCAGATGAAGACGTTCCCTGATCGCTTCAATTACGTCGATGCCACCGGGCAGGAGAATGTGCCCAAGCGCATGGGCGAGTTCTTTGATCAACGGCCCAAGGATAAACCTTATTTCCTGTGGGTGAACTTCAGCGATCCGCATCACCCGTGGAATACTGGCAAGAATCCGCCTCCGCCCGAGAAGGTGAAAGTGCCGGGTTTCCTGCCGGATTTGCCCGGAGTGCGTGGTGATATGTCCCGCTACCTAGGCGAGATCGAACACGCGGACGGCGATTTTCAAGTGGTGCTGGATATCCTCAAGGACCGCGCCGGACTGGAGAACACGCTCATCATCTTCATGGGAGATAACGGCATGGCCTTCCCGAGCGGCAAGGGGAACCTGCATGATCCCGGCCTGAATGTGCCATTGCTTGCTTGGTGGCCTGGGGTCATCAAGCCGGGTGGCGATTCTAGCGCGCTTATCTCCGGTGAGGACATCGCGCCGACATGTCTCGAAGCGGCGGGTTTGAAAGTGCCAGAGCGCATCAGCGGTGTGAGCTTCCTGCCGCTTTTGCAGGGCAAGGCTTTCAAAGCACGCGAGCACATCTTCGCCGAGCGTGGTCCGCATGGCAGCGCCTCCTTCACCGAGAACACCACGGCCAGTGCGGTGGATTACAGCCGCGCCGTTCGTAGTGACCGCTACAAACTCATCTACAACATCACGCCGAATCTCCGATACGCCCCGGTGGATAGCGCGGGTGATCCGGGCTGGAAGGAAATGGTGGCTGCTTTTGAGAACAACCAACTCGCCAGCGAATTTGTGAAACTCTACTTCACCAGTCCGCGCCCGGTTTATGAGCTGTATGACCTGCAGGAGGACCCCTCAGAATTGAACAACCTCTACGGACGCAAGGAACTGGAAGAGGTGGAGGATTCATTGAAGGTAGCTCTGCAGCGCAAGATGATCCTCGATTTCGACTACATTCCGCTGCCCATCGGTCCCGAAACCAAGGGCAAGGGCAAAGCGGCTCCCGCGAACTCCAAAGGCAAGAAGACGGATCCTGCCCGTGAAAAGCAATTCCTCCAGAAGGATAAGAATGGCGACGGTAAACTGAGCTGGGAAGAGTTCAGTGCCGGACGCGATTCCGCGGATGCTGAAGGCTGGTTCAAAGCCCGTGATGTGGACGGCGACAAGTCCCTCAGCCGCGAAGAATTCGTGGCTTCTACCGTGGCGAACCCGCCGAAAAAGAAATAGGCCTATTCGTCGTCATCATCGTCTTCCGGGTGTGCGAAGACAAAGGCTGCCCGTACGGGCGCAGGCATTGGACTGTCAGCCCCGCGCACGGAGCGCCAGATGATCTCGTTCAGCAGCAGATCATCGGCCGCATCTTCCTTGGTGAAATCCATCTTGCGCGATTGCTCTGCGCCCCAAGCCAGCTTGGTGTTGCGCGCATTCAGGTCCACGTTTGCTGGCCTTGCCTTGTAGGGCTGCAAGTCAGGTTTGGCCTGAAATGAATGGAACATCGGGGTGGAGGCGGCATCGAATTGCGACATCGGCCGCATGCCCAAGATCAACTCCATCGTGCGCAGCATCGAACTGGTGGAATACATCGTGGAATCCACAAACTTGCGCTTGGTGTAAGGGCTGATGACCAGCGCGACCGTGCGGTGTGCATCCACATGGTCAGGCCCGTTCTGCGCGTCATCCTCCACTACGAAGATGGCCGTTTGCGCCCAGAACTTGGAGTGGCTGACCGCCTCAACCAACATGCCCAGTCCCAGATCGTTATCTGCCACGGCAGCCGTCGGGGTGATCTTGCCGACGGATGTGCCTGAGGTGTGATCGTTCGGCAGGCGGACGATCTGCAAGCGGGGCATCTCACCTTCCTTCTCAAAGCGATTAAGTTCACTGATAAAACGCTCGGCTCGTTTCACATCCGGGTAATCTTGGGTGAAACTTATGTAACCCGGATCGAAATGGCCCTCCAATGACTTCACCTTGGCCTTCGTCGGGTCTTTGAAAGTTCTTCCGTTCTCCACGAACTCGCCGTAGCTCCGATAAGTCACGCCCGCTTCCTTCGCCCGATCCCAGAGGTAGCCACCGGCAGGTGTCGCGATGGGGAAGTTGCCTTCGCTCGGGTAGGTGTATTTCTTGGTCTTGTTATGGCCGTAGCTCAGCGGCCAGAACTTCTCCACGAAATCGGTCGCATAGGCGCCCATGCTCCATTCGTGACCATCGGCACTGACCTCGCTCTCCACATAGAAATTATCCAGCAGCACGAATTCCCGCACAAGCGCATGGTGATTCGGAGTCACCTTTTCCGGGAAGAGGCAGAGTTTGGGTTCGCCTTTGCCTTCTTTGATATCGCCGAAAACCTGATCATACGTGCGGTTCTCCTTCACGATATAGATGCAATACTTGATCGGGCTGGGGTCGCCGATGCGGCCGGGAATCGGGTTGTCAGCCGGGCGTGGCACTGGTGGCAGGTTATCCTTGTTCGCGGGCGAGCATTGATAGGCTTGGGCGGTGTAAGTCGCCAATTCCTTCTCAAAGGCGGAACGCTTGGGCAGGTCGATGATGCTCAACGTTCCCTTGAACAAACCACCGATGTATTCCGTCATGGTACCTGCGGGAGCTTTCTTGCCCGGCTGCGGTCCATTTGGGTTCGCCTTGGAGATGAGGCCTTTGCCATTAGCCACCAGCAGCTTCTTACCATCCGGTGTGACGCGCACCGAAGTCGGATACCAGCCCGTGGGGATGAACCCTAGCGAATGGCTCTTGCCGCGAGTGCTGACATCAATGACCGCCAGCGTGTTGATGTTGGCGTTGGCGATGAACAGCGTTTTCTCATCAGGTGTGAGCGCGAGACTGTCAGGCGTGGCTCCCGGAGGTGACGCCGGATGCAACGCCGCCCAGATGGTTTCGATGGGTTTGCCTTTCTCCGTATCGAAAACGGTGACGGTATTCCGGTTGGCATTTGCCACGTAGAGCAGTTTGCCATTCTTCGTCAGCACCATCTCGTTCGGATGTTCCTCAGTGGGCCAGTTGGCGATGATGCTGTTCGATTTCAGGTCGATGACGGCGACTTGCGCATGCGCCCAGAGACTCACGTAGAGGCGACCCTTACGCTCATCGAGACGGCAGGCGTAAGGGAAGGGTGCTTCGGGATTGGTTGGATCGGAAGTAGCTTCAGCGCGTTTGCGAATCGCGGCGAGATCTTCACTGACGGGTGCAGCGGGAGCAGTGAACGTCTTGTGGCGTGCTTCGGTGTAGCCCTCGAAGCCGATGTCGATAACCTTGTTTGTCCCGGTCAGATCCACCCGCGCGATACTTTGTCCGAGCACATTTGCCACATAGAGGCTCTGGTCATCGCTCGACAGCGCCAATCCGGCGGGGATGCCGCGTTCCTTGATGTCGCGCAAACGGATGGTGCTGGCATCGCTCAGATTGCCAGTCGCGGTGTCAAAATCAAATACATGCACCACCTCGCTACCGGCACCGCTGGTGTAGAGGCGTTTGCCGTTCCGGGTGAATTCCAAACCGTAAAAGCCTTCGTCGATTTTGGCGCGATTGACGACTTTGCCATCGCTGATATCCACGACCAGCACCTCATGCGTGCCATGGCCGGAATGGAGGATGGCGGCGAAACGTCCGCCCGGATGCACTGCGATATTTACCGGAAAATCACCCAGATCCACCTGTTTGCCTGCCGGGCGCAGTGACCACATGTTGGGTAACAACACAGAACCGTCTGGTTGACGTCCGGGCCAGCGGGGCTTGTTGTCAGTCGTTGGTTTTTCAGCGGCCAAAGCCGAAAAAGCGAGGGCGAAGGCGGCAGTTCCCGCGAGCAGGCGTGAGGTCATAAGAGTTTGCTTACAGGGGTTATAGACGGGTCTGGGGATGCGGTAAACGGTAAAGCCGTCCGCGTAAGAGTGATATTTGAGCGGTTTGAAGTGAATGGAACGAACGAAGATTCGCTTGCGCCCGTGGCGGCGACTTCGCACGATAGGAACACTATGATATTGATGGGCATCGGCGACGAAGCAGGCAGCAGCCTGGATACACAGATCAAAGCGACGAAAGAACTCGGCTGGAAACACATCGAGATGCGCGGTGTGGAAGTGCCGGGCTTCGCGAAGGACAATTTCCATAACATCCCCGATGCAGCTTTTGACCAGGCAGTGGCGAAGCTGCAAGAGAATGATATCAGCGTGTATGCCTTCGGGTCCACGATTATGAACTGGGCCAAGACGGTGGAGACCCCGTTCGATGTCACCCTGGCCGAAGTGAAGCGGACCATTCCGCGCATGCAGAAGATTGGCAGCAAGTTTGTGCGCGTCATGAGCTTCAAACCGAAAGACGAGGAGAGCGAGATTCCGGCCGTGGTGTTTGAGCGCGTAAAAGAAGTGACCAAGATGTTCCTCGATGCCGGCATCCAGCCCGTGCATGAGAACTGCATGAACTACGGCGGCATGAGCTGGCAGCACGCCGAGCAATTGCTGGAGAAGGTGCCGGGCCTCAAGTGGGTTTTCGATACCGCCAACCCGATCTTCAATGCCGACCGCCGCGGTGCGAAGCCTTGGGGCCGTCAGGACCCGTGGGAGTTCTGGCTCCAGATGAAGGCACATACCGCGCATATCCACATCAAGGATGCGACGTGGAATCCGGCGAAGAATGATGCCGACTATAACTGGCCGGGTGAAGGTCAGGGCCGCGTGAAAGACATCCTGCGCGATGCCTTCGCGAGCGGATATGATGCTGGTATCTCCTTGGAGCCGCATATGGTGGTCGTGTTCCATGATGTTTCCGGCACCGGCAAATCCGTGACGGAAGAAGACACGCGCGTGAACTTCGTGGAATACGGTAAACGCCTCGAGAAGATCATCGCCGAAGTGAAGGCGTAAGCCCTATCTGACCTTTTACAGCAGCCGCTGGAGCGATCCGGTGGCTGTTTTTCATTTGTGGAAATGGTGGAGTGGTGACATAGATTGCTCGTAATCCATCATGAAAACGAGCAAAGCTTTTGCTGTCATCTTGTCGTTAGTCTTTTCCATCTCGGCCCTTACCCACGTTTCTGCTGCTGCGGCCAAGAAGAGCGGCATCCCGGAGGATGTGCAGGATTTGCCGATCGGCGCGCCGGCACCGGATTTCAATCTGCTGGGCATTGATGGCAAGAAGCACACGCTTGCCGATTACAAGAAGGCCAAGTTCCTCATGATCGCCTTCATCTCTAATCACTGCCCGGATTCTCATGCGGCGGAAGGGCGGCTCATGAAGTTGCTCGCGGATTACAAGAGCAAAGGACTCGTCATGGTCGCCATCAATCCGAACAACCCGGATGGCCTGAGCATCGATGAGTTGGGTTATTCGAAGTACAATGACGGCTTCGACGACATGAAGAAGTATGCGAAGGAGCAGGGGTTCAATTTTCCTTACCTGTATGACGGTGATACCCAGGCCATCGCCAAGGCGTACGGCTGTTTGGCCACGCCGCACGTTTTCATTTTCGATGCCGAGCGCAAGTTACGCTACAAAGGCCAACTGGATGATTCCCGGTTTGCGGATGTCACCACGGTGAAAACGACGGACGCCAAGAATGCCATCGATGCCATGCTTGCGGGCAAGCCCGTGCCGGTGGAAGTGACCAAGCCACACGGGTGCTCCACCAAATGGATGACCAAACACTCCATGGTGGCGGATAAAGTTGCCAAGTGGGACAGCACACCGGTGGATTTGGAACTGATCGACGCGGCTGGCGTGGCGAAGCTCCGCCAGAATGGCACCAAGAAGGTGCGCCTCTTCAATGTGTGGTCCACGACGTGCATCCCGTGCGTGAAGGAGTTTCCGGAATTGGTGACGACTGCACGTAAATTCGGCCTGCGTGATTTCGAGATGATCACTATCAGTATGGATGACCCGACGGATCTCAAGAAAGCCAAGGCCTTTCTGGAGAAGCAGGGCGCAGGCTTGATGGACAAGCTCAAGCCCACGCTGAAAGCCGAGGGCCGGACGACGAACAGCTACTTGTATAGCGGTGCGGATATGAACGAAATGATGAAGGTGCTGGACCCAGAGTGGCCGGGGGCCATGCCGCATACCGTGCTGGTATCGACCGATGGCAAGGTCGTCTGGCGGTACAATGGCCCGGTGGACGGGGATGAATTGCGTGCCAAGATATTGGAGCACATGGGGGCTTTTTACGTGCCAGCGGCCCAATAATGGCCCGAAATCCACGGGCATCACGGTCTGAGCCTCACAATAATTGGCTAAAGTTCGCGCTATTCAAAGGACGGGCTGCGTGGCAGCATCGCTTCCATGATTCTTACGGCTGCCGAACTGGACAGTTTGGTTCAACTTCAACATCGTTCTCCGCATCAGCTTCTGGGCATGCATCCGTTGGGCGATGGCTCCGGTGTAGTTGTCCGGGCATTGATTCCAGACGCGGAGAAAGTGGAGATCCATCCCACCCACGAAAAATCCAAGCCTAAGATCACGCTTAAGCGCATCAACGAGGTCGGCCTGTTTGAAGGCGTTTCCCATAAGAGCGAGCAGGTCTATGCTTATGACCTGAAGATCACGCTCAAAGACGGTAATCAATTTTCCACCCGCGATCCTTACTCGTTCCTGCCCACCTTGGGGGAGACGGACCTGTATCTCTTCGGCCAGGGCAATGAGCGCCGCATCTATGAGAAGCTCGGTTCGCACTTGCGGACAATTGATGGCGTGAAAGGGACGAGCTTTGCGGTTTGGGCGCCCAATGCGAAGCGTGTCAGCGTGGTGGGCCTGTTCAACAATTGGGATGGGCGCCGTCATCCCATGCGCATGCTGGGCGGGTCAGGCGTTTGGGAATTGTTCATCCCGGGCGTGGGCGAGGGGGACATCTATAAGTTCGAGATGCTGACCCTCCATGGCAGTGTCGTGCTGAAGACGGATCCGTTCGGCTGTCACTTCGAGCAGGCACCGAAGAATGCTGCGGTGGTCTGGGACAACCGCAAGTTTGCCTGGACGGATGACAAGTGGCTGGCCGAGCGCAAAACGAAGAATTGCCTGCGCGAGCCGATGAGCGTGTATGAGCTGCATCTCGGTTCATGGATGAAGAAGAGCGAGTTCGAATCGCCGGGGTATCGCGAGATCGCCGCTCCCTTGGTGGATTACCTGCGTCAGCTGAATTTCACCCACGTAGAATTTCTGCCGGTGGCAGAGCATGCTTACTATCCCTCCTGGGGTTATCAGGTGACGGGCTTCTATGCGCCGACGAGCCGCTATGGTACGCCGGAAGATTTTCAATTCCTCGTCAATGCGCTGCACGAAGCGGGCATTGGGGTGATCGTGGACTGGGTGCCGGCGCATTTCCCGCGTGATGAATGGGCTTTGGCCAAGTTCGACGGCACCGCGCTCTATGAACACGAAGATCCGCGACAGGGCTCCCATCAGGATTGGGGCACGCTCATCTTTAACTTCGGTCGCCATGAAGTGCGGAATTTCCTCACGGCAAATGCGCTTTTCTGGTGTGAGCGTTTCCACATCGATGGTCTGCGCGTGGATGCCGTGGCCTCCATGCTTTACTTGGATTATTCGCGCAAAGACGGCGAGTGGGTGCCGAACAAATATGGTGGCCGGGAAAATCTTGAAGCCATCGATTTCCTGCGGGAGTTCAATCATCTCGTGCACACGGAGTGCGAGGGCGTGGTGACCATTGCTGAGGAATCGACCGCATGGCCTTTGGTGACGCGCCCACCTTATCTCGGTGGTCTCGGCTTCAGCCTGAAATGGAACATGGGCTGGATGCACGACACGCTGGGTTACTTCAAGCGCGAGCCGGTGCATCGCAAGTATCATCAGAACGATCTGACATTTGCGATGCTCTATCATCACAACGAGAATTTCATGCTGCCGCTCTCGCATGACGAAGTGGTGCATGGCAAGGGCTCGCTCATCGGCCGTATGCCGGGGGATGACTGGCAGCGTTTTGCGAATCTCCGTTGCCTGCTGACGTATCAATGGATGTTCCCAGGCAAGAAGCTGATCTTCATGGGCGGCGAGATCGGCCAGCCGAAGGAATGGAACGCGAATTCGCAGCTCGACTGGTGGTTGCTGGATGCGGGTCCGTATCACAAGGGCACGCAGCGGTTGGTCGAAGACTTGAACCGTCTCTATCGGAATCGTCATGCCCTGTGGCAGACGGACTATGACGGTGGCGGTTTCCAGTGGATCGACTGCGCGGACAATGAGAACAGCGTGCTTTCCTTCCTGCGCCGTGATGAAAACGGTGGGGGCGAGGTGGCGGTGATCATGAACCTCACACCCGTGGTGCGTGGTGAATACCGCATCGGCCTGCCCAAGAGTGGGCATTGGCATGAGGCGCTGAACACGGACGCCGGTATCTATGGCGGCACGAATGTGGGTAATGCCGGTGAAGTCATGGCGGAGGCCTATCAGGTGCATAGCCAGCCCTACTCGGCATCGGTGACCTTGCCGCCCTTGGGCGTCGTGGTGCTGGTCAAGCAAAGCTAGTCACCCACGGATGAGACCAGTTGGCTGCCGCATGTTTTTTCTTCGCACCCTGAGCCGGGGATGACATACCTTGGCGCACGTGCTGACGGACAAGACATGGAAACCGGAATTGCTGATACGACTGTTGTCGGGCTTTTTGCTCTGCTTCGGTCTGGTCGGCTTGGTATCCAGTCTTTTGCTGAGCAAGGAGGAGATGGCGACCGCCGAAGGTGGGTTTGCCTCAAT
Organism: Verrucomicrobiota bacterium; assembly: GCA_030834415.1. GTDB lineage: Bacteria > Verrucomicrobiota > Verrucomicrobiia > Limisphaerales > JAEYXS01 > JAEYXS01. The sequence goes on along the minus strand of JAURFH010000119.1, from coordinate 4,653 downwards.
GGTGTTTTTTACCACCATCGTCCATGGTGGCGGTTTGCTGCTGGTCGCTTCCTTTCTGCGGGCGCATGAGATGACTTGGTCGCAGGCGTTTGGATTTCGCGATATTTCCCCCCTCAAGGCATTTCTTTATGGTGTCCTGGTGGCGGTGGCGTTTCTGCCGGTGGCGTGGGTGTTAGGGCAGATCTCTGCGGCATTGATGCAATTGATGGGGACCGAGCCGGTCGCACAGCAAGCTGTGCAAATGCTGCAAAAGACGGTCCTGCCATTGCAGCAGGTTTACTTTGGTTTCATGGCGATCGTGATGGCCCCGGTAGTGGAGGAGATTTTCTTCCGCGGCCTGCTCTATACGGGCATCAAACAGGCGGGTTACAAACGCGGTGCGGTTTGGGTTTCTTCGCTTTTCTTTGCCTTGGTGCATGCCAATGTGATGACGTTCATACCCTTGACGGTGCTGGCACTGGTGCTGGTCTGGTTGTATGAAAAGACGGGCAACCTGCTGAGCTGCATCACGGCTCACGCCACGTTTAATCTGGTGAATTTTGTGCTGCTGCTCAATCAACCGGCGTTGGAGGCATGGCTGAAGAAACAGCAGGGTTTTATCTGGTGACATGAACGAATTTGAATTGATCGCGAAACTGACGCACAGCCTTCCGACGGATGACTCGGTCAAGGTGGGGGCGGGGGATGATTGTGCCGTGTTGGACTTCGGGATGGCGGATAAATCGATCCTCTTCAAGACGGATGCGGTGGTGGAGGGAATCCACTTCACCGCTGAGACGGAGCCGGAACGTATCGGGCACAAGGCGCTGGGTCGTTGCCTGAGTGACATCGCGGCGATGGGTGGCACCCCGACGCATGCACTGGTGACACTGGCGTTGCCGAAGGAATACGACCCGGAACGCATCTCGATGATTTACCGTGGCATGAGTGCGCTGGCATTAAGGCATAAGGTGGCAATCGTGGGCGGAGAGACGACGACGAATCCAGAGCGACTGCTCATCTCGATTTCGTTATTGGGTACGGTGCGTAAGGACAAAGCGGCGTTGCGCTCAGGCGCCCAAGTAGGTGATGGCGTTTTTGTCTCGGGCCAATTGGGGGCTTCGCGTTCCGGCAAGCATCTGGATTTTGAGCCGCGGATTGAAGAAGGGCGCTGGCTGATGGAGAATTTCACCATCCACTCGATGATGGATGTCAGTGACGGGTTGGCGGGAGATTTGCGGCACATCATGAAACAGAGCGGGGTGGGCATACTGCTGCATGCGGCGATGATCCCCATCAACCGGGAAGCGGTTCTGGCCGCACGGGAGAAATCCACGGCCAAGCCTGCTTTGCTTGCGGCACTGACAGATGGGGAAGACTTTGAGTTGGTCTTCACCGTGCCCGCCAAGGAAGCGGTGAGGCTCAAGGATGCGTGGAAAGCGCAGTTCCCCAATCTGCCCTTGAGCTGCATCGGGAAAATCATCAAACAGCCTGGACTGCATCTGCAAGACGAGCGAGGTGTCCGGGAGTTACATGACCATGGCTACATGCATCACGCACAGTCCTGAGGAGACCTTTGCCCTCGGTGAGGAATGGTCCCGGAGCCTGCGCTCCGGCGAGGTCATCGCTTTTGCAGGGGATCTGGGAGCGGGCAAGACGCAGTTGGTGAAAGGCATTGCTGCGGGGTTGGGCTATGACCGGCGGGTGCAATCGCCCACCTTTGCGCTCATCAATGAATATCCCCTGACGGAACTGAGCCTGTTTCATCTGGACCTTTACCGATTGGAGACGAAGCAGGAAATATTGGTAGCGGGATTGGATGAATTCCTCATCGAGCCCAAAGGCGTTACCTTGGTGGAATGGCCGGAGCGTTGGTTTGGGCCGGCATTCTTTGAATTGAATGAAGCGAAGAGCGGCTTTGTAGCGGCACCGGAAACTGGAGTGCGACGGGTGTTTCTGGAGACATTAGGAGGGAATGAACGACGGTTGGTGTATGAAGATATTGGCGTTTGAGTTTTCCAGCAATCAACGCAGCGTGGCCACGGTAGAGGGCGACGCGGCGGCGGGATTTCGTGTGCTGGCGGAAGCGGTCGAGGCGGTGACGCGTCAGACACCGGCTTTCCGTCTGGCGGACGAGGTGCTTGCCAAAGCGGGCTGGGATAAAGGCGAGTTGGACTGTATGGCGGTTTGCTTGGGACCGGGATCATATACAGGCATCCGTATGTCGCTGGCAATCGCGCAAGGGTGGCAATTGATGACCGGCGGCAATGTCTGTGGCGTCGATGCACCGAGTTGCCTCGCCGAGCAGCTATGGCGCTCGGGAGAACGTGGCACGGTAGTGATGGCGATCGATGCGATGCGTGGGGAATTCTACGCGGCGGAGTTTCAGTTGGACGGAGAAGGGTGGAAGCAGTTGAACGAATTGCGGATTACTACCAAGATTGAGCTGGAAGCCATGCTGGCGTCCGGTAAGAAAGTGTTCGGGCCGGATTTACAGAAGGCTTTTCCTGCGGCGCAGCCCCTATATGCACAAGCGGGCATCGTGGCGGAACTTGCGGCACGGCGTGGGGAGTTCAAACCGGCTAATGAATTGGAGCCGATCTATCTTCGGGAGGTCAGTTTTGTGAAAAGCCCGCCGACGCGCATCGTTACTTAAGCTCGCCATTTGACCACGGGCAGAGGCTCATCTATTCTGGCCGCGATGAAATATCGGCGTTTTGGTCGGACGGAGATTTCCATGCCTGTCATCTCGTGTGGCGGGATGCGGTACCAGTTCAAGTGGCAGGATGTGGACCCGATGGACATCCCCGCGGAGAACCAGCGCAATCTGGAGGCGACCATCCATAGGGCCCTAGAGCTCGGCATCAACCACATCGAGACGGCCCGGCATTACGGCTCATCGGAGATGCAGTTAGGTGACGTTTTGCCCAAGCTCCCACGCGAGAAGATCATCGTGCAGACCAAGGTGCCACCGCGCGCCAATCCAAAGGAGTTTCTGGCCGAGTTCGAGAAGTCCATGGCCTACCTGAACCTGGAGCAAGTGGATCTGCTTTCGCTGCACGGCATCAATAACCGCGAGTTGCTCGATTTTTCCCTGAAGAAGAATGGCTGTCTGGCCGCGGCGAAGGAGCTTCAGAGGCAGGGGCGCGCGAAGCATATCGGCTTCTCTACGCACGCCACACCGGATGTCATCTGCGATGCCGTGAACTGCGGCGAGTTCGATTACGTGAACCTGCACTGGTATTTCGTCAACGACCTGAACTGGAAGGCGTTGCAGGCGGCGACCAAGCACGACATGGGCGTGTTCATCATCAGCCCGAATGACAAGGGCGGGAAACTGTATGCCCCGCCGCCGAAGCTGGTGGAGATGTGCGCGCCGTTGACCCCGATGCAGTTCAACAGCCTCTACTGCCTGTCACGACCGGAGGTGCATACGTTGAGCTGTGGGGCGGCCCGGCCATCCGATTTTGATGACCATATCCAGATGCTTGATCACTACGAGAACGCTGCCGAGGTCATCGCGCCTATCGAGAAGAAATTGCGGGCTGAGCTGGAGCGTGTTCATGGGGCGGACTGGTGCGCGCGGTGGTTTGAGGGATTGCCGGAATACTTCGATGTGCCCGGAGAGATGAATGTGTTGGAGATATTACGGCTCTGGACCTACGCCAAGGCGTTGGACATCAAGGAGTGGGGCAAGATGCGCTACAACCTGCTGGGGCAGGGGGACCATTGGTTTCCTGGGAATACGGCGGCCGATTTTTCTGATGCCACCTTGCAACCGCTTTTGGCCAAGAGCCCGTTCGCCGGCAAGATACCGGCCATCTTGCGCGAAGCGCATGAGATGCTGTTTGAGGCGCCGGTGAAGCGGTTGAGCCAGAGCTGAGGGAATTGGTTTCGAGTTTTTGGTTTCTGGTTTCGCGTGGGTTCTCCGATGCCGTAAGATAATTGGTGGGTGTTTTTTGCTGTTGCCGATGTGTTTTCTGGTGAGGTTTTTCGGAGGCTTTTTTGGAGGAAATCAAGCCCAAACAACCTGTTTTTAAAAAACATTCTGATTGACCGTTCCGGCCTTTTCATGCGGTGATAAACGGTCCCCGTACTGGGGTTTGAATGATCTGAATTTTAGGCAATGGCAAGAGTAGCAAAGAAAACTGGCAGTCCGCGTTCGGCGGGTGCGACGCGATACGATGCACACCACACGGTACTGGATAAAACTTATGGCGCGATGGCGGAACTGCGGCGTGAGCTGTCGGATTCCAAGGTGGCCATCGCCGAGCGCACGGAGATATTGAAAGGCTTTTCCGCCTGCACCGATCCGCAGCGTTCCTGGCTGATTCTGGAGGATTACTTCGAGAAGCTGTCCCTTTCCCGCAAGGATTTCCCGAGCGAGGAATGGTGGCCGCGTCTGGTGGGGGCACAGGGAGAGGCACGCTTGGAAGAAGTGGCGATGCTGTTCCTCAAGGCGAACCGCCCGCTGCCCACGGAATTGATCGCCCACGCGAATTTCGACCGCTTCGCCGAACTGGAACAGGCCGAGAAGGAAAATGCGCTGGTGCAACGGCTTGAGCGCTGGCTCTTGCCGAAGGAGGTGAATCATCTCGATTCACCGCGGGCACGGGTGCGGGTGATGTGCGAGCCGGTGGCGGTCCCTGAGACGCCCCCGCTGCATAACCTGCG
>JAURFH010000118.1 GCA_030834415.1 Verrucomicrobiota bacterium | reverse complement strand
CCTTCCTCTCCCTCGGCTCCTCTCTCATCTGCCTCCGCTCCCTCCACTCAACCTAATCTCTTTTTGTTACATGCTCTTAGTCATCCAGACTTAGCGCTTGTCGCCCCAACTGCTTACACGGTATTTTTGAACCGTGAACTCCACCTTCCGCATGCAACGCCGCGCGTTTTTATCAACATTGGGAACAGCCGCCTTTGCGGCTCCGTTTATTACCCGTGACCTGATGGCGCGCTCACCACTGGAAACGGTGCGGCATGCCAGCTTCGGAGCGAGCGGCATGGCTGGCTCTGACCTGAATGCAATCAGCAGCCATCCGAACGTGAAACTCATCTGTGTGGCCGAAGTGGATCTATCCCGCTCAGCCGAAGTGCGGAAGAAATATCCGGAGACCAAGATCTATCAGGACTGGCGGGAGATGCTCGACAAGGAACATAAGAACCTCGACTGCGTGAATGTGTCCACACCAGACCATATGCATGCACCAATCGGCATGAGCGCGATGCAACTCGGGCTGCATGTCTACGGGCAAAAGCCTTTGACGCATGACATCTATGAGACTCGACGGCTCACAGAGTTCGCGCGAAGCAATCGGCTGGTAACGCAGATGGGCATCCAGATCCATTCTAGCGTAGAATACCGCTCCGCCGTGGACTTGGTGCAATGGGGCGCCATCGGCAAAGTGCGGGCGGTGCACACTTGGAGCAGCAAGAAATGGAGCGATCCCAACGCCAGACCAGACAGGCAGGATCCGGTGCCGGCCTCGCTGAATTGGGACATGTGGCTGGGTGTATGTGCTGAACGGCCTTTCATCGCCGGATATTATCATCCCGGACAGTGGCGCAAGCGGCTCGACTTCGGAACGGGCACCTTCGGCGACATGGGCTGCCATATCTATGATCCCGTATTCAAAGCCCTCAACCTGACCGCCCCATTGAGTGTGCGCTCCGAAGGGACGTCGCCGAACCAATACAGCTGGGGTGAGAATGCCGTGGTGCATTACGTCTTCCCCGGCACCAAATACACCGCTGGCAAAACCGTGTCAGTAACCTGGTACGATGGAGATATGCGCCCACCGGCGGAAGTGACTGCACAGCTGGGCGCTACCAAGCTGCCCGACCAAGGGTCCATCTTCCTCGGGTCACAGGGGGTTATGGTCTTGCCACACATCGGCAAACCCATTTTGCTGCCGGAAGCGCAATTCAGAGACTTTCCGCGACCAAAACTGGAACCGATCAACCACTGGCATTCATTTGTGGAGGCGGTACGCGGCAACGGCAAAACCTCAGCCCACTTCGGTTATGCCGGCCCGCTGACAGAAACCGTCTTGCTAGGTGGGGTTGCCTCACGGTTTCCGAAAACCACCCTCGAATGGAATGCGAGGAAGCTGAAATTTACGAACGAAACCGCCGCCAACCAATTCATTCGCCGGGAATATCGCAGGGGCTGGGAGGTAAAAGGTCTGAGCTGATAAAGTGCTCGGTGCTTCGAGCGGAGGTTAGTGGAAGCGGTGTATCTCGAACTTTTTGAGGCCCATGGCGCGTTGGAATTTCGGCTCCTTTGCACCAAATCGAATGCCACCATGGGCACCACTAGTCACAATAAAAGGCTTAGAAAGAAAGTCCGGCACGAAAAGCATTACTCGAATAATACGCACGGCGCCACCTCACTTCTCTCCGATGCATATCAGTTCCTTAAGGGTGCGCGCGTAGAGGCGACCGTCGGAGTAAGAGAGGCTCGACAGACTCCAGGTCTCATTGGCCGGGCCGAGATCGTTAATAGATATCACCGCATTCTCATCGAGGCGCTCGGCGTTCCAATTAAGCACATGAACCATCCCAACCATCGTCGGCAGGTAGAGCTTTTCACCAATCACCGTACCACTGGCCGCCGAGACATGCCCCCATCCATTGCCAGAGTTGCGCTTGTCCTGCGTTGCCACGAAACCGTCGGCGGTCTTCATGTCGTTGGGTAACGCCTTATCCCAAAGTGGTTCGTCGGACTGGCCGACACGGCGCACGATCTGCACGGGAACTTGAAGGTATTCCACCGCACCAGAGTCGAGGTTCACTCGGCCAATGAAGAAGCCCTCACCCGCGCGGAAGTAGTGAAAGCGACCGGCAATAATATTGGAGTTCTTCGTAAGTAACTGGCGGAATTTCGGCAAGGTCGTGTTCTCCGTCCGCACATAACCGTCGGCCGCGTGGCGCGTGATTGTGACGCCTTCAATGAGCGATGAGCGACGGACGATCTTTCCCGTCGCGACGTCAATGACGAAGTGCTCGTCCTTGCCGAAGGCGTAGGCGCAGGACCCATCCCAACAGGAATTTTGCGCAGAGGGATAACCTGCAATCGGCAGTTCCCAAATCGTTGAACCGTCCAAGGCATTCACGAGGGACAAGCCATAAGGTTCTTCCGGCGGCTGATGCCCACCGCCACGACCGGTAAGGATTGCGGTCACGCCAGCAGACGTGCGCCCGATGAGCGAGGTCTGGTGAACCGAGGTCCCGGTCTCGGCAATCCAGCGGCGTTCGCCATTCTTTAAATCGAAAGCCTGCAAGTGCATCCAATAACGACGGTCACGACCGAGCGGCGCGGCGCCGGCCTTGGTGGCGTGTTCGGGTTTCAGGTCGCGATGCGGATACTGCACCGTGATGACATTGCCCTGGTGAAGAATCGGCTCATGCAACCGTGCGTGATGCCGGCCGAAAGGCACCCAATCATAGCCCCACAGTTCGCGACCCTCGAAATCAAAACAACGGATTGCGCCGCCGACGTTGATGAAACAAACGCGTTCGCCATCAGCCACTGGTGACGCCGCAGTATTGTCGCTGAACAAACTCGACAGGTCAGTTTCGCGGACACCGGGAATCGTCCGCCGCCAGAGCTCCTTGCCGGTCGCAGCATCGAAGCACATCCCCAAAATATCGGAGCCCATTTCCGTATCCTTGGTGATAAGCTCATGGCTGGTTAAGAACACGCGGCCATTGCTGACAATCGCTGTCCCCTGCCCTGTACTCGGGAGCTTCGCGCGCCAGAGAACGTTTCGTTCATGTGTCACACTGAATTCCACCGGCGCATTTCCCGTCACGGTGAAGTTTCCATTCGGTCCCGCCGCCTGCTGCCAATCCGCAGCGTGGACTGAATTCATTGCGTAGCTGCCGCAGGCAATACCGCAAAGGAATGCAACCAGGTGGAAAGGTCTCATCCGAATAAAATCCCGCATGCCAATGTTGCAGGCCGTCATGGCGCGGTAGCCTTGGCAACATCGCCGCGCTCAATCCGGCGATAGAGGAATGCGTCCGAGATGACGAGCGACTTAATCAGTGCTTTCATGCTGCCACCATTATCACGATACGCATGCCATGCGGCCTGAAGCACTGGCGCGTCGTTGAGGGTTTCGTTGCGGCCCATCCAGAAACGGAAGGCGTGACGGACGAAGACTTGCTCGACGCGCTCACTGGCGGCAAGCTTCTCAATCATTTCAAGGGCATTATTGACCGGGCCGTCGAGTTTCGGATCGCCACTATCGATGATTTCGCCAGCCGCATTCACGGGCTTATCCAGCTCCGTGGTCCGGAAGAGACCGGCGTGGTTATACATTTCGAACGGTAGTCCGAGGGGGTCCATCTTCTGATGGCAGGTCCAACAGTATTTCTCCTGCGTGACGCGCATGCGTTCGCGAAGCGTGTGCTGCGGTTCGTCGGGCAGCATAGCGTCCACTGTTATGGGCACATCTGGAATCCCACCACCCAGAAGACGCTCGCGAATCCATTTGCCACGGTGGATGGCATGGTTATCCATCGCATCAGATTGAGAAACGAGCCACGCGGGGTGGGTCAATATGCCCAGGCGTTCCCCGACTGGAGCGGTGGCTAAGATGCGCTCGGGCTTCATAGAGCCGGCGCCAAACGAACGGTGACCAACGCGGGCGTAGGTAGGTTCGCCCTCCAGCTTCGCCGGTGCCACGTCCAAGTTGACATCACTGCGCTTCTGCTTGGCGTCCTTTTCGATTCTGTCCCGTCTCGCTTCCAATCTGCGCGCCTCTCGCTCAAGGGCCTCCTTCGTCTTCTTGTCCAAAGCAGCATCCTCAAGCTTCGCTTTCAAGGCGGCGAGTTCGGCTCCCAAGGCATTCAACTCAGCTAAGTCCCTCTTACGCCTCTCGGCGTCCTCTGCTCGTTTCGCGGCGGCGGCGGCTTTTACTTCCTCGGGCGTTCGTTTCCGTCCGAAGTAGATTTCATCATTCTTGGTGGTGACGACCTTCCGGGTAGTCAAGAGTTGCTTGAGAACGTCCTTGTCCTCTTCGAGAATGATTTCAACGAGGCGGTCATCACTGGCCGTGGCGTCGAACATGGCGCGATAGTAAGATTCGCCGCGGTTGGAAACCCCAGTCTTCGCGAGGGCCGCGGTGTCCTTACAGATATAGCCCGCGAGATCGTAATCGAAAAACTCGCGGAAGAATTGCAGGATGCGGGGCTTGCGAATGCTATCATCCCCAAGCATGCGGGTAACTTCGCGATCGACATCCGCCCGGGTCCGCATGCGGCCTTCGATGATTGACTGACGGAGTGCCTGGTCAGGCTTTAGGTAGCGGAGGGCGTGGTTAACGGAGAGGCCAAGTTCCCAATCCTGTAGCATGACGCGGCCATACGCGTCGGGTTTGCCACCCGAAACCAACTCGGGTCGAAACAGCGCGTCGCGGTCGAGGAATATGGCTGACAGGCCCATGATTACGCCATCATCCTTGCCCACCTGTCCGATGGAGTCTTTAACGATCGCCAAGTAATCCGCGGATTCCTTAGCCGTGGGCGGACGGAAAGTGAGAGCTTCGAAAAGGTAAGCCACCGCCGCGCTCAATCGTTCGTCGTTGACGCCCTGTCCCTTCATCAAGTCACGGACCGGCGTCAGCGGACGAAGAACTTTGGTGCTGTAGACGATGGCAGATGGCAGGCCGCGAAGGTCGCCCGCGGGTTTTACTTTGTCGTAGGTTTTGGGGTCATCGGTAATCTGCTCCGGAAACTGGACGAGACTGAGCGGGCCGTCAGCCATGAATTTGAGAATGTCCTTAGCCATGCCGAGAATCTGGGTGGCTTCAGCGCTATTGACCGACTGGAAGTCAGCGTAGTTCTCAAAGCCGACTTTGCGAGATGAGGAGAGAACGACCGGCACGCTCTTGACCGAAGTGGCATAAGCCACTGTACCCCCCTGCCATTGGAGGATGTTGTCCACCCCGAAGTAGAGTTTCAGTTCGCCCCCGTGATTGGTAGGGACGGCATCGCCACGTGTGCGCAACCCCGGCTTCTCGGCATTGTATTCGGGCTCGGTGTTGATGAGTTCATTGAGACGCGTGATGTGCTCCTGCGGAGTGACACGCCAGATGCGAGCGGGCGAGGAGGAGGGTGCGAGCTTGATGTCCTTCGGAAGTGGACCAAAGAGAAGATCATGTTCCAGAAAATTGCCCTTTTGCGGATCAAGATGAGCGTAAAAGCCACCCTTGTCCTTCATGGCGCTTTGCAACTCGCCAACAATCCAGTCGGAGAAACGCAGCCGTTCGATGACTTGAGGCTGCGTCTTCTTTTTCGGCGGCATTTCCCGAAGCGCGACCTGTGCCCAAATTGACTTCCAAGTGGCGGCATTGATTTCGTCCACCGGTCCCAAGTCCTCCAGCGAGAGATCGCCCTTCTTAGTCTCGTTGTCGTGGCAATCTAGGCAATACTTAACAAGGAACGGCCGCGCAACTTTGTTGAACTTTCCGTGTATGGCATCTCCGGGTGTGTAGGTATCGGCAGCACGGCCCTCAAGCGCGATCAAGGTCGCCACAGCTACCAAAAATGTGAAGATCCACCCGATCACACTAAGATTTCTTTGAGAGGTCCGGTGCCGGAGTCGAACTTCTTTGCCATCTTTTCGCTCATATTGAAGCGGTCGCAATCCACGCCAGCGGACCGAAGGATTGAAGTGTAGAGCGCGTTGATCGGGCGGCTGCCATCCAACTGCGTGAAGCGACCGGTCTTGAAGGCACCGTTCCCGCTGCCCAGAAGCATCACCGGCCATGTCTTGCCGCTGGTGTGCTGCGCATCCGCGTTGTTGCTGGTGTAGACTATGAGAGTGTTGTCCATCATCGTGCCGCTGCCTTCAGGAACGCTCTCCAGCTCTTGCATCAACTTCACAAGCATTCGCATGTTGTATTGGCGGATCTTGACCCAAATCGGATTGTCAGGCTGCTTCATATGGCCGAGGTTGTGACCCTGCTCTGTGACACCAAGCCCCTTCCACGCACCGAAGATTTCGCCGCGCCCCGAACCGATGGTGAGTACGCTGGTAGTTCCGGACTTAAGAGCAGCTATGCCGAGATCAAGCAGCACATCGTGCCAGTCAGTCTCAAATTCCGGTCGCGTGTAGCGTTCGTCAACCTTGGGTGCAAAACGGCGCAAATGCTCCGAAACACCAGAGAGCCGTTCCCGCAAGCCGTTGATATCTTGAAAGCCTTGAACATATTGTCCGTAGCGCTGTTTGTCCCCGCTTGGGAGCGCGCCACCCTTGGCCGCGGCCAGTTTCTCGATGCGATCGAACATATTGGAGCGGGCCTGGTGCTGCTTCCGGATATCGCCTTCGGAAATGCCGCCGAAAAGCATCTGATAAAGATGATTCGGGTTCGAATGCATGAAAATCGGCTGGCCCGCGCCACTGGCGGAAAGGTTTGCTACGGTGGGCTTGGCCGTCATGTTCTCCATCGAATCCATACCGATGCAAAGGTGCGGCAGGAGCGTCTCCGGAAGGAACTTGCTGAGCTCGTAGTCAATCGTGGGGCCGCTGGGCGGCACGCCATCACTGCCACGGTAGCCACCCAACGCACCAAAGAAGGCACTGTGCGACGGGCTGGTGTGCAGGCCATGCAAACCATTGATGATGTGCAGACGCTCCTTGTAAGGCTCCAACGCTTGAATGGGCTCGGGCAATTTGGCCCCCGCCAGAGAGCCGCTGTTCTTCATCCCCAAAGGAATGCACGTAACCGGGTCAAAGCCCTGATTTTGTAAAAAAAAGATGACACGTTTTAAGGCTCCGTGCGAAGCCTTCGGCGTGGATGCCTGAGCAAAGTTGGGCCACATCGAAGACCCGAGCAAGGCGCCCGCACCAACGAACATTCCCTTGAGCATGCCCCTACGAGTGAGCATCGAATCCTGAAGTAACGGAAAGTTTGACATACTTTTGCGCAATGAAAGCTCGATGAGAGCGAGGCGTACTATGGGAGATTTAAGGGTTCTCGGCCGTGAAATACAAGTTAAAATGCCAATGGATGAGCGTCGGGAACTACGAAGCATCAGTCGCGGACCAGATACCAAGTGACGAGTCAGCGGTGTTACTTGTAGATTATCTGCGGGGACTTCCCCACTTCCATCGACAATGCATCCATGTAGGGGATGTCACTATAGCCGTAAACCTGAGGTCGAAGATGATCACTGGACAGGGCATCTTTGATCGCTCTTGCGATCACCACGCGACAGAAAACCAAGGCAATTATTTATTTAGCAAAAACGGAAAACCCTGAAGCGCGGAGAATGTCTCGGGGCCTTGAAGTCCGAGTGGAAGACGGAGTATCATGCAGTCACGCGGATAGACATGAAGCATATACTCATACTAATCACCGCTTTATTGCTTGGCTTTAACTCCCGCCTTGCAGCCGTTGAAGCCACGAAGCCCAACATCATCCTCATCCTTGTCGATGACATGGGTTACGGTGACCCGGGCTGCTACAATTCACAATCAAAGATCGCGACGCCACATATCGATCGTCTGGCTCGGGAAGGCATGCGCTTCACCGATGCGCATGCGCCAGGACCTTTGTGCCATCCTTCGCGTTACGGACTCATGACCGGCCAGCATCCGTTTCGCATAGACGTCTCGAAGTGGCCAATACAACCGCTTATCAAGAAGGACCAGGCCACGATTGCTTCAGTCCTGAAGACCGCGGGCTATCGAACAGCCATGGTGGGTAAGTGGCACCTTGGCTTTGAGGAAAGCGGATACGAGAAAGTCATGCCCGGTGGGCCGGTCGATCGCGGTTTCGACACCTACTTTGGCTTTCGCGCTTCCACCGACATTCCGCCGTATTTTTACCTGCGCGGAGACCGCGCCGTGATGCCACCCACAAATCATATTGCGGAGCATCACACCGAGGGGTTGGCTCCGATTCAGGGTGAGTTCTGGAAGGGCGGCGGTATCGCGCCTGATGTGGAATTAAAGAATGTGCTGCCACGTTTAACCGACGAGGCTGTCGCCGTCATCCACAACCACGCGAAGTCAGGTCGAGCCAAGCCCCTGTTGCTTTATTTCGCCCCGACCGGACCGCACACACCGTGGCTGCCTTCCGCCGAATTTCAGGGACGCAGTGCGGCGGGCATGTTCGGTGATTTCACCATGATGGTGGATGCAATGATTGGCCGCGTGCTCGCTGCTCTTGATGAAACGAAACTCTGTGACAACACGCTCCTCCTGTTCACCTCCGACAACGGGCCTGTCTGGTATCCCGAGGATGTGCGACGCACCGGCCACGACTCGGCTGGAGGACTGCGTGGCATGAAGAACTCCCATTGGGAAGCCGGCCATCGCATGCCTTTTATCGTGCGTTGGCCGGGCAGAGTGAACCCCGGTTCCACGAGCGCACACACGATTTGTTTCACTGATGTCTTGGCGACACTTGCCGAAGCTAGCGGCGCTACCTTGGCCGCAGATGCCGGGCCTGACAGCTTCAGCTTCCTCCCGGTTCTGCTCGGCACGCAGCCCGCCGACAAGCCCGTGCGCGAGTCGCTCGCCGTAGGGAGATCTATCCGTTTCGGATCATGGAAATATATCGAGGGCCGCGAACCCGAGCTGTTTATGCGGCCCGGCAGCAAAACCATCCCCGCGCCTGACAAACCGCCCGGCCAGCTCTTTCACCTCGGAGAAGACCCGCGTGAAACTAAAAGTCTCGCCGATGAGAAACCGGAGATCGTCACCAAACTCCAAGCAGAGCTCGTGCGCATCCGAAAAGCCAGCCGGACAAGACCATGATTAAGATTCAAAGTCTTTATTTTAATCTGAGAAAGCCGATGAGCTTAATCGTGCGGCGTTGTCTTCCAGAACTTGTTTGCTGGTATATGGGTATCCGCCCCCATGCGTTATAGCCTGTCAACTAACCACACCCCGTAAAATCTTCATGCGCTTTGAAACTGACCGTCGCACATTTCTTAAGGCTGGAGCCGCTGCAGCTTCGCTTTCGCTTGGCGATCTTCATTCTCTCCTCGCAACCGAAAGCGTCCCGAATTCTGTCACCGAGCTGTGGGCCGATTTTGACCCGCGCAGAGACCCGCTCGAGGTGGAAGTCATTCGCGAGTGGAATGAGGACAGCGGCGTGTTTCGCTACGTTCGTTATTTGATCGGCAAATTCAAAGGGAGGCCCGCACGCATGGCGGCGATCTATGGTTTTCCCGAAGGCGCGAAGGCAAAGCTGCCGGCGGTAATGCACATCCACGGGGGCGGGCAACGGGCATTTATGCACGAGGTGAAGTTCATGGTGGGACGCGGTTATGCGGCGCTGTCCGTGAACTGGGGCGGCGATGGCGATGGCAAGCCGCCCTTCAACGCTCCCGAGGGCGCGCAGCCCGGTGACCCGAACACGGACTGGGGGGCAGTCGATCCCTCACAACTTAATGTGCCTGGCTATCAATCCATCCTGCCGGGACCGATGCAGTTTTACGAAGACCGAGAGCATCCGAAGAACAATAACTGGTACCTCCTGACGCTCGGCTGTCGGCGCGGACTGACCTTTCTAGAGCAGCAGCCCGAAGTTGATGCGAAGCGCCTAGGTGTGCATGGCTTGTCGATGGGGGGTAATCTGACGATGTACGTCGCGGGCAGCGACGACCGCGTGAAGGTTGCGGTGCCTGCGGTGGGTGGCTCGGGCTGGCGCTGGCAACCACACGAGTTCATCGATGGCACCGAGCAGCAGGATAAAATCAAGGGCGATGTCGCGCTGTTCGCACGCACGATGAGTTTCGAGAGCTATGCGCCGCTTATCAAGTGTCCGGTGCTACATCGCAGCGGCACAAACGACTTCCACGGCTGGATGGATGATGTGTATCGGACCAACGCGCTCATAGAAGGTCAGCCTACGCGCTACTCTTGGGGACCACATCTGAATCACCGATTACTCCCCGAGGTGGCGGTTACTATGCCGCTCTGGATCGACCATTTCCTAAAGGGCGGCGCCGCGCTTCCAGAGACGCCAGCAACTAAGATAGCGCTCACGCCGGAGCCAGAGCTGCATGTCACGGCAGATGCTCGGAAATTTCCAGTCACGAGGGTTGAGATTTACTACAGCGTCGACCCCGATCCACGCGCCCGGTTCTGGCGCAGCGCTGATGCGGAGCGGGACGGCAACATATTCAAGGCCAAGCTTCCCTTACACACGCTTGATCTGCCACTTTTCGCCTTCGCGAACGTCTATCATAAATTACCGAAACCTGAGTCACTCGCCGCAATACCAGGCATGCCGAAGCCAGTGGATGAAGTCTGTATCAGCAGCTTACTGCATTCCTGTAGTGCCGCGAAAATCAGACTAGCGAAACCGAACCTTAGCGGGAAACCTTCCATGCTTCTCGACGATTTCTCTAATGGGTTTCGTGATTGGTATGCGCTCAACGAGGGCAACCTTACGCATCGCCAACTCTGGACCCGAAAAGTCACCGATCCGCTCTGGCGCGGTCCCGAGGGCGCAAGGCTGAAGCTCACCCTCAAAATGCCGCAGACAAATAAACTCAGCATTGTAGTCCAGCAGAACGAGTGGCGCGCCTATCGCGGAGCTCGCCGAACCTTTGTCTCAGAAATTGAAATCGCCGGTTCCACCGCGCCTAAGACGCTGTTATTTGCCTTGGACGATTTCACATCTGCGGACGGTTCACCCACATCCTGGTCTGAAATCGATCAACTCGGCCTTTGCGCTCATTTCTCCGCCAGAGGCAGCAATAACCAAGCTACTCTCTGGAAAGGTTCAGCACCGGAGTTTCTACGTTTAGAGTGGGTATGAAACACACCCCGGCCTTGCACTTCGTATACCGAAGAAGAATCATGAAATACATACTCAAACTTCTTGCGACCCTGCTGTTCGTGCCGCTCACAACAGAAGCCGCTTCGGAGCGATCTGAACCTTTTTTGGAGAGATGCGCAGTCTTTCCCCCCGGTTTCAATGGAATTGCCCGCTATCGCATACCTGGAATTGTAGTGACTACGAAGGGCACTGTTTTGGCCTACTGCGAGGCTCGAAAAAACGACAGCAAAGACTGGGGTGAAATCGAGGTGCAATTACGCCGTTCTACAGATGGTGGCAAGACTTGGCTGCCCGCGCAGCACATCGCGCACAAGGCGGATCGCATAGAAGGCAACCCGCGCAAGCGGGAAGGCGGCGAGCATGAGCAGACGGTCAACAACCCGACTGCGATCGTCGATCGCGAGACGGGTGCCATCGAGTTTCTCTACTGCGTCAACTACGCGCGCTGCTTTTCCATGCGCAGCACAGACGATGGGGCCACGTGGAGCACGCCGCTGGAGATCACGGCGAGCTTCGAGCCCTTCCGTAAGAAGTATGATTGGAAGGTTATCGCCACCGGGCCGGGGCATGGCATCCAATTAAAGGGCGGAAGGCTTGTGGTGCCCATCTGGCTCGCTTATGGCGGAATCGGCGACCACGGTCCGTCCGCCTGCGGCACAATCTTTAGCGATGATCACGGCAGAACATGGAAAGCTGGCGACATCGCCATTCCGAACGGAGACGATTTTGACAGCCCGAATGAGTCGATCCTCGCCACGCTTTCCGACGGTCGCGTGATGCTCGTCGCACGAAATGGATCCAAGCCCAACCGGAAGCTCGTTGCCATGAGCGCCGATGGCGCGACAGATTGGAGTCATCCGTTTTTTCATGAAGCGCTCTGGGAACCCCGCTGCATGGCTGGACTGATCGCGCATCCTTCAGGCGCGTTGCTATTCTCCAATCCGCACACACTGCCGCTCGACAAGGCCGGCAAAGATATCCCCGGTGGAAAGGGCAAGCGCGAAAACCTCACCCTCAAGCTCAGCCGAGACGATGGCAAGACTTGGCCCATCAGCAAGACTCTCGAACCCGGCAAAGCCGCCTACTCTGACCTCGCCTTTCTTCCAGATGGCAAAGTGCTCTGCCTTTTCGAGCGTGCGGACTCCATCGACTGCGCGAGGTTTAACCTCGAATGGATCGAAGCGCCATGAAACTCACCCGTTATTTGCTCAAGTTCATCGCCGCTCTGTTGCTCGCCCAAGCCCAGACTTCATCGCACGCCGCCGATGCTCCGAACTCCAACATCGTCTTTATCTTTGCAGACAATTGGGGCTGGGGCGATCTGTCATGCCACGGACATCCTTAGGTAAAGACGCCCAACATAGACCGACTCACGCGCGAGGGAACGGATTTCACACGCTTCACGGTCGCCATCGGTATGTATTCGCCGAGTCGCACCGCAGTGATGACCGGGCATTTCCCGGCACGCTATAGCATCGACGGCCACTTCGTCTGGGTGCCGCAGAATGCGAAGCGCAACATCCCTGACTGGCTCAAATCGCAGACGCCGACGCTGCCGAGGATGCTGCAAGCGGCAGGCTACGCGATGGCGCATTTCGGGACGTGGCATCTTTCGAATGACATGATCCCTGACTCGCCGCCGCCGAAGGTCTATGGATACGACGAATACGGCGCGTTCAACCGCGCAGGGGGAGCAAATGCCCGTTCACGAGGATGCGCAGCTCACCATTGCCTTCATCGAGGAAAGTGCGGCGGCGAAGAAGCCGTTCTTCGTCAATCTGTGGATTCACGAACCGCACACACCCTTTGACCCCGTGCCGAAGTATGAATGGCGTTTCCGCGAAATGGAGAGCCGGCAGGATCATATCTACGCCTCGGTGCTCGTACATGCTGATGACCGTATCGGTGAAGTGCTCGCTGCGCTGGACAGACCGGGACTTGCGGAAAACACACTGATTATCTTCAACTCGGATAACGGCCCGGCCCGTTCATTAAAGCCAACGAAACTCGAATTACAATACGACAACGCCACGGCCGCGTTTGCCTTTCTGCTGGCCGCCAAAGCAGCTCTTGTCCACTTCGATCTGGCCTTGGAAAGGCGTTTCATACTCGGTGGCGTCATTGATGACCTGCCTCAGCCGATGAAAGTAAAAAGCCGCCTTGGTCTTGTTCACTCCCACCAATGCTGCGCCTGAGGTAAACGGGTGCCAAACTCATCTGGGTATCGAACACCGTCGTGCCGGAGGGTGAGGAAGACAGTTTCACCGGTGACGATGTGAAATACAACGCAACCGCTCCAATCGCGTCGGTTCCTGCAAGGCCGTCATCCGCGTCTTGTTGAGGGCAGCCGGTGTCAAGGATGCTGGGCACAAGGCGCAGATTATCGATAATGGGGCTAGGAGACATCTCGCAAGCAGCTGCGACAAAACGTCGTTAGAAATTCTCCTTAACACCTTATAAACTCTTTCAACCTATTGACATCATGATGTTTACGTATTTTTTATATATTTAGAGCGTGTAACAAAAAGAGATTGTACGCTGAGGGTGGAAGTGGCAGAAGAGAAGGATGGGCAA